>CAZGSQ010000238.1:0-2984 GCA_964528535.1 uncultured Tangfeifania sp. | reverse complement strand
CTGAAAAAGAGCTCTTCAGGCAATGCAACGGTTAAAAAAAGTCCCACAAAATGAAGGGTCAATTTTGGAATGGGATAAGATTGCGGGATGTGAAACGAAAGAAAACCTGTCAACAATCCTGGCGGAACCACCACAACCATGATGAGCACCAAGGCTATCACGGCGATGCGTAAGTCTTTCAACCTTGGGGTCAGATTGAAACCAATGCCAGCACGGTGGTAACCGACCCAGCCCACTACACCTACCACAGAGATTGCTACAGACCACCAGGTATAACTGTCATTGGTTGCTGGGAGCATCTGCATGTACCAGCGAAGGTCGAAGGGAATCCAGAGCAAAAGCCAAAGCACCAGGTCGGTCCAGGTCAGTATAAATTCCTGGTTTGCTGCTTGTTTTAAGACTCCAAATACAGCAAAAACAATTGCGGTAAAAATGACGGAATAGTAAGGATCGAACTTACCGGTCACCAAGCCAGGCAGTACAAACAGGAAGGAGATACCGCCGGCTACATACAGCAGCGAGTTTTTCTCCTGATGCAACCAATCTGAGAACTGCTTCGCTGCTTTTGGAGCACCCAAGGCAAGCAGGATTCCGAGCAGTGGTGCGAGACTAAGGACATTTGCAACCACTGCGGCCATGCTATTCTTTGGATCAGCCATGGAGGCACCACCTACCAGAGCGATTCCAACCAGGGTCCAAATTGCCCAAAGGAGTATGAATTTATGCTTCATTTCGTTAATAATTGGATAGTACATTAATTCACCAGCGAATGAAAAGACTTTTGATAACCCAAAGTTAATTTTTTTTACTACATGCTCTGAAATGCCTGCATCATGCATGTCGCAAATGGCCTTTGTAAGTAACCGGTCTTATTTGGCAAACAATGGAACTAAAATCCTTCGAACACCCCCAGTCCAAAGAGGGCAAAGTCATATTTGACAGGATCAAGGGGGTCCATGTTGCGAAGACCGGAGTCCAGTTCATCGACGGCCCTGGCATCGTTTTGCAACCGGGTGAGCAATCCCAGTTTCCTGGCCACATTGCCTGAGTGAACATCTAACGGACATGAAAGCTGAGCCGGCCTAATCTGCTGCCAGATGCCGAAATCCACTTTGCTTGCATCGCTTCTTACCATCCACCGCAGGAACAGATTGAGTCTTTTGGCTGCTGATCCCATCATCGGATTGGCGATGTGCTTTTCGGTGCGGAGTTCGTGGGGCAGGGAAAGAAAGATTTTTCTGAATGCATCAATGGCCGGTCGGGTAGAGGTTGCAGCGCAATTGTCCGAAAAAAGCGCCTCCAGTCCTCCATGATTTTGGTAAATGTTCTTCAGCGATTGGATGAAATAGACCACATCACCGGCATTTAAAGTTCTGTGAACAAAGCCATTGAACCTCTTCAGATCATTGCTTTGGTGGTTGGTCACAAAATCGTAGGGAGCCATGTCCATCAGTTCGATAAGTACACCGGCATTTTTAAGGATCATGTTCCTGTTTCCCCATGCGATGGTGGCAGCCAGGAAACCGGAGATTTCAATATCCTCCTTTAGCTCAAATTGATGCGGAATACTGACAGGATCAGATTCAATGAAAAAAGGTGCATTGTATTGAAATACCTTTTCCTCTAAGAATTCTTTTAAATCAAGCCGAGAGAAATTCAAGGTGTTGCCGATGATAAAGTGGATGCATTAGAGTTGTATAATGATGGACCATTGGCAGGATATCGAATATCAAACGATGCTTGCGAAACAAGTCCCTGCTTGGGTCGCCGTTTGTGGGATCAGCCCTTTTGGGTCTGATCAGCCCATTTTTTGGTGGCTTCTAATTTGCCATTCAGCCATGCAGCATATCCCCATCTAATGGCTATGAAGGCAATCTTTGAGCCGTCATGCATCGAAAATTTCATTCTGATTGTCTTCTCGTCTTTACCAAGAAGTGGGGGTAAAAATCTGCGTATGCTTTCTGTAAATTCCAAACCTTGTTCTACCCATGGTTGGCAAGAGAATGGATTCTTGTCTATTTCGACAACGCCAATATCTTCTATCATGCGATCTTTATTTGATTTTCAATGGCCTTATGGAACTTGCATGTTGGAATTATCATCTTCTTGTGAGCTCCTACTTTGCTCTCATTTTGTTTCCCTTTGCATCGTGCGTCACTTCTGCGAGTCCAAGGTTCTCCATCAAAGGTGGAACATACATGCCAAATCGGCCACGAAGTCCCTTTTTTAGACCATACCAACCACCAATTGGATTTTTCTCTGAACGACCCCAGGCCTCTACTGTTCCTTCTTTCGCAGGTTTCTGTTCGTCGGCACTACCAAGTTCCATCCAATCGCCGTACTTTAGAAGCATGGAATGTAGGTCCTCCAGACAACGGATGTCGTATTGCAATACCGTTTTGCCAACGGTGCAAATCAAAATATCCTTGCCATCTTTTTCGTCAATGTGCATGGTGTAATTGCTTGTTAAAGGCGGTGTCAACAGTGCCACTGGTTTTTCCTTTGTTCCAACTTTGTATTTCATTCCAAATTTATTTTAAGAATTGTAAATGCTGATCGATGAGCCAACCAAAGTGAAAAATTATTGCTTTGGTGGTGATTCCGGACCACTCGCTTTGAATAGTGTTTGAAAGTTTTGAAATGAATTTAGTTCATTCAGCAATTGCTGGTCTTCGTCTGACTTGATAAACGCGGTGCGTTTAGATGTTTTATTGTCAGCAGATAAAGAAGCGTTGTAGTTAATACCAGAATGATGCATATTTTACGTTTTCCAAAAATAAAAGTTAACGAAAATCAATGGCAAAGGATGCAGGTTTTCGATAAAGATTCAACCAGGGATGAAATGATTTTGGATTTTGCCAAGGGCCGTCTTAATTCTAAAACTGAATGGACGCCAAGCAATACAATTCAGGGTACAATAAATAACAAACCACTTAAGATCAATTACTTAAGTGGTTCATTTTGTAGCCTCACCGCGACTCGAA
>CAZGSQ010000237.1:0-2987 GCA_964528535.1 uncultured Tangfeifania sp. | reverse complement strand
CGACACCTCCCCGGCTCTGAACACTCTTTCCCTACACGACGCTCTTCCGATCTGCCAGTCGACGAGCTCTTTGTTGTGGACATTCCTGATTCTATCAACCAGCCTGGAACGTTCGGTCCACTCGAAGGTACACCAACCAGCTTCCCAATGCCGCCAATGGGAACCATCCAGCGAAGGCTGACTTTCACTGCTGAAAAGGAGCATCCAGGCTGTGGAGGCGTCGTAAGGTCGTCATCCGATGGCAAATGGATAGCCTATCTGGCAGCAGATAACAAAGGTGTTCAACAAATATTCATTCTTCCGCCAGTCGGCGGAAGTCCCAGGCAAATAACAGAACATCCGGCAGGCGTTCAGAGTTGTGCACGCTGGAGTCCGGACAACCAATCGATCTGTTACCAATCTGAAAATAGCATCATCATCTGCAAGATATCAGAGGAACCTTTTGAAAAAAGATACCAAAGAATGACTACTGTGAGCAAAGAAGAGCTCTCCAACATCGTTTGGTCGCCTGATGGGCACACCATTGCTTTCAACCGGCTTGTAAAAACCAAGGGTGCAAAAGAGGCAAGCAAACAGATATTTGTGTTGAAAATTAACAAGGATTAATGGCTCTCTTGAAAAATCTGCACGCAATTTCTTGCCACCTTGGCACTTTCCCCGTGATTATATTTTAGTATTTTTGTTGGTATGAAGAAACTTGTCGTACTAACCGGAGCCGGAATGTCAGCAGAAAGTGGTATCCGAACCTTTCGTGATTCGAACGGCTTATGGGAAGAGCATGATGTCATGGAGGTCGCGAGCATCGAAGGATGGCACAAGAATCCGGAGTTAATCATTCGCTTCTACAACGAGCGCCGAAGACAGATGTTTGCCTGTGAACCCAACAAAGGTCATCTTCTGCTTGCCGGATTGGAGAAATTCTATGATGTTCATATTATTACCCAAAATGTAGACAATCTTCATGAGAAGGCTGGCTCTTCAGATATTCTTCATCTGCATGGTGAGCTGTCAAAAGCCAGAAGCAGCATTGATCCGGGGCTCATCTATCCAATTGGAGACAGGGAAATCAAAATGGGCGAAAAATGTGAAAAAGGAAGTCAGCTCAGGCCTTTTATTGTCTGGTTTGGAGAAAATGTGCCGACCATGGATGAGGCAGTTACCATTGTAGAATCTGCTGATGTACTGTGTGTCATAGGTACTTCATTGAATGTTTATCCTGCAGCCGGATTGTTGCACAATGCACCCTATGACTGTCCGGTGTACCTTATTGATCCGGATCCACCACTCCATCTCCCCGGACACATCAAGGTGATTGCCAAAGGAGCCAGTGAAGGAGTTGAGGAATTTATCAAAAAATTGAAGAAAATAGGATAATTGAATGGATATAGGTCATTGATCTTTTCTTTCGCAATAAAAATAGCTGACAGATGAAGAACGTATTGATGTTGGTGGTTGGATGTTTGGGCTTTTCACTCTTTGGTTCAGGTCGTAACAATTCAAAAGAGTTGTTTCCAGATGGTTCCATAATTCCAAACTGGTTTTTGGATAAATCAAAGATAAAGTTGAGTCAGCTCGGCAAACAATTTGTCATCAGCGATTTTGGTGCAGTGAATGACAGCATGATCCTGCAAACTGTTGCCATCCAGCGCACAATTGACGAAGCAGCCAGGCAGGGAGGTGGGGTTGTGGTAGTCCCTAAAGGAACCTACCTGAGTGGTGCACTGTTCTTTCAACCCAAGACCCATCTTTATATCGCTGAAGATGCCGTTTTGAAAGGTTCTGATGATATATCCAATTATCCTAAGATGCCTTCCAGGATGGAAGGACAAAACCTCGATTACTTTCCTGCACTCGTCAACGCATATGGTGTGGATGGTTTTTCTATTTCGGGCAAAGGAATTATCAACGGCAACGGACAGAAATACTGGGAAGCATTCTGGACACGTCGGAAGGAGAACAGAAACTGTACCAACCTCGAAGTATCCAGGCCACGACTGCTTTTTATCTGGAATTGCAAGAATGTACAGATTCAGGATGTTAAACTTCATAATTCCGGTTTCTGGACCAGCCACTATTACAAATGCAGCAATGTAAAGATATTGGATTTGCACATTTTTTCACCACATACCACCCTCAAGGCACCTAGTTCGGATGCCATCGATGTGGATGCGTGTTCAAATGTTCTGATATCAGGATGTTATATGTCGGTGAACGATGACGCAATAGCACTGAAAGGGGGAAAAGGTCCCTGGGCTGATAAGGATCCCAACAATGGTGAAAACACAAATGTATTGATCGAAAATTGTGAATTCGGCTTTTGTCATTCGGCATTAACCTGTGGAAGTGAAGCGATTCACAACAAAAATGTGCTGATGCGGAATTGTCACATCAACGAAGCCATGCGTGTTCTGTGGCTTAAAATGAGACCAGATACGCCACAGAAATACGAATATATTTCGGTTGAAAATATCACTGGTGAGGCCAACAGCTTGATATTCATCAAGCCATGGACGCAATTTTTTGATTTACAAGGACGCAAGGATTCTCCTTTGTCTTACTCGGAAAATATTACCTTGAAAAAGATTACCATGAAATGCAAGGTCTTCTTCGATGTTGCAGTTGGTGAAAACAACCGTCTTAAGAACTTCACCTTCGAAGATTTGCAGATAGAAGCATCAAATAGTTCGTTCGACAAGGGTCTTGTTGACGGAGTCAAATTGAAGAATGTCATCGTTAACAACAAATCCATACAATAACCTGCTCCATACTGCTGAATAACAGGAACAGAGCGAATTCCAGGAATGTGACCTTTTAAAAGTTAATCGTAACTTTGGCTACTTTATATTAAAGAAATGGAGCAAGAAAATAAATATACCATCCCTTCCATGCTCCGAAATAGTTTTCGGAAGTTCGGTGAAAGGCCATCCCTGGTATTTGCCGGAGAGATCGGAAGAGCACACGTCTGAACTCCAGTCACCTGAAGCTAT
>CAZGSQ010000236.1:0-2991 GCA_964528535.1 uncultured Tangfeifania sp. | reverse complement strand
TGAGTGTAATCTCAGATTTTACAAATATGGGACTTTTTAATCTTCTTTCAAAGAAGAGTGCATCACCACCTGTAAGAACAGGCTGAATTTCAGGATACTTTTTTTTCATTAGGCCAATCATTCCATCTATCTCCAGGGTCATTCCATGAATGATGCCCGACTGAATGGCCTCTGAAGTGGTACGGCCAACGAGCGGATAATCCTCTGTCACCTGAACAAGAGGCAATTTGTCTGTGAATTCATGCAAGGCACGGAACCGGCTTTGCAATCCAACAGAGATATTCCCGCCAACAAAAGTCCCGCCCTTTTCAATCAGATCGAAGGTTATGGCCGTTCCGGCATCAATCACAAGTAGCTCCTTATCAGGAAAAAGTGTCCAGGCACCTACTGCAGATGCCAGCCTGTCGAGTCCAAGCGTGCGGGGGGTGAGGTAATTGTTACGAATGGGTAAATCAGTCGAACTTGTAAATTCCATAAAATGGGCACAATGATCTCTTAAAAGTGCCAGGAGGGATGGATCGACGGTTGCCACAGCAGAAAGGATAATTTTTTCCACCCCGGTCAGCTCTTTCATCATTGCTTCGAGCCCCGACAAGGAAATCTGGTCAAAAGTGTGGCTACTGACCATCTTCTCCGGTGAGAAAACTGCAATCTTTGTTCGGCTGTTACCTATGTCAAAAACGAGGTTCAAATTAGAGAATTTTCGATGTTCATACTAATATCCATTGCGATCACCGAATGGGTCAATGCTCCTATCGAGATGTAATCAACTCCTGTCGAAGCAACTTCTCTTACCCTGTCGAGATTCATGTTTCCCGAAGCCTCTGTTTTGGCTCGTCTTTGAATCAGCTCGACGCATTTTTGCATTGTTTCGTTCGACATATTGTCGAGCATAATGACATCGGCCTGCATCTCAACCGCCTCTTCCACCTCTTCAATGGTTGTCGTTTCTACCTCAATTTTCATCCCTGCAGGAACTTGATTCCTGATCTGCCTGACAGCATTTCTGATACCTCCGGCAACTTTGATGTGGTTGTCCTTTACCAACACCATGTCATAGAGTCCAATGCGGTGATTCTCTCCACCACCGGCCTTTACGGCATATTTGTCGAGAAGGCGAAGCCCGGGTGCAGTCTTCCTTGTATCAAGAATCTTGGTCCCGAAATCAGCGACTTGCTCCACAAAAAGCGCCGTCATCGAGGCTATGCCACTCATTCGTTGCAGAAAGTTAAGTGCCACACGTTCGCCCGATAACAAGGCACGAAATGGTCCTTGCATTTCAACAAGCAAGTCGCCTTTTTTGACGCTATCTCCATCCTTGACAAATTGTTTCCACTCAATGTTTGGAGACAAATGGGAGAAAACTGCTTCAGCAATGGCCAAACCTGCGATGGTGCCAGATGACTTTGCAACCATGGTCGCTTTTCGAACCAATTCATCCGGAACGAGCGCATTGGTGGTAATATCTCCCGAACCAATATCCTCTTTCAAGGCATTTTCTATCAGACCAAAAAATAGCTTTACCTCCGACTTATTCATTGTACTTTGTTTTTTCTTACCTCTTCTGAGCTAATTTCCTTACCTTTTTGCTGGATGATGTGGTGAACGAATTCCTTCGATTCATCCCTGAAATCAGATCTTACATGGCCTCCGCGGCTCTCCTTGCGATTCATGGCAGAGACGCAAATGAGCTTGCAGACATTGGCAAGTGCATTGATTTTTTGCAGGTTATAATCGATCATTTCAAAGGTAAACTCTTCCAGAATGGAATTTATTCGCTGCAAAGCTGTTGACATGTCTTTTTCATTCCGGACGAGTCCAACCTGGCTGGTCATCATATGGGAGAGTTCGTTCTTAATGCCCAGATATTTTGCTTCTGTGTGTCGGTTAAGTACCATCTCATGGACCTCCAGGCTATCCCATTGTGGTTGTTTTAGCTTTTTTGCTTTCTCGACCAATCGTTTTCCAAAAACAAGACATTCTAACAATGAATTGCTAGCCAGCCTATTGGCTCCCATAACTCCTGTAGAAGCAACCTCCCCGCAAGCAAATAAACCGCTAATATTTGTTTGTCCCCACAAATCAGTTTGGATTCCCCCGACTGTATAGTGGGCTGCAGGGGAGATTGGAATTGAATCGTTCGTTAAATCAATTCCAAAACCCTTCAGTTTGGCATCGATGGAGTGGAAACGTTCCTTTAGAAAATTGGCATCTAAGTGTTTGAGACTTAAAAATACTGTTGATTCAGTTTCTTGCATCCGTTTAAAAATTGCCGATGCAACCACATCCCGCGGTGCAAGTTCTGCCATTGGATGGGATTGAACCATAAATCGTACCCCATTTTTGTCGAACAGTTGTGCCCCTTCGCCGCGAACCGCCTCGCTGATCAGATAGGCATCCTCTCCATCAACAGAAAGGGCGGTTGGATGAAACTGAATAAACTCCATATCGGCCATCTTTGCCCCTGCTTGCCAAGCCAGGGCAATTCCGTCACCCGTGGCTGTATAGGGGTTTGTGGAACGTTCATAAATTCTGGAAAGACCCCCGGTTGCCAGAATTGTAGCCTTTGTTCTGAACAGGGCATTCTCGCCGGTTTTGAAATCCAGCGTTTGTATGCCACAACACATTTCATTTTGGGTAATTATTCTGACCGCAGTGGTATATTCGAAGGCCTTGATTCGCGGAATATCCAGAATTTTTCGCAGCATAAAGTCTGTCATTACTTTGCCTGTTGCATCACCATCGGCATGAAGAATGCGCCGGTGCGAGTGACCACCTTCCAGGCCCAGTATCAATTCTCCATCTGAATCCCTATCGTAGGAGACTCCCATCTCAATCATGTTCCTGACCTGCTCTAACCCTTCCCGAACAAGTATCTCAGAAGAGTCGTAATCGCAAAGTCCACGGCCTGCAATTAAGGTATCGTTCAAGTGAAAGTGAGGAGATCGGAAGAGCGTCGTGTAGGGAAAGAGTGTTCAGAGCCGTGGAGGT
>CAZGSQ010000235.1:0-3023 GCA_964528535.1 uncultured Tangfeifania sp. | reverse complement strand
CATACGAATACAGGATTGCTGACCAATATGCACATCTTAATGTAGCTCAGTAATTATAATTTTCTATAAATGGGGTGCTGCTAATTTATCTGGCAGCACCCTTTTTTTTAATTGACATTCGAGGAGTAAACAGATTACCAATAGCTTGCAATAATGAATTATAAATACTATTTTAATCAAACGTTTCCAACGTTGTTGGTGAAATATATATAATTGATTATCTATAGATTAATAAAGACATGAACATCAATAGATCTTATTTGGCAAATTCTGTAAGACAAATATTCCTAATCCTTTCCCTGATAATAATATTAGGTATTGGATCCTCTTTCGCACAGATAGCTGCTGTTCCATTGAAACAGGGCGATTCTCAGTTAAAAGTGAAGGATCTGATTATTGTTTTCAAGATGCACTTCGACATTGGATATACTGATCTTGCCGAATCAGTTTTGAACAGGTACACTACTTCGATGATTGATGAAACAATTTCATCAGTTCAGGCAACTTCAAAACTGCCTGTCAATGAACAATTTGTATGGACGCTTCCCGGATGGCCGATGAAATATATGCTCGAAAACAGCATGCCGGATCGGAAGAAGGGTTTAGAATCTGCTTTGCGTGAGGGGCGTTTCAGGCTTCATGCGTTGCCTTTTACAATCGAAACGGAGTCAAGCGACCTTGAAAATCTGGTTAGGAGCATGTCCTATTCTTCTCAGATTAATCAGAAATATGGCCGGCCATTACCACGCGATGCTAAAATGACCGATGTTCCAAGTCATTCATGGATACTTCCAACTTTATTGACCCATGCGGGGGTGAAAATATTGCATATTGGGTGCAATCCGGGTTCTGCTTCCCCAGATGTACCATCACTTTTCTGGTGGGAAGGACCTGATGGCTCTCGTTTATTGACCTTTAACTGGGCCGAATATTATGGATCAGGACTCTTGCCTCCCAAAGATTGGAAATATACCACTTGGCTGGCAATGATTCATACCCATGAAAATACAGGTGCACCAGAACCTAAAGAAGTGGCTAATCTGTTGGTAGATGCTAAGAAGAAATTGCCTGGAACGAATGTTAAAATCGGCCAACTCTCCGATTTTTATGATGCACTGATGAAAGAAAATGCTGAAATTCCAGTGATCAGAGGTGATATGCCTGATACCTGGATTCATGGCTATATGTCAATGCCAAAAGAGGTTAAACGAAATAAATCATTGCAAAGATCTGTCTATCAGACAGAAATGCTAAATACACTAAATACGGTCTGGACCGGGGAAAAGGGTCAAATCACCTCTTTTGTCGACAAATGTACCGAAAATATGATTCTTTTCGATGAGCATACCTTTGGCATGGCGATGAGTCATGGGGCAGGTGCTGCTTTTTCATATAATGATGATTTTGTAATTAACCGTGCAAGAGGCTATTACGATAGGATTGAAACTTCCTGGAAAGAAAAAGCCTCACGAATTGATGTTGCCGAAAGGACAGAGAAAATGATTACCAAAAACGAACTCGAAAAGCTAGCCGCCTCTGTTAAAGTAGTCGGTTCGAGGGTGGTTGTTTACAATCCTCACCCCTGGAAAAGATCAGGAGAGGTTTCTTTATTTATGAATGTGTATCAGAAGAAAAACCGTGTGACAGGGTTAAAAGATACGCTTCATAACAAATTGATTAAAGCCTGGAACAAGGATAATCTACTGACCTTTTATGCGGAAGATGTTCCACCAATGGGTTCTAAAACGTATATCCCCATCTACGATGGTGAGCAGCAGTCTGATGACAAAACCATTTCAATTGATGAGCAAAATAATACATTAGAAAACAGATTCCTTAAAATTAAACTCGATCCTCAGCGGGGCATGCTTCTTTCAGCTATTGATAAACATACAGGATGCGAATTGGTTGACAGCAACAGTAAATATGGATTTGGTGAATACATCCACGAACAGTTTGGTAGTGAAGATTTAAAACGGTACAACGACAGCTATGTTAAACCTGGTGCCCATGGTTGGGCGGATCCCGAGATGGGTCGTCCCATAGGAAATTTTGCCTATCAACTTTCACGGTCACAAAAAGGAAGATTGAGTTACAGAAAAAATGGAGATAAGGTGACAGTTACCTATTTTGGTGAGTTACAATCGGCCCAACCGCATAGATTTACTACCACCTATATTTTAACAGCCAGTTCGCCCTACCTTGAGATGATCTGGAACATTGAAAACAAACAGGCTGATGCACGACCCGAGGCAGGTTGGATTGCTTTCCCGTTCAAAGTGAATGAGCCACAGTTTCATCTCGGTCGTACTGGTGCTGTTGTCGATCCCATTAAAGATTTTGTTCCAAGAACCAATATGGATTTTTACTTTCTGAATTCCGGTATGGCCATTACAAATCCTTCCGGTCAGGGAGTTGGACTGAATTCACCGGATGCCCCCGGTGTAAGCCTCGACCGTCCTGGTTTATACCGCTTTTCTGGTGTTTTTAAACCGCAGATCCCAACTGTATTTGTCAATCTTTACAACAACCAATGGGGAACAAATTTTACAGAATGGATTGATGGGAGTTGGTCTGCCAGAATGTACCTCTGGAGTGTGGATAACTATTCGAATGAAATGAGTTTGATCACTCCGACAGAAGAGACCCGCCAACCTCTTGCAGGCGTATATACCAATATAAAAGCAGGTAATCTTCCTTTGGAACAAAAGGGTATTCAACTTTCTGAAAAAGGTATTCTGGTAACTTCCTTCACAAAAGATAAAGATCAGAAAAGTTATTGGCTCCGTTTATGGGAACAGACGGGTTCGTCAGGAATTTGCGAAGTGGATATTCCACTAACTTTGGCCAAGGAGGCTGTGGCATGCAACCTGCGCGGAGAACCATTGAAAGGTATTGTTCCGGTTCCGTTGAAAAATGGAAAATTCAAAATCGCCTATAAGGCATACCAGCCCATAACATTGAATATCAAATAACTATTTGCTAAACTTCCCAATCATGGAATTCGAACCCGACTACCGGCA
>CAZGSQ010000234.1:0-3071 GCA_964528535.1 uncultured Tangfeifania sp. | reverse complement strand
CGCTTCCGTCAACTAGGCTGATGTTGAAGGGACCGGACATGCGACTAGAGGGCACTCTCTTGAACTCGGTTTCCATAACTGCTCCTTTCTGTTGCCCAACTACTAAATAGGCTGCAATTTTGCAGCCTATTACTCGTTAGACTTTTGTTTAAAAATTGATTTGCAAACTATTTAATAAAATACTCTATGCAAACACTGCCAGACATATTTTTCTGTAAATTTACCCTACTAAAGTAAGAAAAGAAAATGTGACAATAATACCGCAGCTAAAAAATTATTTGAGATGGTTCAGTACCAATTATAATTACTTCATTACAGCCGCAGAACGATGAAATTTTATTTTTAGTATCAGTAACAGTCTTTGAGTGACAAGTCCAAGTGAATATTAAAATAGTAGAGCAAAAGGGCATAACAGGCGTTTGCTGTCAGTGGCGGGGCAGAGCTTCGTATGACAGTGAAGTGAAACTTGAAACCCTTATTCTTCGCGGAAAATTCAATAGTAAAATCGCCACCGAACAGCAACCGCCAAACCGTTGAACTAAACCTATCGGTAATTTTCCGTATTTGTAATAGTTTTAAGATGAACATTTTAAAACTATTTATCATGAAAAAAAAGAATCCCTTCTGTTAGAGAAGCTGATCCAGGAGATGCAGCTCCGTAATTACAGTCCACGTTCGGTACACACGTACAGTGAACTTTTATCAAAGGTTGAATGTGATCTGACCCTTCCCCTGGACTCCATTACAAATCTGCAACTCAAAGATTATCTGCACCATCGGATTATTAATGAAAAGATTTCTGTCTCAACAATCAATCAGATTATCAGTGCTTTTAAAATCCTGCAGGTTGATGTTTTAGGTCGCGAATGGGAGCAATTCAAAATCCGACGGCCTCGCAGGGAGAAAAAATTGCCTATAGTTTTATCGACAAGTGAAATTGAGAGGCTCATTGCAGTCACTCAAAACCTCAAGCACCGTGCAATACTGGCACTGGCGTATTCGGCGGGGTTAAGACGTGGGGAAACCCAAATGATAAAACCAACTGATATCGATTCTGCCCGTATGCTGGTACGCGTGGTACAGGGGAAAGGCAAGAAGGACAGGCAAACTATTCTCTCACCCAAAGTTCTGGATCTGCTGCGCACCTATTACAAGATCGAACGGCCAAAAACCTTCCTTTTTGAAGCTCAGGGAAAGAAAGGAGTGCAACTTTCTGAAACTACCTTAAATGAAATCATAAAAAAAAGTGCTGCAAAAGCAAGTATCAGGAAAAATGTGTCCTTTCATACCCTGCGTCACTGTTTTGCCACCCACCTGCTTGAAAAGGGTGTCAACATCCGGATCATCCAGGAGTTTATGGGACATGTATCCCTCAAAACAACGGCCACATACATGCATCTGGTCAATGTTCAGCCCTCCGGTATCTCTTCTCCTTTGGATGCCATGGATATTTAATAAGGGATGTCATGGAAAACAAAAGACAGACCATCGAACTGGCCGATATTTTCAGAACCAGTGGGGGTGATTTTCTGAAAACTCACAACCTATGTGCCGATCAGTTAAAAGCATTTCATGCCATAGAAAACTGTCGTACTTCAGCATTAGGTGGGCATACAGACCAATGCAACCACTGCGGATATACCAAGCCATCCTACAACTCATGCCGCAACAGGCATTGTCCAAAGTGTCAGTCCACCAAAAAACTGCAATGGGTGGATAAGCTCTCATCCAATCTTCCTCCGGTAAGGCATTTCCATGTGGTGTTTACTGTACCGGATTGCCTGAACGCAATGTTTTATCTCAACCAGGGCAAGGCTTACGACCTGCTCTTTAAGGCTGCAGCCCGGGCTTTGCTGCAATGTGCTGCCAATCCCAACCTTCTGGGTGCACAAGCCGGGGCTGTTGGTGTATTGCATACATGGGGGCAAACACTGGCGTATCATCCCCATATCCACATGATCGTACCCGCAGGAGGGCTTTCCCCTGATCAAATGGAATGGATCCCTTCGTCCAAAAAATTCTTCCTTCCGGTAAAACTTCTCAGTAATGTTTTCCGCGGGATATTCTGCCGGCTTACTGAAATGTCTTTACAAAAGGGGGATATGCTGTTGCCTGATAATACGAAGGATTTTGCATCATTAAAATCACTTTGCTACCGGAAAAACTGGGTGGTATATTGTCAGAAGCCATTTGCTGGACCAGAAGGTATTGTTCATTACCTGGGCAACTACACCCATCGCGTGGCTATCTCAAACCACCGGATCATAGCCTTTGATAATGGGAAAGTCACCTTTAGCTACAAAGACTACAAGTCTGATTCTGTGCAAAAAAGTATGACACTGGATGTAAGTGAGTTTATCCGCCGGTTTTTGCAGCATATTCTGCCATCCGGCTTTTACAAAATCAGGTATTTTGGCATACTTGCCTTGTGCAACATGCAATCCAAAATGCAAACCTGTTTCAACCTGATCGAAAACAACTGCTATTTTTCAGTGTTGGAGGGACTCAACGCATACGAGGTTCTAAGCATTGTCTCGGGCAAAGACCCAATGTGCTGTCCTAAATGCAAAAAAGGGAAAATGATACCCTGTCAGCTTGTAGCCTATTCATCGTCAACAGGCTGACGCAATAAGGATTGAAACGTTCTTATAAATAGTCTGAAATCAATTTCAATGGCTTAAATATCAGCCAAAAGGGAAAGGTGTGCCAAATTATAAACGTTAATGATGAAAACGGAACCTGAAAATCACCGCTCAGCTCTCTGCATCCACTTGTATCATGAAGTCAGGTTCAGTTAGGCGGGTAGCAACGCAATAGAATACCCATAGCAACCGGCTCAGTCCAACTCGGTTTTATTTTCGATTTCCCCTTTCGCTCTTCTCGCAAAATTCATCCTCAATTTGCCGTTTACCAGTATTTTACATAAATTTGGGGAAACCTAAAATAAAACGCTAATACGTTATGCACCATTCTAAAACGACAGGACCCAGAAGAGAGATGCGGGAAAATTTGTATATTTGTAATTGACATAAAACTTAAATAATATGTTCAACACAATAGAAATAGACAGG
>CAZGSQ010000233.1:0-3116 GCA_964528535.1 uncultured Tangfeifania sp. | reverse complement strand
TTATCTCCCACAAACCGGCTGCAGATGTCAAAAACATTTCAGTTCCCCACGACAGTTACAGGTATTGCGACTTTATCTGTATCAACATCTATACAGATTTTCCGACATTTGAAAACGCCATTAAAAGCGTTCACCAGAAATATCCGGATAAACCTGTTTTTATTTCCGAATGTGGCTTGCGTTCCGATCAGGTCAAAAATGAACAGGAGCGAATCAAACACCTAAAGGGGATTATTGACATTGTGAGGAAGTATCCCTATGTCACAGGCTTTTCCTACTGGAGCTTCAACGATTACCTGAGCCGTTTCACCAATACCAATCCAAGCGGTTACCGGGAGTGGGGAATTGTGGATGCCAACCGGAAACCAAGAGGACTTTATACCTCATTCCAGACTGACCTTTCTCCGGTGATAGTCACTTATGATAAAGGCAATCTGGTTGTCACTGCCCGGGCAGATTTTCCTTCCTATACCCTGAAAAATTACAAGTTGGTCATAACTTCAGGCAACAAAATTGTAAAGGAATATCCGTTGCCTATCCTGAATCCGGGTGAACCGACCCAAATAAAGATGGCCAAACCATCGGTTACCACAACAATTTCAGTTGCAAATGCGAAAGGGTTTAGGGTATTTGAATCAGGACTAAAACAATGAAAAAAATTGGACTAAGCGACCAATCAACCGATGAGGAAATTGTAAAATATTGGGAACAAAGGCTGAAATATATTGCAAGACATTGATAATATAACGACTAAGTTATGATCGAAAATAGCAAGGTGCCATTCTCTGGCAGTTCAAAATGGAAAGGGGAACCTTTTGCTTCGGCGTGGTATGAAAAGGTGATGATTCCTACCTACGGCACTGGAAAACCGGAAAAGAATCCGATGTTTCTGGAAAACCGTGTTTATCAGGGTAGTAGCGGAGTAGTTTACCCTCACCCCGTCATCGAAAAAATACTCGACGAGAAGGAAGACCGCATTTGGAACGCTATCTTCCTGGAAAATCAATACCTGAAAATAATGGTACTCCCTGAGTTGGGAGGCAGGATTCAAATGGCATACGACAAAACCAAACAGCGTCATTTTGTCTATTACAACCAGGTCATCAAACCGGCCCTCGTTGGACTGACAGGGCCCTGGATTTCTGGTGGAATAGAATTCAACTGGCCACAACACCATCGTCCCTCCACCTTCGAACCGATAGATCACTACATCGAAACCAACAAGGATGGAAGCGTGACTGTATGGTGCAGCGAAGTGGAAAGGATGTTCCACACCCGAGGGATGACAGGTTTTACGCTATATCCCGATAAGGCCTACCTTGAAATTAAGGTGAAGCTATACAACCGCACCAGTTTTCCGCAAACCTTTCTGTGGTGGGCCAACCCGGCTGTCAAAGTCAACGATGATTTTCAGTCTGTATTTCCTCCCGATGTAAATGCAGTATTTGATCATGGGAAAAGGGATGTATCGGAGTTTCCATTGGCGAAGGGAACCTATTACAAGGTAGATTATTCACCCGGAACAGATATTTCGAGGTACAAAAATATTCCTGTACCAACCTCTTACATGGCCATCAACTCAAAATACAATTTTGTGGGTGGATACGAACACGATACCGGCGGAGGTTTGCTCCATATCGCCAACCACCATGTTTCGCCCGGTAAAAAACAGTGGACATGGGGTCACAGCGATTTCGGTCAGGCCTGGGACCGTAACCTCACCGATGAAGACGGACCTTATATTGAACTGATGTGTGGTGTTTATACCGACAATCAGCCCGATTTTTCGTGGCTGATGCCAGGGGAAGAGAAAAGCTTCTCCCAATACTTTATGCCTTTCAGGGACATCGGTGTGGTAAAAAATGCGACCAAAGAGGCCATGGTCAACCTCGAATTCCCAGATGGAGAAATAGTCATAAAAGCATATGCAACTGCCGTTTACAAGGATGCCAGAATTGTACTTCAAACATTTTGTAAGATCTTGTATGAAGAGGTTTTCAATTTCACTCCCGTGACTTCCTATGAAAAGAGGATCAGTATTTCAGACCAGATTGATCCAGGCACTGTTAAAATTGAGATTTTTACTTCAGATGGCAAACTGCTTGTTGACTGGAAACCCGAATCCGACCAGCAAAAAACCATCCCGGAGGCGGCTAAACCAGCACAAATGCCTTCAGAAATTGAAAGCAACGAACAGTTATACCTGACAGCTTTGCACCTTGAACAATACCGTCATGCAAACTACAATCCCTGTGATTATTATCAGGAGGCTCTCAAAAGAGATCCAAAGGATAGTCGCTGCAACAATGCACTCGGTCTCTGGAACCTTCGACGAGGGCAATTTACCATAGCTGAAAACTACTTCAGAATTGCAATCAGTACACTTACCCAGCGGAATCCAAATCCAATTGATGGAGAAGCGCTCTACAATTTAGGTCTGACTTTGCTGTTTCGAGGCAAAGAGGAGGAAGCTTATGACTCCTTCTACAAATCGATCTGGAATGCCTCCTGGATGGAAAATGGCTATTTTCAGTTGGCCAGGATCGCTGCAAAAAGAGGAAACTGGGAGGAGGCGTTGGAGTTGATTGACCGCTCCCTCATCCGAAACGGACACAACCACAAGACACGGCAGCTAAAAGCGAGTATTCTCAGAAAACTTGAACGAAGGAACGAAGCCGAAAACCTGATTGAAGAATCGCTAAAACTTGACCCTTTCAATTTTGGTGTTTTGTTTGAAAAGTACCTCCTAAAGCCTGAGAATGGCGCAATCCTGTCAGGTTTTAAAACGATGATTCGCAACAACATCCACACTTACATCGAATTCGCCCTCGATTTTGCCGGTGCAGGACTTTTTGAGGAGGCCATTCAATTGATCCAATTTGGTATAGACGTTCAGGATCATCAATCGGTTTACCCGATGGCGCTTTACTACAAAGCTTGGTTCGAATCGCTGAAAGGGGATATAAATCAAGCTGCAATTACCCTGGAAATGGCTGCTTCAGCTAGTCCTGATTATTGTTTCCCCAACCAGACGGAAGCAGTGGTCGTTTTGGAATGGACAAAAAGACAAAATCCGGCAGATGCCCGTGCTCCCTATTACCTTGGCAATTTTTGGT
>CAZGSQ010000232.1:0-3173 GCA_964528535.1 uncultured Tangfeifania sp. | reverse complement strand
ACACGGCTCTGAACACTCTTTCCCTACACGACGCTCTTCCGATCTCAGGAAGACCAGAATCCCCGTCAATGCCGACATGGACAATGTTGGTATAACCAGTTTTCTATAAAACATCCAAACAGATAGGGCGATTCTCATGATTGTATTTCAGTTTTTCAACTTCAAAAATTGGTTATACATCCTAAACCGACGCTGTCAGGTCCAGGGACGCTGACAGGTCTTGGTTAAACTCAAAACCGCACGGATACTTTCAGGTTGATCCTTCTGCCTGTGAGATAATTGGGAACGGCATGCATGTTGTTTTGGATATCCGAAATCCAGTAATAGGATATTGTATTGTTGATGTCGAACATGTTGAAAAGCTCGAAGCCAACCCAGGCATCTTTAATTCCGTAGGTCTTTTTTTGAACGGAAGAGGCTTTCTGACTGTCGATCAATATTTTGGAAAAACCAACGTCCACCCTACGATAGGGTGGCATCCTGAATTTGTCCATATAACGTTCGCCCTGTGGTGGTCCGAAAGGCAAACGACTTCCGTAAAATAGGGTCAGGTTCATTTTTACTGAGGGATATCCGGGGAAAAAATCCTGAAAAAATAGGCTGAAATTGATCCTCTGATCGGTAGGGCGCGGAATATAACCAGGATATACCTTTGCGGAATTGACATTTGTGCGGTCGCTGTAATAGAAATCACCAATAATATCCTCTTCAGTTTTCATCAGCGAAAGGCTTGCCCACGATTGCAGTTCAGGGACAAATTCTCCATTTATTTTGAAATCAATCCCGGCAGCATACCCTTTTGCCAGCTGTTCTGGCAAATAACTTATATTCAGATTATTGACCTGATAGGGAATCAGATTGCTGAGCGATTTATACCAAAGCTCCGCAGTGAACCTGAAAGGGCGCATATCGGAAATAAAGTTCTGGTCGTAACCCAACAAATAATGGATTGCTTTCTGGGCTTTTACCCCAGCCACCAATTTTGCCTCCCGATTTTTGAGTTCCTTAAAAAATGGCATTTGCTGGTAAAGCCCCCATGCAAACCGAAAAGTTTTGCCTTTAACCGACTTTTCTTTCCAACTTCCTGTGATACGCGGACTTACGATTGTTTGGTTATTGTAGTCCCAATATTGCATCCTCACTCCACCGGTCATTGAAAGTTCACCTTTGCCAAGACCGACAGTCAGGTTATCCTGCAAATAGCCCGAAAAACGGTTTGAAGTTAAGTTGTTCAATCCCGACAATGAGCGGTAGAGTTCAAGTTTACCGTCCTGGGAAGGCAAAGAATAGCCGACAGAATCGCGCAACTCCCATTCGTTCACATGATCGGCAATTTGCTCATGCAGATATTTTAATCCCCACCTGACCTGATGATTTTTTATTGAAAACGAACCTGAATGTTCAAGTCCTTTAACCTTGGCCTCCAGGGTATTGCGGGCATGATCGAGATAGGACCCGACACCGATCAACATGGAGCTATCAGCGTTCGATTGTGCCTGTCTGTTAAGATCGCTAAGATAGTATTGCCCCAAAATATCATACGATTCCTTTTCGAGGGAATAAAACGAACTAGCCTGAAATTTCAGCGACAAATGATCGTTCGGACGGTAATCCGCGGCGAGAGAGCCAAGGTAATTCTCAAATTTATCGTGCTCACGTCCTTCAAAATAGACTTCAAATTCATACGGCTGGGTGAGCGTCCCAAACCGGGTTGTCTGTGTCTCAGGAACAAACTGAAACGAATTGCCCGAATAATTGCCTAAGAATCCAAAAGAAAGTTTCGGAGTAACCTGATAATTCAGAAAGGTTTGGACATCGGCAAACGATGGGTTGTACTCACCTTTCTTGTCTAATGTTCCCAAAAGGTAACTTGTATTTTTATATCGGATCCCTGTGATGTGTGAAAATTTACCTTTTAATGCAGACCCTTCAAAACTGGCAGATGCGCCCAAAGCACCAATTTCTGCCGAAGCGCTTGTCTTTTTGGGTTTCCGGTAGGTGATATCCAGGACCGATGACATTTTATCGCCATAGGAGGCATCGAACCCTCCCGCTGAGAAACCGATGGTCGAAACCATATCGCTGTTGACAAAACTCAAGCCTTCGTGTTCCCCCGATTTTACAAGGAAGGGACGGATGATCTCTATCCCGTTGACATAAACGAGGTTTTCGTCATAGTTCCCTCCACGGACCGAATATTGCGAACTCAATTCGTTGTTTGTGCTTACGCCAGGCATTGTTTTGATCAATGTCTCAACTCCTCCCGATAAGGTGGGCAACCGCTCGGTCAATTTTTGTTGGATCGTAACCGTGTTGTTGTTGTGCTCGGTCTTCCCTTCAACCACAACTTCTTCGATTTTCTGCAAATCGGGTTTCATCACCTGTACTACAAAGGGATTACTGAATACATCAACCTGCCTTTCAACCCTTTCAAATCCGATCGACGAAAAAACAAGTTTGATTTTTTTTGCAGAAAGATTCGGAAGTACAAATTCACCATTTTTGTTGGTAACGACTCCGATGGTTGTTCCGATTATGGAAACATTGACCATTTCAAGCGGATGATTTTCTGGATCGATCACCTTACCTTTCAAGGATGTAACAGCAACCTGGCCAAAGGCAGGCAGGATGGCCATACAACCATATAAGCAAAATAGGGTAAATAATCTCAGCATCGATATTCCGGCTTTCTGCGTGATTGATAATCAGGGGTAAAAATAATTATTTATTTTCGCCACTTGAAGTTATCTGAAAAATATGGCACAAAAACATCGCCCCCTTACGTCAGTTTTGGTAAAACCCTCAGGTCCTGACTGCAACCTCGATTGCACCTATTGTTTTTATCTGTCGAAAGATCAATTGTTCCCTGAGACCAAAACCCATCCGATGAGCGATGCTATCCAGGAAGAGATGATCAGGCAGGTGATGCAACAATCGGGCGATGCGGTCTCGATTGGTTGGCAGGGTGGGGAGCCTGCCTTGATGGGTCTCGATTTTTACAAACGTGCCATAGAACTTGAACTAAAATATGGACATGGACAATCGGTTGGAAATGGTTTTCAAACGAACGGCACCCTGCTTGACCGCGATTGGGCCAGGTTTTTCAAAAAATACGACTGGTTGATCGAGATCGGAAGAGCACACGTCTGAACTCCAGTCACCTGAAGCTATCT
>CAZGSQ010000231.1:0-3205 GCA_964528535.1 uncultured Tangfeifania sp. | reverse complement strand
TGTCGGGTAAGTTCCGACCTGCACGAATGGTGTAACGATCTGGGCACTGTCTCAACCGCGAGCTCGGTGAACTTGTGGTACCGGTGAAGACGCCGGTTACCCGCATATGGACGGAAAGACCCCATGCACCTTTACTGTAGCTTACTATTGAGTTCGGATACAACATGCGTAGGATAGGTGGGAGACTTTGAAGCTGGCCTCGCGGGGCCAGTGGAGTCAACGGTGAAATACCACCCTTGCTGTATTTGAATCCTAACCCGGAGGCGTGTAACCTCGGGAACAGTGGTAGGTAGGCAGTTTGACTGGGGCGGTCGCCTCCCAAATTGTAACGGAGGCTTACAAAGGTCACCTCAGCACGGTCGGTAATCGTGCTTAGAGTGCAAAGGCATAAGGTGGCTTGACTGTGAGACTTACAAGTCGAGCAGATGCGAAAGCAGGTCTTAGTGATCCGGCGGCACTGTGTGGAAGGGCCGTCGCTCAAAGGATAAAAGGTACGCTGGGGATAACAGGCTGATCTTGCCCAAGAGTTCACATCGACGGCAAGGTTTGGCACCTCGATGTCGGCTCATCGCATCCTGGGGCTGGAGAAGGTCCCAAGGGTTTGGCTGTTCGCCAATTAAAGCGGTACGTGAGCTGGGTTCAGAACGTCGTGAGACAGTTCGGTCCCTATCCTATGTGGGCGGAGGACATTTGAGGAGCCCCGCAATTAGTACGAGAGGACCGTTGCGCCCGGACCTACGGTGAATCTGTTGTCGTACCAACGGCATTGCAGAGTAGCCACGTCCGGAAAGGATAAGCGCTGAAAGCATCTCAAGCGCGAAACCTACTCCAAGATTAGATGTCCCATAGCGTAAGCTAGTAAGGATCCGGGGAGATGACCCGGTCGATAGGCTACAGATGGAAGTGTAGTAATACATGCAGTCGAGTAGTACTAATAATCCGAGGGCTTACCGATTTAATTTTTTTATCAGTTATAATAGTAACTTCTCACGTTAACTTCTTCATGACTGAATGATATTATTTACTTAGTTAATATGTCTGATTTCCCTGGTTTGTAAGAGTTAAGAGTTAAGAGTTGAAAAACATTAACCTGACTATATTTTAACTCTTAACTCTTAACTCTTACTTTGAAGATACGTTCTTATAAAATACTAAAAAATATTTCCCGGTGATTCTACCGCGGAGGCCACACCTCTTCCCATTCCGAACAGAGAAGTTAAGCTCCGCAGGGCCGATGGTACTGATTCTTTCAGATTTGGGAGAGTAGGTCATTGCCGGGTTATTTATTAAAAAGCCCTTAATTCCTTAATTGGAGTTAAGGGCTTTTTTTGTTTATGTTAATAATTTTATTTATACAATTTAAACGGTAAATATACAATTAAAAATAAATTAATAGAATTTCATAATTAAAATATTATTTGGAAATGTACCCCCCCCCCCGTAAATTGTAAACACAAATGATTACAAATAAATTATTGGAGAAGAGAAATGAAAAGTTTTATTTTGGTTTTCTGTATTATATTAAGCTATAATTGCCTTGCTAATTTACCTAAAACACCAAAAAAATTTGATGTGTCCAATTTTAATTTAACTGGAACTGCCTTAACGGGACTACCATTAACACTTGCCACAACGATAAATCCAGATGTTAGTGATACTTTAATTCGCACAATAAATCTTAGAGGTAATATAGGCCCTTCAGATACTTGTGAAAATTGTGTCTCTGAAATTAGAGATACTATTGTAGTCGATTCGGGTAATGTAATAAATGATACTTTTAATATTAAAGTTTGGTCTCAGGGAAATGGTTTTATCTCTCAAAGCATATCTTCTATAAATAGACCTGGGGTATCTCCTTTTACCTTGTATAGGTATGTAAATATAATTACAGCTGATACTACATATAAAATCATTCATTATAATCAGAATGATTCAATTATTAAAAGAGATACTAACTATTCAATAGCTTATGAAGTTACTCGGCATTATAATTTGTCTGGTAGGGTTAGATTTACTGATACCCATCAGGGAAATCAATATAGAGCTCCATGGACCACACCAGTACAAGCATGGTTTATAAAATATAACAATGGAACTCAAACATATTCTTGGAGGCCAGCATTGAGTTCTGGTTCTTATGAAGCAAAGTGTGATATTGACGGAAATTTTATTATTGATTTCACAATTGACTCTGAATTAGATCCATCACCAAATATTACTTATAAGTTAGAACTTCGAGTAGTAAAAGGAAATGATGCAATGGCATTAGATAATAATGGTGGAGCATTAGTAATGCAAACAAATACAGGTACGATACCGACCTTTCCTGGCGGAGAATCGGTTATAATGGATGTAGATAAAGGCACATATAATGATTTTAGAACTAATATTCTTATTGACATTAACTCTTTGGATGGTGAAATTCTTAGGAATTCAATCATGGCATATAAGTTCTTACAAGCAAGATATAATAATTACTACATTCCCAAAATTATTATCAATAGAAGAAGTTTAAATAACAATTGGGCTGGTGTCTTCGAAACATGGTATTGGAATTTTCAGTGTCGACATTCAATAACGATTGATGATGATTGTACAGAAGCAACAGTTGTAGAGCACGAATATGGACATTACGTTCACTTTGACATGAGCGGAAGTGATTGCGGTGATTGGGCTGATTTCTCCGATGCTTCAACAGAAGGTTGGGCAATGTTCTTTTCATTTGCTGCAAGGTCATGGGCAAATAATATGTTTAATGAGGACTTACTTGCTTCGGATGATAATCTGGAAGCAGCACCATTTAGCTATTCCGGTACAACTCGTTTTAGTGGCTTAAGATACAGTGATCAGCCCGATTTCTGTAAATTTGCCTGCTACCTCTGGAATATTTATGATAGTTATAGCGAGGATTCATTTATGCCTTCGAATTATGACCATTCAAATAATGATGATGTTATTGGGTTAGGTAATAGGGTCTTTAATATCATGGACTTGCAATCGGGTGATGAACCGTCAGACTTTCATAATGATATTAAAAATTATGGCAGTGGTGTGGACAACAACCTGAAACCATCGATAGATGACATATGGGATTTTATGTATGACAATAACCAGCAAAATCCAGCACCAATGAGGCCAGCACAGGTTAGAAAAGATCGGAAGAGCGTCGTGTAGGGCAAGAGTGTTCAGAGCCGTGGAACACTTG
>CAZGSQ010000230.1:0-3244 GCA_964528535.1 uncultured Tangfeifania sp. | reverse complement strand
CTGCACCAGCCTCTTTTAATTGAACCATTAAAGCGTTAGCTTCATCTTTCGAAACGCCTTCCTTAATTGCTTTTGGTGCAGCATCTACCAATTCCTTGGCTTCTTTCAAACCAAGGCTGGTCAATTCCTTAACTAATTTCACAACAGCCAGTTTAGCTTGTCCTGCTGATTTCAGGATGACATCGAACGTGCTTTTTTCCTCAGCTTCGGGAGCTGCTGCGGCTGCTGCCGGGGCTGCTACTGCTACTGCTGCGGCTGCGGGTTCAATACCATACTCATCCTTCAGGATCTTCGCCAATTCGTTAACTTCCTTTACTGTTAAATTCACTAACTGTTCTGCAAAAGCTTTTAAATCTGCCATTTTTGTTATTGTTTGTGTTCCGGTTACCAGGAACGGTTATTACTAAATTTTTACTTTTTACTCGGGTTTTTCCGATAATGTTTTTACGATTCCTGAAAGTTTGTTACCACCAGACTGTAAAGCGGAGATAACATTCTTTGCGGGCGACTGCAACAAACCTACCAGATCACCGATCAACTCAAGTCTCGACTTGATGTTAATCAAAGCATCCAACTGGTCTTCGCCAAGGTACACACACTCTTCGGCGAAAGCGCCTTTGAGCACGGGTTTGGGGGCTGTTCTGCGGAACTCTTTTATCAGCTTAGCCGGGTCATTAGGAATTGAGGAGAACATAATGGAAGTAGGTCCGTTTAAAACCGGGAATAACTCTTCCAGATTTTTCCCTGAACGTTCCATCGCTTTCTGCAACAAGGAATTTTTAACAACCTTTAGCTGAATCTCCTTCTTAAAACATGTCCTTCTGAGCCTGCTTGTTGTTGCAGCATTCAGCCCGGAGGTATCAGTCAGATAAAAGGAGTCAGCCCCTTTCAACTGTGCTGCCAATGCTTCAATAAGTTCGGTTTTCTCTTGTTTTTTCATGATTGTATTCTCTCAGATTTCTGGTAATTAAGCGCCAACCGATTTCGGATCAACCTGAACACTCGGGCTCATGGTACTGGAAATGTAAATGCTCTTTACATAGGTACCTTTTGCTGATGAGGGTTTCAGTTTGATGATTGTGGTGATAAGTTCCTTGGCATTGTCCACGATTTTATCCCGTTCGAACGAAACTTTCGCTACCCCGGCGTGAATAATCCCGTACTTATCAACCTTGAAATCGATCTTTCCGGCTTTTACTTCTTTGACAGCTTTGCCAACTTCCATGGTAACAGTCCCCGTTTTAGGGTTGGGCATCAATCCGCGTGGTCCGAGGATTTTTCCAAGAGCTCCAACCTTAGCCATCACACTGGGCATGGTAATAATAACGTCAACATCCGTCCAGCCACCTTTGATCTTGTCGATGTAATCATCGAGTCCGACAAAATCCGCTCCGGCTTCGGTAGCCTCTTCCTCCTTGTCGGGAGTACAAAGCACCAATACCCTTACGGTTTTTCCGGTACCATGGGGAAGCGTCACGATACCACGGACCATCTGGTTAGCTTTTCTGGGATCTACGCCCAGACGGACATCAATATCGACGGATGCGTCGAATTTTGTGTTGCTGATCTCTTTCACGAGCGCAACAGCATCCGCCAACGCATAAACGGCAGTCTGGTCGATTTTCGCCAGGGCCACCTTCCTCTTTTTTGTCAGCTTTATCATAGTTAGTTAATTAATTGTTGTTAATGAGGTAATTAAACAACTTTTGTTTATTACTTTTTGAACGGGGCAGTACCTGTAACGGTGATCCCCATGCTTCTTGCAGTTCCAGCAACCATTTTAACGGCTGATTCCATGGTGAAGGCATTCAGGTCGGGCATTTTATCTTCCGCAATTTTCTGAATCTGCTCCCAGGATACGGCAGCCACCTTGTTCCTGTTAGGCTCAGGCGAACCCTTCTGAAGTTTGGTCACTTCCATTAACTGTACGGCCACAGGAGGCGTCTTGATTACAAAATCGAAAGATTTATCCTTGTACACAGTAATGATGACAGGAATAATCTTCCCGGCTTTATCCTGTGTACGGGCGTTGAACTGTTTACAAAATTCCATGATGTTCACACCTTTTGCTCCCAGTGCGGGACCAATTGGAGGTGACGGATTTGCAGCAGCACCCTTGATCTGCAATTTGATTAATCCACTTACTTCTTTTGCCATTGTATTGAATGATTTTTGTTACGGCTTTTAACCTAAACAGGAATAATACTACTCTTTTTGAACTTGCATGAAACTTAATTCCAATGGTGTTTTACGTCCGAAGATCTTCACCATTACTTTCAGTTTCTTCTTTTCCTCGTTGATCTCCTCGATGACGCCGCTGAAGCTGTTGAACGGACCATCAATAACCGTGACGGTTTCACCGACAATAAACGGAATATTGACCTCTTCACCCTGTTCCGACAATTCGTCAAATTTGCCAAGGATCCGCTTTACTTCCGAAGGACGTAACGGATGAGCTTCGCCTTTTGCGCCAAGGAACCCGAGCACACCGGGGATATTTCTGATAATGTGAGGAACTTCGCCAACCAGGTTTGCTTCAATTAAAACATATCCCGGGAAATAGTTCCGTTCCTTACTTACTTTTTTGCCATTCCTGATCAGGTACACCTTTTCAGTGGGTACAAGTACCTGTGAGATATATTCCTGGAGATTCTGGTTCACAATCTCGCTTTCGAGATATTGCTTCACCTTTCCCTCGTTACCGGAAATAGCCCTAACTACGTACCACTTTTTGGTTGTTTCAACCATAGATTCCTGATGCTAAAATCTGAACTTATTGAAGTGTCTTGATAAATAAATGATCTAAGCGGGTTTAGAAAAGCTTATAGAACTGAACAAGCAGGTTTCTGAACACACCATCCATTGCGTACACCATCAGCGCGATGATCAATGAAGCAATCGAAACAACGATTGCACTGCCCTGCAGCTCGGTCCAGGTTGGCCATGATACCTTGTTCATCAGTTCATCATAACTCTCCTGAATGTATGTAACAACTTTATTAGCCATTTATCTAAGTTTTTGCACGGGTGGTAGGAATCGAACCCACAGCCTACGGTTTTGGAGACCGCCACTCTACCAGTTGAGCTACACCCGTGTGTAATTAAACTTTATTTGTTTAAATAATCCTTCTGTAAGGATTTCAAGCTATTAATTAGTCCAGGATTTCAGTAACCTGACCTGCACCAACTGTACGTCCACCTTCGCGGATAGCGAAACGGAGACCTTTGCTCATGGCGATTTCGG
>CAZGSQ010000229.1:0-3289 GCA_964528535.1 uncultured Tangfeifania sp. | reverse complement strand
CACCCGAAAGTTGTCTTGCCTTTTTGTGAAGGAAGGGTGAAATATGTTCATTGGCAATAATCAATTCCGCATTGGGCTTGTCACAGAAGAGTCTTATGATCTGGCTGATTTTTAAATGATTGGGCAAAAAACTGTGCTGAGGAAGATAGTTGATCAGATTTCGGTTATCGTAAAGCCCGTTTAACCGTTTGTCGCCGATCCTGACAAATTTAAAATCTGCCTGCATTGAGCCAAAGATGATCTTTAGCAGCGTTGATTTCCCTGCACCATTCCTACCAAGCAATCCAATAATTTCCCCTTCCTTACAAGTAATAAAGATATCAGTCAGGACTTGCCTGATTCCAAAGCTTTTGGTAACACTGTCAATATATAAACCATTCATATCACCAACATTAATAGGCCAATCAATGTGCTCAAAATCAATGTTGAAATCCACAAAACAAGTTTGCTTATCCCCATATTGTAATAGAAATAGTACTCGTTAGGGTTTCGGACTTCATAAATAAAGTATTGAAAGAAAGGGGTTAATGTAATAAATGAAAGCCATGACCACCTCCATGCCAATGGCAAGGAATTTGAATTCATAAAGGTCAGAAAACCGGTCATTGCTGACATTGAGAATATTGGTATAACCAGCTTTTTATAAAACATCAAGATACTTAGGGCAATTCTCATGATTGGTCCAGTTTTTCTTACCTTCAAAAATTAGTTATACATCCTAATCCGACGCTGTCAGGTCGAAAAGACGCTGACAGGTCTGGTTTATCCTAAAACCTCACCGATACTTTCAGGTTGATCCTTCTGCCTGTGAGGTAATTGGGAACAGCATGCATGTTGTTTTGGATATCCGAAATCCAGTAATACGAAATTGTATTGTTGATGTCAAACATGTTGAAAAGCTCGAAGCCAACCCAGGCATCTTTAATTCCGTAGGTCTTTTTCTTGGCGGAAGAGGCTTTCTGGCTGTCGATCAATATTTTGGAAAACCCCACATCAACCCTGCGGTAGGGTGGCATCCTGAATTTGTCCATATAGCGCTCGCCCTGCGGTGGGCCAAAAGGCAAACGGCTTCCGTAAAAAAGGGTCAGGTTCATTTTTACTGTCGGATATCCCGGGAAGAAATCCTGAAAAAAGAGGCTGAAATTGACCCTTTGATCGGTGGGGCGCGGGATGTAACCAGGATAAACCTTTGCGGAATTGACATTTGAGCGTTCACTATAATAGAAATCACCAATTATATCCTCTTCGGTTTTCATCAGCGATAGGCTTGCCCACGATTGAAGTCCTGGCACAAACTCACCATTAATTTTAAAATCAACTCCGGCAGCATATCCTTTTGCCAGTTGTTCCGGCAAATAGCTAATATTCAAATTATTAACTTGATAGGGGATCAAATTGCTGAGCGATTTGTACCAAAGCTCCGCCGTGAACCTGAAAGGGCGCATATCGGAAATAAAGTTCTGGTCGTAGCCCAACAAATAATGGGTTGCTTTCTGAGCCTTGACCCCTGCCACCAATTTCGCTTCCCGATTTTTGAGTTCCTTAAAAAAGGGCATTTGCTGGTAAAGCCCCCATGCAAACCGAAAGGTTTTGCCCTTTATTGATTTTTCTTTCCAACTACCTGTGATACGGGGACTTACAATCGTTTGGTCGTTGTAGTCCCAATATTGCATCCTCACCCCGCCTGTTACCGAGAGTTCACCTTTGCCAAGACCGGCGTTCAGATTATCCTGCAAATAGCCCGAAAAACGGTTTGAGGTCAAGTTGTTCAATCCTGACAACGAGCGGTAAAGCTCCAGTTTGCCTTCCCGGGAAGGCAAAGAATAGCCGACAGAATCGCGCATCTCCCATTCGTTCACATGGTCGGCAATCTGCTCATGCAGATATTTTAACCCCCACCTGACCTGATGATTTTTTATAGAAAACGAACCTGAATGTTCAAGTCCCTTAACCTTGGCCTCAAGGGTATTACGGGCATGATCGAGATAGGACCCGACACCAATCAACATGGAACTGTCAGCATTTGATTGTGATTGCCTGTTGAGATCGTTAAGATAATATTGGCCTAAAATATCATATGTTTCCTTTTCGAGCGAATAAAACGAACTGGCCTGAAATTTCAGCGACAAATGATCGTTCGGACGATAGTCGGCAGCCAACGATCCCAGGTAATTTTCAAATTTATCGCGCTCACGCCCCTCAAAATAGACAACAAATTCGTAGGGTTGGGTGAGTGTCCCAAAGCGGGTTGTCTGGGTTTCGGGAACAAACTGGAACGAATTGCCCGAATAATTACCAAGGAATCCAAAAGAAAGTTTCGGCGTAACCTGATAATTCAGAAAGGTTTGCACATCGGCAAACGATGGGTTGTACTCCCCCTTCTTGTCAAGAGTACCTAAAAGGTATCTTGTATTTTTATACCTGACTCCGGTGATGTGCGAAAATTTGCCCTTTAATGCAGACCCTTCAAAATGGGCAGAGGCACCCAACGCACCAACCTCTGCCGATGCACTTGTAGTTGAAGGTTTCCGGTAAGTGATATCGAGTACCGACGACATTTTATCGCCATACGAGGCATCGAACCCGCCCGCGGAGAAACCGATTGTCGAAACCATATCGCTGTTGATAAAGCTAAGGCCCTCATGTTCGCCCGATTTAACAAGGAAGGGACGGATGATCTCTATCCCGTTGACATAAACGAGGTTTTCATCATAATTCCCTCCACGGACCGAGTATTGCGAACTCAATTCATTGTTGGTACTTACGCCAGGCATTGTCTTGATCAGTGTCTCAACACCTCCCGATAACGTGGGCAACCGTTCGGTCAATTTTTGCTGGATCGTAACCGTATTGTTGTTGCGCTCTGTCCTCCCTTCCACAACGATCTCCTCAATTTTCTGCAAATCTGGCTTCATTACTTGCACGATGATCGGATTTTTGGACAGGTCAACCTCCCTTTCGGCCTTCTCATAACCAATTGACGAAAAAACAAGTGTGATTTTTTTTCCGGAAACGGATGGTAGGACAAATTCACCGTTTCTGTTGGTAACGACCCCGATTGTTGTCCCCTTCACAGAAATGTTGACCATATCAATCGGGTGATTGTCAGAATCAACGACCCTTCCTTTCACAGAGATTCCAACAACCTGGGCCAATGCCGGCAGGATGGCCAAAGAACAAAATAAGTAAATAAAGGCAAAAAATCTCAGCATCAATGTTCCGGCTTTCTGTGTAATTGATAATCAGGGGTAAAAATAATTATTTATTTTCGCCACTTGAAGTTATCTGA
>CAZGSQ010000228.1:0-3318 GCA_964528535.1 uncultured Tangfeifania sp. | reverse complement strand
CAATCGGTGCAAAGTTCAGCATCAATTTTGTAGATTTCACCTTCGCTGATTGCTTCAACTGGACACTCATCAATGCATGTTCCGCAGGCGATGCATTCGTCAGAAATTTTATAAGCCATAACTTAAATTATTTGATTTTAGAAAATTAATTTCAGAATATCACCGCAAAAGTATAAAGCTTTGTGTGAAATAAAAATATTTCGCAGAAAATTTACCTTCTTGTTGGAGAAGAGACTGAAGTGAGCAAAGTATTTCGCTACCTACACCTCAATTCGAAGTCCATAACTTTGGAACACCTTAGTCACTTTAGTTCACTTTAGTCACTTTAAATCCCTTGCTTCCAGAAAGCACACCATTCCTTCAGACCACACGCTCCGCACAAAGGCTTACGTGCCTGACAAACATATCTCCCATGGAGGATTAACCAATGGTGCGCAACAGGCAGCAATTCGGAAGGAAAAAGTTTGACCAGCTGGCGCTCGGTCTCCTCAGGCGTTTTTGAGGCAATCGTCAGACCCAACCTTGCAGATACCCTGAATACATGGGTATCTACTGCCATGGCAGGTTGGTTAAAAACAACGGAGAGGATCACATTGGCAGTTTTTCTTCCTACTCCTGGCAGTTGGAGCAATCGATCCATTTCGTCGGGTACAGTACCCTGAAAGTCGGAAAGGAGCATGCGGGCCATTCCGACGAGATTTTTCGCCTTGTTGTTGGGATAAGAGCAGGATTTGATCTCTTCAAACACCTCGTCCGGCTCCACCGCTGCCATCTTTTCGGGAGTTGGAAAGCGTTTGAACAGTTCCGGAGTGATCTGGTTGACCCGCTTGTCGGTGCATTGGGCAGATAGGATGACTGCCACCAACAGTTGGAAAGGATCATGGTAATGCAGTTCAGTTTCGGCAATTGGCATGTTTCGCTGAAACCATTCGGTCACTTTGGTACAGATATCAGTTGGATGCATGGAATCCTGGTATTTAAAGATGCTAAAATAAACAATTTTAACTGGCTGTTTACCAGATTTGAAGTATTGAAAAAACCAAACAACACCTATTTACCTCACCAGAGGATAAATCATTCGGCATAGATGTTACCTTTGCCCCTGCAAAGTATTTTCTATGATTCCATATCTTCAAATCGACAATCTCTCAAAGAGCTGGGGCGATTTTCCACTTTTCGAGGGAATTTCACTCACGATCAACCAGGGCGAAAAAGTGGCGCTGATTGCCAAAAATGGAGCGGGAAAAACCTCCTTGATGAACATCTTGTCGGGCAATGATAAGGCAGATCAAGGAAAGATCATCTTTGCTTCAGACATCCGGATCGGGTATCTCCGCCAATTGCCTGAATTAAATCCAGATGAGACGATTTTGGAGGCAGCCTTCAGCTCCTCTGGCGAAACCATACGTGCAGTCAGGGAATACGAGAGTGCGCTGGAGAGCCACGATCCAAGGGCAATCGATAGGGCCATGGAGAAGATCAACCATTTGAACTGTTGGGATTTTGAACTCAAGATCAAACAGATCCTCACAGAATTAAACATACACGATTTGCAGCAACCCATCCGGGAACTTTCAGGCGGCCAAAAGAAAAGGGTGGCACTGGCGCATGTGCTGATTGATGAGCCTGATTTTCTGATACTCGATGAACCTACCAACCACCTGGATCTGGAGATGATTGAATGGTTGGAGAGAACTCTCGAAAAAGCCAAATGTACATTACTGATGGTCACCCACGACCGTTATTTCCTTGATCGTGTCTGCAACGAGATCGTGGAGCTGGACGACAGCTCCCTTTTCAGGTACAAAGGCAATTACTCCTACTATGTAGAGAAGCGTCACGAACGAATTCAAAATATGAACAGCGAAATAGAACGTGCCAGGAATCTGTTTCGCACCGAGCTCGATTGGTTGAGAAGAATGCCGCAGGCACGATCGCACAAGTCGAAATACAGGACCGAAAATGCCTACATTCTCAAAGAGAAGGCATCCAAACGTATCGACGACAGCAAACTGGAACTGGCCATCAATTCGCAAAGGTTGGGTGGTAAAATTATCAACCTCGATCACCTGTCCAAGTCATTTGGAGAAGTTACCATCCTTAGGGATTTTTCCTACAAATTTGCCAGATTCGAAAAAATAGGGATCGTGGGAAAGAACGGATCCGGAAAAAGTACCTTCCTGAATCTCCTAACCGGACTCCTTGAACCTGACAGCGGGAAAATGGATGTCGGAGATACCGTCAGCTTCGGCTATTTCAGGCAAGACGGGATCCAGTTTTCCGCAGACAGCAGGGTCATCGACATCATCAAGGAGATTGCCGAAGTAGTAGAAATGGGCGATGGTTCCAGACTAAGTGCCTCACAATTCCTTACCTATTTTTTGTTCCCTCCTGAGGCACAATATTCACTGGTAGCCAAATTAAGCGGAGGGGAGAAACGAAGGCTTTATCTTTGTACCATCCTGATGCGAAATCCCAATTTTCTGATTCTTGATGAGCCTACCAACGATCTGGATATCATGACGCTGAATGTATTGGAAGACTACTTGAAGTCCTTTACCGGATGCACCATCGTGGTCTCTCACGACCGTTTTTTTATGGACAAAATAGTTGACCATCTTTTCGTCTTCGAAGGAGACGGGGTCATTAAAGATTTTCCGGGCAACTATTCAGACTACCGCGATTGGGCAGAAGATCGCACAAAAGCTGAACAGAGTGTCGTTAAAGTGGAGAAAACAGTTCGTGAAAAACCAGTCTCGGAGAAAAAAAAACTTAGCTTTAAGGAGAAGCAAGAGCTTGGAGAACTCGAGATGGCCATCGGTCGACTTGAAACCGAAAAAAAAGAGCTGGAAGAAGAACTCAACTCAGGTTCACTTGCAGCAGATGAGCTAAACAAAAAATCGATTCGTTACGGAGAAGTTACCCTACTATTGGATACAAAAGAGTTGAGATGGTTGGAATTGGCTGAATAATAAGTCACTAAAACACTTCGCTACACGAAACAATTGTCCGGAGTCCCTAACTTTAGTTCACTTTAGTCAGTTTAGTTCACTTTCCAAAACCAAATACTTCTTAAATGAAGCAAAATCCACTCCCATCTCAACTGTCCTTTTCTCGCCTTTCATAAATTCAAGCAACCTGTCAGGCATCGGCACATTGCCTCTCCCCACAATTTCCCCGACAGTATCGGTGAATTTTGCGGGATGGGCTGTCTCGAGAAAAATACCAGTCTCATCAGGTCTAAGATGCTCTTTCAATGCGCGGTATGCCACAGATCGGAAGAGCACACGTCTGAACTCCAGTCACCTGAAGCTATCT
>CAZGSQ010000227.1:0-3392 GCA_964528535.1 uncultured Tangfeifania sp. | reverse complement strand
CTTGCGCTCACTAGTCCCTGAAACTAGCGTGTCTACCAATTTCACCATCTGGGCGTGAAAGGAGGTGCAAATATATACTTTTCATTTAAAAAAGAAAAATAAAGTTGAGAGTTGAGAGTGGAAAGTTGAGAGTTGTGTGATTCATACTTGAAACCAGTTAGAATCGTATTCGCCAATTTAATTAATAAACTAAATATGCGACAGTTAGCATTTTGCTCAACTCTCAACTCTCAACTCTTAACTTATTTCAGGTTTTCCTTCAAAAACTCATCAAACATCGTATACAGGTGCTTCGTCGTATTCCCTCCGCGTATGCCGTGGTTACGGTTGTTGTACGACATCATCCTGAATTGCACGCCTGCCTGAACCATCGCCTCGGCAAATTCGATGGTATTCTGGTAATGGACATTGTCGTCGGCGGTGCCGGCTACCAGCAGCAACTTCCCCTTGATGCCCGAAGCCAGTGCGATGGGAGAGTTTTGATTGTATCCGTCGGGATTCTGGCCGGGAAGTCCCATGTAGCGCTCGGTATAGACCGTATCATAATAATAATGACTGATAACCGGGGCTACCGCGATGGAGGCACGAATCAGATCGCCCCCTTTGCAAAGTGTAAGGGCAGAGATAAAACCACCGTAACTCCAGCCCCAGATCCCAATTTTTTTGGCATCAACGTAGCTCTGTTTGGAGAGATATTTGGCTACCTCCACCTGGTCGTTCGACTCTAGATTCCCCAACTGACCATAGGTACACTTGCGAAACTCTTCACCCCGGGCCCCCGTGCCGCGCGGATCAACACAGACCATCAGGTATCCCTGTTGGGCAATGTAGGTGTCCCAGCTGACAGAAAACTGATCGAGTACCTGTTGTGAGTTGGGACCGCTGTACTGGGTCATCAGTACCGGATATTTGGTAGCAGCATCGAATGGAACAGGTTTGATCATCCAGCCATTCAGTTCAATTCCTTCGGAAGTGGTGAACTTGAAGAACTCTTTTTGCGGAAGATTCATCTTTGCCAGTTTCTCCTTCAGCACAGCATTGTCTTCCAGTACACGGATCTGCTTGCCGGAAATTTCGTGCAGTGTTACCAGATTCGGGCTATGGATGCTGCTGACTGTGTTGACATAATATTTGAATCCTTTGCTGAAATCGGCATTGTTGGTTCCGCTTTGAGTTGAAAGCGCCAGTTTTTTCTTTTTGTCAAGCGAAATGCCATAGATCTCCTTCTGCATAGGGACTACTGCCGCTGCCTGGTAATAGAAGAATTTTTTTAGCTGATCGTATCCGTAGAATCTGATCACATCAAAATTTCCTTCTGTCAGCTGTTTCACTTTGACACCGCTCAGATCGTAGAGATAGAGATGTTTGTAGCCGTTTTGTTCGCTGAGAACCACAAAATTTTTGTTGTCTTCCAGAAAAGTGAAATTGTCGAGGAAATCTGTTTCGATGTAGCGGCTGTTTTTTTCGGTATAGATCAGCCGGCTGTCCCCCGTATTTGGATTGGCCAAAAGCAGTTCCAGCTTGTTTTGAAGGCGGTTCATCCTAAAAATACCCAAATCTGACCCACTGAAGGTCCAGGAGATTTTTGGAAGGTAATTATCGGTCTCCTTGCCTGTATCCATTAGAATGGTATGGCCGCTTTTGATGTCATATACCCAGATCTGCACGATTGAATTTTTCTCTCCGGCCTTGGGATATTTGAAACTGTACTCACCCGGATACAACTTGTTTTCCTTGTGTTCAGGCATCAGCCCCTTGTACATGGCCATGTGGTAAATGGGAACCTGCTCTTCGTTGAATTTCATGAATGCAAGTTGTTTGCTGTCGGGCGACCACTCAAAACCACGGTTAAACTCAAACTCCTCCTCGTAGACCCAATCTGGGGCACCGTTGATGATTTTGTTGAACTCACCGTCGGTAGTGATCTGTCGCTCGGTTCCGAAACGAAGACTTTTCACAAATAGGTTGTTTTTGCGGACAAAGGCGATCCGTTCGCCATCGGGAGAAAAGGTGGCCAGCTGCTGTTCTCCTCCGCTGGAAAGCCTGGAAAGTTGTTTTGTCACAAAGTTGTAAACAAAATAGTTGGCCGTAAAAGATCTGCGGTAGATAGGCACCCGGTCGGTCATCAACAGGACCTTGCTTTCGTCGCTGCTGAACTGGTAGTCGGTAATGGATTTCAGGGAATCGTTCTTCAAGGCAGAGACATCCAGCAACGATGCCACTTTTTCACCGGTTTTGTAACTGTACTTGACGATCTCCTTTCCCATGTTTTCGAGGGTGGTGTAGTTCAGTCCGTCGTTCAGGGAGGCAAGTCCGTAAACGGCTTTCTGACCGTAGGTTCTTTTGAGGACGACATCTTCGAGCGTTAGCTGTTGAGCTTGCATTCCAAGGGTGGCAAGCAAGATCAGGAATAAAAAGGAGTATTTCTTTAGCATGATACAGGATATAAGATGATTACAGATTACAAATTACAGATTACAGATTACAGATTACAGATTACAGATTACAGATTACAAATTAAAAATTAGGATAAATATTGATTCCAATTCCTCCTTGTGTGCTTTGTGTAACCCTTTGAGACCTTTGTGGTAAAGTTTTAAAATTTTTACCACAAAGGTCTCAAAGGACAACTCAAAGGAAGTGAAGGAGTACCTTTAAGATACCAAACCGCACTCAAAAATAGAAAATATTCGCTGCTGAACGGAGCGATTTCCTGGTAAGGATTAAAAAAAAAGCCGATAGTTGAATCTTTCAGCCACAAAGATCAAAATAGATTTGATGAAACGGTGGAAGTTCGTTAATTTTGCACCTTCATAAAAAAATCACTATGATTAAGATAACACTGCCCGACAACTCAGTCAGGGAATTTGATGCCGGGGTAACCGGAATGGAGATTGCTGAAGCTATCAGCAGAAATCTGGCCAAAGAGGTACTTTCTATTGCCGTGAACGGCGAAGTGCGTGACCTGATGCGCCCGATACAATCGGATTCCTCCATCAAATTGCATACCTGGGATGACAAGGAAGGACGGGATACATTTTGGCACTCCTCGGCCCACATCATGGCAGAAGCCATAGAAGCCTACCTTCCGGGTACTAAATTCGGCATCGGCCCATCGATCGACAATGGATTCTATTACGACATAGATCTGCCCGAGGGTCAGACACTCACTGAAAAGGACTTAGCTGAGATAGAGAAGAAGATGATCGAATTGGCCCGTACCAAAGCAGACATCTTAAGGTCAGAGATTTCGAAAGAGGATGCCCTTAAATTGTTTGCAGAAAAAGGCGATCCATACAAACAGGAGCTCATTTCCGAATTGACTGACGGCACAATCACCCTCTACAGGCAGGGAGATCGGAAGAGCGTCGTGTAGGGAAAGAGTGTTCAGA
>CAZGSQ010000226.1:0-3428 GCA_964528535.1 uncultured Tangfeifania sp. | reverse complement strand
TTCTTTGAAAGAAGATTAAAAAGTCCCATATTTGTAAAATCTGAGATTACACTCATTGGTTTAAACCGAATTCTAGAATATAATGTTGAAAAGCTATAAATTGAAATTAAGTGCCTTACTTTTAGTACTTTCCATCACAACTGGCATGTATGGACAAAACAGCAGCAGCACCAGCTCTCCCTATTCCCGTTTCGGTTTTGGGACGATGAGCGGTAACAGCTTCGGAAGCGGAGATGCCATGGGCGGAATTGGCATCGGCACCCGAAACAGTTTTCAGATTAATACTGCCAATCCAGCCTCATATACCTCTATCGACTCATTGACTTTCCTCATGCAGTTTGGAATGGATTCGAGAATGACAAAATCTGAAACCAGCAGTTCAAGCAATACCAGGAACAATGTAAATTTCAATCAACTTACCTTTGCCCTGCCATTCACCCATTGGTGGGCCGGCTCTTTTGGCCTGTTGCCCTATGCAACAAAAGGATACAATGTGAATACAACAGACGGCACCGCCGACTTAATGGCTACTGCTGCTTTTTCGGGAACAGGCACCTTGACCAAGTTTTATTTTGGGAATGCGATCAAACTGGGGAAGCATCTTTCCATCGGACTTAACACCTGGTTCATGTTCGGAAAAATCACCGACAACACTTATATCTATTATCCGAACGACAACAATACCTATGATTACCTGAAAGATTATAGTCTGACGGCCCATGGGTTTGGGGTGACAGGTGGTTTGCAATATCATGTCGAAACAAAAAACAGCAACAGTTTTACCTTAGGAGCTACTTTTGAGCCGAAGATCAACATTAACTCAATTTACACCATACAGGAGGAGAGAGCACTCTTCAGGGGATCAACCACTACAACAGAAATTGTCGATACTCTTCAACACATCGAGTCGACGAACAAAGGTCTCCAGTTGCCCATGTCGTATGGCGCCGGTTTCAGCTATTCCATCAAAAACAAGATTACCTTCGGTGCAGATGCTTATTTCCAGAAATGGAAAGAGGTGCTATTCCTGGGTCAACAGGCCAATTACATGACCAACAGCAGCAGATATTCTACGGGCCTTGAGTACATTCCGAATCTCTATTCGATAAGAAGTTATTGGGAAAGAACACAATACCGTTTTGGTGCCTTTTATGAGAATTCCTATTTAACATTAAACGGTGAGCAACTCAAGAGTTATGGGGTTACCTTTGGACTTGGTTTGCCATTGAGCAGGATGTATCGTTCGTTGCTCAATATATCCTGTGAACTCGGTAGGTTGGGCACTACCCAAAACAACCTGATCAAGGAATCCTATGCAAAGGTCACCGTTCATGTGATGCTGCACGACAGATGGTTCTACAAGAGCAAATTTGATTAATCCCCACTGCGACCATTGATGAAAATCTATTTGAATCAATATCTATTTGCACTTCGGAATTTGATCCACAAGAGATACGGTTTGTTGCTATTGGGAGCAACCTGCCGACCCATCATGTCATGCTTGACGATATTTATGTTCTTCTCGGCTTGCCAGACCAAAGTTGCCGCCGACTTGCCTCCGGAATTGTTGAAAAACTCAAAAATTCCCAGTATGGAGGCCTTAAATTTCGAGACTTTTTACACGGATTCGACGGTAGTTAAATACCATCTTCAAGCTCCAAAATTGATCATTTATGACGTTCCCAAATACGAAGATTTTCCAGAAGGATTTTTGATGCAAAAATACGACCTCAAGAGGAACATTATCTCCCAAATGTCGGGGAATCGGGGCAAATACTACGAATCTGAGCGAAAATGGGAGGCAAACGGGAATGTCATTCTGGTGAACAGCAAGGGAGATACCCTGAGGTCGGAGGAGCTAAAATACCACGAAGCGGAGGATCTTATCTTTTCAGACCAGTTTGTAAGTATCAAGAAAGGAGATCAATACATCATAGGTACCGGAGGTTTCAAATCGGATGCCCAAATGACAAAATGGTCCTTTATCAAGTCGAAGGGTCACCTTTATGTGGAAGGAGAATAACCAGATCTTACTGCCATGAACGAGTTGTCGATCATTCTGATAACCATGATTGCCTCCGCTTTTTTCTCGGGGATGGAGATAGCTTTTTTCTCTGCCGACAAGCTTCGTCTCGAACTCGACAAAGGGAACCACCGTATCAACGGAAAAATCATATCCATTTTTAATAGAAATCCTGGACAGTACATTGCCACCATGCTCGTTGGCAACAACATTGCTCTTGTGGTTTACAGTTTGGCCTTCACCAACATCATGCATCCAGTCTTCATGAAGATGTTTTCAGACGAGACTTTCAACCTGATCCCTCAGACAATTGTCTCCACTTTAATTATCCTCATCGTTGCCGAATTTATTCCAAAGGCCATTTTCAGGATCAATCCCAACATGGCATTGAACCTATTTGCTTTGCCGGTAGCCCTTTTCTATTACCTTTTTTACCCCATCACTAAATTTGCCACCGGATTGTCCAAATTCATCCTGAAATATCTCTTTAAGATCAAGATTGCACCTAAAAATGAGGACCGGGTATTTGGGAGGATTGATCTGAACAACCTGATTTATGAGATGGAGGGTACCCCTTCAAATCCCTTTAAAAAAGTTGACAGTGAGATCAAACTATTTCAAAATGCCCTCGATTTTTCAAAACTAAAAATCCGTGATTGCATGATTCCACGGACTGATATTGTCATGCTTGAGGTTGGCGAGGAGATGGATGTTCTCAGACAGAAATTTATTGAAACTGGATTTTCCAAAATCATGATATACCAGGATCATGCCGACAACATTATCGGTTATGTTCACTCCTCCGATTTGTTTCACCACCCTGAAAACATAACCAGTTGCTTGCGAAAGATATCATTTGTGCCAGAAACAATGGAGGCCAACAAACTCTTGAGTATACTGTTGCGTGAACACAAAAGTACGGCCATTGTAGTAGATGAATTCGGCGGTACCGCAGGTATGATCACAACGGAAGATATCCTTGAAGAAATTTTTGGAGAAATTGAAGATGAACATGACACGCCGGACATCGTAGAAAAAATGATGGGTGAGAACCATTATATTTTCTCGGGACGTGCCTCCATTGAACTTCTAAATGAAAAATATTTAATAAGCATCAAAGAGGGAGACGACTACGAAACACTTGCAGGATATATCCTATATCACCACGCCAGTTTTCCAAAAAACAACACAATTCTATTCATTGGAGACTACGAATTTAAAATTTTGCGAAGCACAAGAACCAAGATTGAACTGGTTGAGATGAAAAAAATCAGTAATTTGTAAATTAGCGCTTTTGGAGCACTTTTAAAAACCTAAAATTACTATATTCGTACGCTCAAAAAAAACTATAAAAGATTTAACAGTTAAGTAAATAAATAACCAGAAAACGGATGGCTACATTAGA
>CAZGSQ010000225.1:0-3434 GCA_964528535.1 uncultured Tangfeifania sp. | reverse complement strand
GTCCTGTTGTCGCCGGTAAGCATCACGAGACGCACCCCGTCTGCCTTCAGCGCCGTCACGGCCACCTGCAGAGACGTTAGCTTCGTCCCCAAGATGCTGAGCATATTCGATTTCTGATCGTTGGTGTCCTTTTCGGCGGACAAGCGGTCCGCCGGTTTATGCTCAAGCGCCATGATTTGGTCGGTGAACGACTTCCAATCGAAGTTGGAGGCGAGGCCGGCGACCTGGAGACTGGTGGCGGAAGACATGAAAGGAAGGAAAGGGCACAATGCCCCCTACCCTCCCTATCGGCGCGAACGGCCCGGACTTTAGCCGATCATTAGTTTAATATTATGTGCGCCTCGCAACCACACCGGGCTGTCACGCGCGGCGGAAGGCTCCATGCCGCAAATCCCAACGGGCCTCTGCGCGCCAAGCTCCGCCTTGCCTGTCTCCATTCACTCCGACCCGGAAGTGTTCACGGGCATTCGTATCATATTATAAATTACGCGTTTTTCCCCTGAAAAACTCAGTCCGCGTGGATCGCACCACACGCGTTTTTCACGCCGGCCGAAAACTGGCTTTAGAAAAATCTGCACGCGTGGCGAAAATATTCTCCGCGCGTTTTCGTAAAGTTTTTCTCCGGTCGCGACGATAGCTTCCCCGTCGAGACAAACGTCGCGACCGGCGCGAATCGGAGCCGCTCCCCCGATTACGACTGTGGCCCGGACGCCACGCTTAGCCTGGATATTTCACACGCGGATCGGTTTTTCGCTTTTTATCGGTAAAATATTCGGAAGCGACGGGTTCCGGCCGGTTTTCCGCCGTTAGCGCGGGTCGGTCGTGTGGCGCGCGACAAAACTCTGTTTTTTTGCGGTGCGCGTCGACGCTCCGCCAATCCGGCGTGGGTCGCGCGCCGGTTTTGGGGTCAGGGAGCCTCGCGGCTATCCGTCCGCCGCCACCAGCTGCATCAGCCGGGCATGACAGAGCCGAAACAGGTCCGGCCGCGGATAAGCGCTGCTGAGTTGGATATACACCCGCCGCACGCTCACCGTCACGCGCGCCGCCACTTTCAACAGTTTCAACCGGATGCTCCCGGCCGTCGCTCGCGCCAGCTCGGTGCCGTGACAACCCACCGCCCGCAGCCGTTCGATTAATAGATACGCGAAGCTCGCCAGCCACAGGCGCAGTTGGTTGCTCGCCAGAAAGTGCGTGCTGAGCTTATCGGCTTCCAAATCCAGGACCTGTTGCTTTAAGACGTTTTCCATCTCTCCGCGCGCACAATAGAACTCTTCATAGAGTTGCGCCGCCGTGAAACGCTTCCGGTCTGGGTCGCCCTTGAACGCTTTGGCCGGCAGGCTCGTGACGATGAAGCGCGGGTTGTCATCGCCGGCCGTCACTTCGGCCTTGCCCACCACCCGCCGCGGCCGGCTCCAGCTCTCCAGCGTTTGATACTCGAACTCGGCAAACTCGCGCACGCTGGGCGCACCGCCGAGGCAATACCGCTCGCGGGCGCGAACCTGCGCCGGTCCCAGTTTCTCGATCAAGCGCGAGTTCCTGGCCAGCCCCAGGCAGTAGTAAACCCCCGGCTGGGTTTCGCACCAGGCCATGATTTCTTCCACGCAAAAGCCGCTGTCACCCCGCACAATAATCCGCGCCTTTTTGCAGCGCCGCCGAACCGCGGCCACGACCTTCTCCAACGCGGGCACCACGCCGTCCGCGCCGCCTTTGTCACTGGTGCGCAGTTGCGCCCAGAGCACGATATCGCCCACCACTATGTACAGGGGCAGGTAACAGTAGCCTGTATAATAATCGTTGTAGTAACGGCCCTCCTGCAAGCCGTGCAACAAGTGGCCCATGCTATCCAGATCGATCACCACTTCCTTTGCGTGCTTGCGCACGCCGCGCACACCCATTCCCAGCAGGCAGTTTTCGATCTTGATCGGATCGTGCGGCAGCTTGTGACAGCGGGTATCCTTGTTGTTGGACAATTCCAGCCGGTTAAGCGTCGAGGGGCCGGCCAAGGGGATGCCGCGATCTTGCGGGTTGCAGCGATCCTGACCCAACGGATCGGCTTTGTCGCACGCCGCGGCCAGCAGCGGATCGCGGCGCAATTGTTCGTGATCGTTGAGATCCTCGTAGCCCAGCGCCAGGCCGAAGACCCGTTGGCGCAGTAGTTCCGGCACCGAGTGATCGACAAACCGCTGATCGCGCTGGTCGCTAAAGCAGCCGGCCAGGGTGCGCGTCAGCCCGAGGCTCGCGTCGAGCTGGCGCAGCAACAGCAAGCCGCCATCGCTCGACAACGTGCCGCCGGAAAAGTCGACCACCACCTTGCGCGGCCCCAGATCGGCAAAAAGCAGAGATTGGCTGGCGGCGGCGGGCGTAGAGGGTGACGAAACGCTAGTCTATAGACTAGCTTGTGTTTGTCTAAAAACATCTGTTCTTTCCGATCAGAAAAATCGCAATCTCCCCGTATGCCGCCCTCGACTGACCCAACTGTTCCGGCCCGCTATCCATTAAAAGTGCAGGCCATCCGCTCCCGCGGTCAGCAGGCGCGCTTGTATGTGTACTTCCCTCTGCCGCTGGCGGCGGCCATTGGCTTGGCTCCGGGCGAACTGGTCGAATGGGAACTACTAGATCGGGGCGAATTGCATTTGGTGCGTCAACAGCTGCCCGCCCCGCGCGCGCGCCGGCCGGCCGCCCCAAGCTGAAATTCTTTGCGACAGCCTGTCCCGCGGCCACTCACCCAATTTCCGGCCACCACGGCTGATTTTACGAGGTAATCTCGACCACCCTCCCAGAAAAATAGCTTCGGCTATGAAATATTCAGGTTAGGCCCCAGGCCACGACCGTTCTGTCCTCTTTCAAAGCTACGCTGAAGCCGTAGCCCGCGGCAATCGCCCTCACCGAGACAAGTCCAGACGGAACGTCGGTCTCTCCGTTGCTGTTTTGTCCCCACGCCACGACCGTACCATCTGTCTTCAGGGCGAGACTATGGGTTCGCCCAGCCGAAACGGACACAACTCCATTCAGGCTTAGCGGCGGTGAACCAGTGCCGTTGTCATCCCATCCGATTACAGTGCCGTCCGATTTAAGCGCAAGCCGTCGACTCCAGGAGCCCACCGAGATCGCTACCACATCGTGCAGGTTATTCGGCAGGTAGGCCGGTGGTGACGAGGATTCAGACCAAGACTCCACGGTGCCGTCCGACTTCAAGGCAAGGTTGTATAACCCACCCGACGCGATCGCCACGACTCCACTCAATCCAGCCGGGATGTGCGATTGGGCATTTCCGCTGGCGCCCCATGCGATTACCGTGCCGTCACTCTTGAGCGCCACACTTTGTGACGACCCCGCGGCGATGCCAATTGCTGCATCCACATTGGCCGGCACGGTTGCCGCACCATATAGATCGGAAGAGCGTCGTGTAGGGAAAGAGTGTTCAGAGCCGTGTA
>CAZGSQ010000224.1:0-3454 GCA_964528535.1 uncultured Tangfeifania sp. | reverse complement strand
TAAGGCATGATTATAGTAATAGGCAAGCATATCCTCCTTATAGGAATCGGTAACTAATTTCAGTCCAAAGTCGAACCATATGAAATCAGGGTCATATTTGTCAATAACCTCAATTATTTTCCCTTTCCAGATATCAAGAAACGCTTTTGTTGGCAATGCATTCTTATCATGGATGGGTCCATAGAGTCCTGAGTATTTGGGATTACCGCAATCGTATCGGTTGTCCCAGGTTGGAAAATAAAACCAGGCTTCGGCGTGATGAAATGCTGTCACAAATTTCATATCGCGCTTCCTGATCGCTTTGGCAAGTTCTCCTACCACATCCCGTTTGGGACCCATTTTGGCTGCGTTCCATTCAGAGTATTTGGTATCCCACATCGCGAATCCGTCATGATGTTCTGCAACTGGTCCTGCAAACCGTGCACCCGCTTTCTTAAACAGATCAGCCCATTCATCTGCATTGAACTTCTCTCCTGAAAACATTGGGATAAAATCTTTATAGCCAAATTTCTCTAGTGGGCCGTAAGTGGCTTCGTGATATTTTCGCTCCGGCCCTTCAGGTTTGTTATAAAGTTTGTTGGCATACCAGGTGGCGTTGGGTCCCTGGGCAGGAACAGCATAAATTCCCCAGTGGGTGTAAATGCCAAATTTACCATCTTTAAGCCATTGGGGCGTGGTGTGGTTTTTCAGTGAATTCCATGTCGGCTTATAGGGTGTTTGAGCAGCTAGATGAAACGGAGCAATCAGCGTCAAATGCAACATTGCTGCAAAAATCACAATAAATATTTTTTTTGCTTTCATAATCAAAAAATTAGTCATCATTAATAATCAAGTTTCCATTTTTAAGTGTTCTATTGCTATTTGGTAGAATAAATCTGCTTCATTTTCTTCCTGGAGTTCTCTATTTTTAGAAATTCACATCTTTTTTGGTACTCTTTGCCTTTCCCCGTTACTTCTCCATAAAGGGAAGCGTCCTGTTAAAAGCAATGCTGTGTAGGGTGTACGAACTGGACATACGGACACAGCATTTCGGACAGGGTTCTTTTGACATCTATATTTAAATCTATTTTCAATTATTCCTTTTTCGCTCATTTTATTTTTAGTGTTATTTCCATGATTACCAGTATATTATAATTCTAAATCGCTTCGTTCCAATCATTGATTTTCTAAGGTTACCTTTATCTTCCTTGATGCATCGGTTATCGACAGTCCCCCTTTCCCCGTGCATTTCACACAGGACGGCATGGATTTTCCAACCCGCGAAACAGTCTGAATAACCTGATCCAACGGAATAACCGCATCGAAACCTGAGATGGCCATAATGGCTGAAGCATAGGCATTTACTGCAGCGCTTATGTTTTTACCCAGACAAGGCACTTCAACCCTGTCTGCAACCGGATCGCATACCATGCCAATCATATTCTGAATGGCCATTGAAGCCGCGTCAAGGGCTTGCTTAGCACTTCCACCCATTAATTGGACAACAGCAGCGGCGGCCATCCCCGAAGCAGCGCCACATTCCACCTGGCATCCATATTCTTCAGCCGAGAAGCCGGGACCCTGTGCGAAATAGGCACCGACAATACCTGATGCCAGATAGGCACTGATCACCTGATCACTTGTGGATTCATTGTCTTCAGCAACGGCGCGAACCAAACCTCCGACTGTTCCTGTCGAGCCGGCCGTGGGGAATGCCACAATGACTTCCATGGCACTTTTTGACTCCATCAAAGCTGTGACATATGAAACTGTGCGGGTTATAACAGAATCTTTATACTTCCTTTCTACTACTGCATTTTTGATCAAATGGGATTGCTGACCTAGTATCCGATCCTTATAATCAGTTCCCTTCAATCCGGTATTTATGCTGTTATCCACAATTTGTGCAATTTTCAACATTTTTTGGGTGATCTCTTGGTCGGTCATTCCGCTGATGCATCTTTCATAAATAAGTCCCAATTCACCCAAATCTGCACCTGTTCGCTCAGCATATTCAATCAGCGACTGCAATGTAGAGAATGGCATTTCTGTTTGTTTTCCGGCAATTACCGGCATGATTGGGCTGATAACCGATATTTCCCCAATCAATGGATGGTTTCGTAAAAGGGATATAAATTCAGAAGAAAAGGTGTTTGAGCATTTATATTCATACTTGATCCGATCATTTTTTTGGTCAGATGAAATTTCAACACCAGAAGGAGTTATATTTTTAAGTTCATCCGAAATATCAGGTTTCCCTTTGGTGAAAAAGAGGATACCATATAAATCGCCATCCATTTTCACCTGAAATCCATCAACCGATCTGATTTGAAACGAGCCTCCTCCAAGTGAAACAGCTACAATCTGAACTGTTTTCCTGGAACGTCCATGCAACGTAAGCCTCACGGTGTTCGCATGGTCGGTTGGAAATGAACCGACCAAATATTCGATGGAAATACCCTGCTGATGGGCCAGATTCTCTGTATCCTTCATTCTTTCGTCGGTGATTTCAAATCCTAAAAGTCCGCCGTCAATTCCCATGGTTGTCCCTTGTTCCCGATAATTAGGAGCCCAGGCTCCATCCCGGTCAAATTCAATAAGGGCTTTTTCGAGGGTATCGCTCAGAATATCAATGGCTGTTCTTGCAATTCGCCACGATGCCGCAGTATGTGAACTTGAAGGCCCACGCATTACCGGGCCAATCACATCATTAAAAATACCGGGTAGTCTTTCCATTTTTAGTTTTTTGAAGTTGATGTGTATTAGTCAAAAAGGTTGATCTCAAGTCCATAACCCTGCTTCAATGATTCATTGTAAACATCGGTTGCAACAGCATAATCCTGTATCGCCACACCAACGCTTTTGAACAAAGTGATTTGATTTTTCGACTCCCTTCCGGTTATCCGATTCAATAGAAAATCGCCGATTTCACCGGCAATGTGATTTTCAGTGATAATTCCTTCAAGAATTGGCTTAATCAGATCTCCGCTTTCTTTCAAACAGGCTTCGGCATGGTCAACAAAAACTTTGGCATCCAAGATCAACCAGGGATCGAGTTCCTGCATGTGGGGTTGAAAAGAGCCTATCGCATTGATATGGACACCTTCTTTTACCTCTGATCTGCTGAAAAGTGGTTGATTGGAATTGGTGGCTGTACAAATTATATCAGCCTCTTTTAATTGTTTCGTATCTGATGTAAAAACCATTGCCAGATTGAACATTTTCTCCATCTCGCTGATGAACTGCCTGCCCAAGTCTTCGTTGGGTTCAAAAACCATTACCTTTTTGATCTCCCTTTCACAAATCACAGCTTCCAATTGAGTTCTGCCTTGCGATCCGCAACCGAACAATGCCAGGATTTTTGCATCCGGCCTGGCAAAACAACGTGTTGCCAATCCGCTTGCGGCGCCAGTGCGTAATGCGGTAAGATACTCCCCATCCATAATCGACAGGATCTCTCCCGTAACTGAATCAA
>CAZGSQ010000223.1:0-3468 GCA_964528535.1 uncultured Tangfeifania sp. | reverse complement strand
AGCGATTTTGCCGACTATTTTACCGAGCCCGAAAAAGCAAGGGCAGGTTACAAACAGGTTTTTTCGAATGGAATTGTAATAGATTATCCTCTTACGCTAAAAAATGCGAATGGCCTTACGACAGATGTGCTCTATAATGCAACTGTCTATCGAAACGAATCCGGTGAGGTTCAAGGTGTTTTTGCATCGGCCAGGGATATTACGGAGATTAAAAGACAGGAAAATGAAATGAAAGCCTATCGTGACCAATTGGAAGTCATGGTCAAAAACAGAACCGCTGAATTGACAAATGTACTGGAAGAAGTAAAGGAAACCATCAATATCCTTGCAGCTTCTTCAACACAGATTCTGGCTGCGACTACCCAGGTGGCAACAGGGACTGCTGAAACAGCGACCGCTATCAGCGAGACCTCGACCACAGTCATTGAAGTTCAACAGGCCTCAAAACAATCTTCACAAAAAGCAAAAGACGTTGCCGATAGTGCCCAACGGGTCGTTCAGGTTTTTCAGAACGGGCAAAAAGCAGTTGAGGAGACCATTGATGGGATGAACAACATACGTGAACAAATGAATTCGATAGCCCAGACAGTTGTAAGGCTGAGCGAACAAAGCCAATCCATCGGTGGGATCATCGCTTCAGTTACCGACATCGCCGACCAATCCAATTTACTGTCGGTCAATGCAGCCATTGAAGCGGCCAAAGCGGGTGAACAAGGTAAAGGGTTTGCTGTGGTTGCACAAGAGATCAAAAACCTGGCGGGGCAATCGAAACAGTCCACATTAAAGGTAAGGAATATTCTCAACGATATCCAAAGGATAACGGGTGCCGCAGTAATGGCCACGGAGCAGGGGAGTAAAGCAGTAGAGGCAGGATTGAAACAGTCGATTCAGGCAGGTGAAGCCATCAGGGTGTTGGCAGAAAGCAGCAACACTGCCGTTCAGGCTGCCATTCAGATCGTTGCATCAAGCCAGCAACAGGTTGTCGGGATGGATCAAATCGGGATAGCGATACAAAATATCAACCAGGCCGGAACCGAAACCGCGGTAAGCATGGTCCAGGCCGAAAAATCGGCAAGGAACCTTTATGATCTTAGCCAGAAATTAAAAGCTGTGATCGAAAAATTTCAAGGATAGGGAAAATAGAAATTGGAAAATAGAAATTGGAAAATAGAAAATGGAAAATAGAAATTGGAAAATAGAAATTGGAAAATGGAAATTGGAAAATGGAAATTGGAAATTGGAAATTGGAAAATAGAAATTGGAAAATGGAAGTTGGAGGATTTCAAAAATAAGGAACAATGGATAGCAAGGAGATTGAATTTCTGAAAAGGATCCAGGCAACATTCAGGGTTGAAGCCGAAGAGCATATCAATTCCTTCACAGAAGGATTGATCAGACTGGAGAAAACCCGGTCAAAGGAAGATTCTGCAGGAATCGTCGAAATGCTTTTTAGGGAGGTCCATAGCCTGAAAGGTGCTGCCCGTTCGGTTGGCCAGAAAGACATTGAATCGATTTGCCAACCTCTGGAATCGCTTATTTCTACGATAAAGAAGGAAGGTACAAATTTAAGTGTCGGCATGTTTGATCTTTTTCATCGTATCGTGAAATTGCTATCTGAACTGCTTCTCTCCGGAGAAGCAGAAAAGTCGCCCGAGCTTAAACAGAACCTCAACGAAATTCTCAATCAATTAAGGATTGCCCCTTTAGGAATCAAACCAACAATTGACAGTGACATGATACCTGTTGGGCCGGCAAAAGTGCAAAATGAAAAAACAGATGAAACTGTTCCTGTGGGAATAGAAAAGGTAGAAATCTCCAAACCAATAAAACCGGCCATTTCTGATTCAGTAAGAATTCCAATCTCGAAATTGGACCCGCTTTTTCGACAGGCTGAAGAGTTGGTACAGAGTAAGATAGCGTTCAATCAACAAACAAGAAACCTTGCAGAACTTCTTGAAGAAGTTACTGATTGGCAGTCTGATTGGCTTAATTGGAAGCGGCAATTCACACATTCATCAGCCAATCAATTGAACGATTGGCTGATGCAAAATGAATTGCGGTTGAATAACTTTGAGAATAATTTGACAAAGATTACCCGCTGTCTGGAAACAGAACAGTTTGTGTTGGAACGTTTGGTTAACAACCACCTTGAATCAATTAAGAAAGTCATGATGCTTCCTGTTTCTTCAATTGTGGAAACTTTTCCGGCTATGGTCAGGGAGATTTCCCGCGAACAGAAAAAAGAAATTGATTTTATCGTTGAAGGATCTGAACTGGAGGTTGACAAACGGATCCTGGAAGAGTTAAAAGATCCACTTGTACATCTGATCCGCAATTGCATCGATCATGGGATTGGTACTCCCAAAGAAAGATTGCTTCAAAATAAACCGTCGTCTGGAAATATCAAACTCACCTTTTCTGCACGGGAAAATGCTCTTTTTGAAATAATGATCTCGGATGATGGCAAAGGAATTGACAAAAATAAAGTATTGAAAACAGCCGTTAAATCGGAAATTATATCACAGGAAGCCGCTGAAAAATTGAGGAACGATGAGATTCTATCCTTGATCTATGAATCAGGCTTATCCACAAGTCCGATGATCACAGGGATATCAGGTCGTGGGTTAGGCCTTTCGATTGTAAAAGAAAAGGTCGGGAAACTAAACGGTAAACTGATGGTGGAAACGAATGAACTTGGAACTGCCTTTCGTATCCTTTTACCATTGACACTGGCGGCTTTCAGGGGTATAGCCATAAGTTTGAATGAGTCATTGTTTATTCTTCCTACCATGAATGTTGAAAGGGTCTTAAGGATTGATTACGGAACAATTAAAACAGTGGAGAACCAAAAAACCGTATTAATTGATGGCGAAATTGTTTCCCTTGTTGATCTTGCCTCAATCCTGGGAATAAGGAAAGCCAATTCGGATTCTCCCGTTTCAAATACAGGCCCGGACCAGGGTATAGATTACCAACGTGTTATTGAGATTGTATCAGGCCAGAACCGTATTGCGTTCCAAGTTGATGAAGTACTCGACGAACAGCAGGTTTTAGTAAAAGGACTGGGTAAGCTGCTCAAACGTGTCAGGAATATTTCGGGTGTTACTGTTCTGGGCAACGGAACGGTTGTTCCTGTTCTACATGTTGCGGATCTGATGAAGTCGGTGGTAAGATCTATTGAAAGGCCAAATAATCCATCACAGGAGATGAAGTCAATTTCCAAATCCGGGAAGATATTGGTCGCGGAAGACTCAATAACTTCGCGAACCATGTTAAAAAACATTCTTGAGACGGCTGGATATAAGGTGTCAACTGCGGTTGACGGGGCTGATGCATATACAAAGGCGAGGTTTGAGGAATTCGACCTGGTTGTATCGGATGTCGATATGCCAAGGTTAAATGGGTTTGAACTGACCATGAAAATAAAAAATGACAAGAAATTAAGCGAAATACCGGTTGTTCTTGTTA
>CAZGSQ010000222.1:0-3494 GCA_964528535.1 uncultured Tangfeifania sp. | reverse complement strand
TCTAACAATGTAAACCCTTCGACCCTTCGACCCTTCGACCCTTCGACAAGCTCAGTGCACATCTTCTTCTTCGTCCCAGTCCCCCCTTCGACAGGCTCAGGGACCGGGGTTAATCGTCTAACAATGTAAACCCTTCGACCCTTCGACCCTTCGACCCTTCGACAAGCTCAGGGGAGTCCAAGCTCAGGGGAGTCCAAGCTTCCAGTCTCCGACTCCCAGTCCTTTCCATTAAAACAGCCAGATCACGGGGTGCCTGACGGGTAAATTCCGAATTACCTCGGGATGGGTCGGGTTGGAAGGCAGGCTGAAAAAGGTCTTAATGTATTGCTCATTTTGATAGGCAATACCTGCAAACAGAAGGCAAGACTGCCTGACTGGCCACTCTTCCCATATGTAGATGTCTTTTGCAAAGGGCCACTTTGTTTTGTCGGCGATAAAGGGAAAAATGTAGGCCATTCCTTTTTGGAGTGATTTGCCATCGCTGGTGGTGTATTTCCAAAGGTTGTCATCGGAAGAAGACAGAATTTGGGCTACATTGCAAAAGGCATCCATGTTAAAAAGCGAATATCCAAATGGTTTGGTTCGTTTGAGTTCGAGGGGAAAGCTGCCATCGGCCGCCATTTGTGTTGGAAGCAGGATATTCTTGAACCTGTCTGAACACATTTTGATTGTCTCTTTGTTCCCTGTCAGTGTGGCCATGGCCGAGGCAGTAGCGACCCAACAGGTGCCATGGTTGTTCTTGGCATTCATCTCGTCGATGCCGTACGAATGGGTAGTCATCCAGGTAAGGAACAGACTGAACCACGACTTTATTTTGGTGACTTCTGATGCTGGAATTGCATTTTTATTTGCCAATATTTTTATGGATTGTGTCACCTCTACCAGGTGATAGGCATCGATCAGGCCGATGCCCCGGCCTTTGAAACGGCCCCATATGGCTTGTGCATAGAGCATATCCGGATTCATCATGGAGGTGGTATCAGTGAACCATGCTTGCAGATGCTGAAGCACCTTGTCAGCATATTTTTGCTGTCCGGTGAGCAACCAGGCGGAGGTGAGTGTTGCGGTGATTTCGCTGAGGCGAATCAATGCCAGCCGGTGGTCGGAAAAGTTGTCAGGATTGCTTTGACCGTCCTTCTGCAGGTAGGGTCCGCTTGGATTGGCAGGGTCAGGCCACCAATAGTCTCCTTCTGAGTAAAAATCGTGCCGGCCTCCTGAACTTCTTTTGCAGGAGGAAGCTGTGACCGTGACAGGATTTTCAAGCATCATTTTGGAAGCCCTTTCGAGCGTCTCCATTTTGAGATTGTCAAGCACCATTCCTGTTAAGCTACCAGGAGATTTTTGGGGCGTTTTTGTTGTCTGGCTTTGACCGCCGAAGACGGATACAAGCAGTAGAAATGCCAGGAGTAAAAAAGTTTTGGTCATCGGCAATTTTTAAACACCTGTCGGGTCATGAAAACCCGACAGGTGTGAAGAGACTATAATTTGTAGTATTGTTCCCATCCTTTGCGGGGAGGAGCACCAACCAGCAGTTCATTCGCTATCTTGTTGTTGGTGATCTGTTTGGTGTCACGGTCGAACAAGAGTTTGGTGTTCAGCTGTTGGGCCAGGACTCCCAGGTTGAAGACCTGGCTGAGCGGACCGGCAATTTCAAATTTTGAGCGGCAAACTTCTTCGCCTTTGACCCCTTTCAGGAAGTTGGCGTAGTGGTTGGAAGGGCTCTTTGGAACTTCCGGTAACTTGGAAGCCATCTCCTTCGCTTTTGCTTCGGGGATAATCGAAAGGGTGCTGGCATGTGAACCACCTTTGAAGGTCAGCTCTTTGCTGTAAATGATCTTTCCCGGATTCAATTTGGAAGGTTGTATTTTTCCGTTGCTTGCTGCCGGAATATTTGGATCGAGTTGGGTAGAACCGCCATAGCCTTCGGGAACCTGTGGTACGTTGTTTACCCCGTCGTACCAGGTGATCTCGAGTGGAGGCATCGCCCCGCGTTTTGGAAATTTGAAGGAGAGGGTGGTGGATTGCGGGAAGAAATAGGTGTTGTAACCTTCGCTCTTCAGGCACTCAATACTGGAAGGAAGTCCCAGTTCCAGAAATTCGTGGGCTGTATCGATGATGTGTGCTCCCCAGTCGCCCAAGGCACCCATGCCGAAATCGTACCAACAGCGCCACTGTCCAAGGTGATAATCCTTGTTGTAATCGTGGTGCAGTTTGGTGGTCATGTGCCATGTTTCCCAATCGAGGTTGACAGGGAGTTCCTGTTTCTCGGGATATTTGGCATTTTTGAAATCCCAGCCATGCCATCTTCTGGCAGAATTCATGTGGGCGGTGATGGCTGTTACATCCTTGATGATGCCGGCTTCCTTCCAGGCTTTAAACTGAAAATAGTTGGCTTCTGAGTGTCCCTGGTTGCCCATTTGGGTAGCTACTTTGTATTTTTTTGCAGCTTTGATCATCAGTTCTACCTCGTTGAAGGTGCGTCCCATTGGTTTCTCGGAATAGATGCCTTTGCCTTCGCTCATGGCCAGCATGGCGATGGGAAAGTGGGCAAAGTCGGGCACTCCGGCAGTTACTGCATCGAATTGTTTGCCCATTTTGTCGAACATTTCCCTAAAATCCTTGAAACGGGGTACATCCGGGAAATTTTTGAGTGTCTCCTGGGTGTGCGGGGCACCCATGTCTACATCGCACAAGGCAACAATGTTGCAAAGTCCGGTTTTGTAGAGGTCCTTGATGTCAGAACCTCCCTGGTTGCCGATGCCACAGCAGGCCAAATTGACCTTGTCGCTGGCGGCCACTGGTTTCGCAGCCGGAAGTCCGGCTCCACTGACTTTTTGGGTTAAAATGGTTGGAAGTGCTGCAACTGCAGAGATGGCAGCTGCGTTCTTCAGAAATAACCTTCTTGTTGATTCATTTGATTTCATGAAATAGATATTAAAGATTGGTACTGATTATAAAACGAAAAATGAAAAAGCCATTGGCGATTTTGGGCAAGGAAGGCAGCTGTTTGGTGGCTCATGGCTGTTGTAAATTAAAGATGTCAACATTTATCTCACGCAGGTTTGCATAATCCATTAGACAGTTGTTGGACGTCAGGGATTAATTGGTTTTTGCTTTAATTTCGATTTTATTTTTCCCGGGACTTAACAGCATATTGTTATCCATGCGATTGAATTTCTTTTTGTTAAGGTAAATATCAAAATGCTCTGGCACGGTAAGGCAAAATTCTCCAACCATTTTCGGTGGAATTTCTATCTGGAATGTCTTAGCACCATTGCTTTCCAATCGGTATTCTCCTTTCACGACTCCTAATTTGGTGGGCACCTGGATGGTACTGAAGGCAAGGTCTCCCATCTGAGGCCTGACTTCAACTTTGGCAAATCCCGGCGCTTTCGGCCGGATGCCCCACAACCTCCTTGGGATGATGTTTGCCGGAACGGCACCCCAGGCGTGGTTCCAGTCGGAGTTGGGTTTGTATTTCATGTCCCAGGCTT
>CAZGSQ010000221.1:0-3532 GCA_964528535.1 uncultured Tangfeifania sp. | reverse complement strand
CTTCGTCCTGCGTACGTCCGCGACGTTTCCGCATTAATCTGATGTTTGAGTTGAAGTACATGTTATTCTTTTTTTTGTCCAACTCCCCCGGTTGAAACCGGGGGTTATTTCTGGGAAACTCCTACGGAGTTACCTGTTAATATACTGATATTCTGATCGCAGCAAATTTAATTCCAACTCTGTAGGAGTTGCCCAATAATAACCGTCGGTTTCAACCGGAGGAAGAAGGATAGCGGACCGGAGGGAGAAAGGAGTCGGCCATCCTCATCAAAAGATGTACTTCTCATCGAATTCCACCCCGTTTTCTTCGAGCAAGCCCCTATATTCATCTTCAAAAACTACATGTTTGTGATGCTTCTTTTGATTCTTTATATAGTTTAAGATCATTGCTTTATCCCTATAGGTATAGGTCAGTGCACAATAACCTTCTGCCCAGTTGGTAAATTCAGGATATTTTTCGGTCTGTTTCATCCAAAAATTGGAAGCAGTTTTGATCTCCTTGATAAAATCGGCAAGAGCTACAGTGGGATGCAAATCCGATAAAATATGGATATGGTTTTCCATTCCATTTATTTGGTACACTACGCCCTTTCGGTTGGTAATAATTCCAACAATATATTTATACAGACCTTCTTGCTGCTCCGGGGGAATCGTGTTTTCCCTGTTGTAGGTGCAGAATACGATGTGATAAAGTATTTGTCGGTAGCTGTTCATGACATATTTTTTTGTTTCCTCCCGGTTGAAACCGAGGGTTATTCACTGGCAACTCTTACAGAGTTGTGATTAAACGCATTACAGATATACTGTATGTTATTGGCAAGCAACTCTGTAAAGCCTGTCCCGCGTGCGGGAAGTTGCCCAACAATAACCTTCGGTTTCAACCGACCAGGCTGTTTGCAGAGTTACTAACCTAAAAGGAAGTTGCCCAACAATAACCTTCGGTTTCAACCGGAGGAGGACCAGATGGAGGACCAGAGGATCAGCGGAACGCAGACCAGAGGTTTACCCCTGTAGGAGTCGCCCATAGGATGCTGCCCAAAAGGTGAAATCTCAAACTTTTTTCTTGTCCTCATACCAATCTTTAAAAAAATGATTATATTATAACCGGATAAATGATCATATAATGATCAAAAATAATACATTTTCCTGAATAACAAAAATTTCACGAAAAAAAAATTAAGTCATGCAGGAGATCGGTCAAATATCGAACAAGACGGTCGTTCACTACGATCTCGACACTTTTTTTGTCTCGGTCGAACGGCTGCACAACAGCAAACTGATCGGGATGCCGGTAATTATTGGTGGCACCTCCGACCGTGGCGTGGTCGCCAGTTGCAGTTACGAAACGCGGCTGTTTGGGGTGCGCTCTGGGATGCCCATGAAGCTGGCCAGGCGCCTTTGTCCCGAGTCGGTGCTGATCCGTGGCGACATGGAGAGCTATAGCCGTTTGTCTGACACTGTAACACAGATCATTGCGGAGCGGGCTCCTGTTTACGAGAAGGCTTCGATTGACGAACATTATCTCGACATTACGGGGATGGACCGTTTTTTCGGATGCATGAAATGGGCTCACGAATTGCGCCACACCATTATAAAGGAGTGTGGCCTGCCCATTTCGTTCGGGTTGTCGGTGAACAAAACGGTCTCAAAGATTGCCACGGGCGAAGCAAAACCCAATGGGGAGAAAGAGGTGCCACAAGCCAGAGTGCAGCCATTCCTCGATCCGCTCTCAATCCGGAAAATCCCGATGATCGGTCCCAAGACCTATTATCTGCTCCGCTCAATGGGGATCGAAACGATCCATTCGCTGGCTGAGATCCCCGGAGAGATGATGCAGCAGGTTCTTGGCGATAATGGGATGATGATCTGGAAAAAAGCACATGGGATCGACAATACGCCAGTCAAGCCTTACTCTGAACAAAAGTCGATGAGTACTGAACGAACTTTTGAGCAGGATACAACCGATGTGTATTTTCTTGAACAGTTGATTGTGAGCATGACCGAAAAACTGGCCTTTCAACTCCGGAAGCAGGAAAAGATGACCTCCTGTGTGACGGTAAAAATCAAATATTCCAACTTCGACACCTTCAGCCAACAGCAGCGGATCCCATACACACAGTTCGATCATACCCTGCTTGGGCTGGCCATTGACCTTTTTCGAAAACTATATCAACGGCGCATGTTGATCCGGCTGATCGGTGTCAGGTTCAGTCATTTGGTGAATGGTACACAACAACTCGACCTTTTTGAAGATACTGCCGAACGCATCAACCTTTACCGGAGCATGGACGGAATCCGAAAACGGTTCGGATCTTCCGCGATTTTCCGTGCTTCGGGATTGGCCGCCCGCAAAACCATAGAAGAGCTGAAAACGATCCCGCTACAGGTCCCGGAAGGTAAGCTTGTGATCAAACGGGGGTGGCATTGAGGAGCATGGGGCATGGGGCGGAAAACGGAGACTGATGAACTGTCTTGTTCTGAAATAGGTTTACAGAAAAAGTAAACAGAAATCAGGATTATGAGAAAATGGGAAAAGTGATGAAAAATAATATTCTGTAACGGTTCGCTACACCGTAGGTGTTAAATTATTGTAGGATTGCAGATTACCCAGAATGGTGAGGCGCAATCAGAAAGTTGTTAAAAGATGGGATGTCCCATGCGCCGCAAAGCAAAGGCTAGGAAAAGCATGGGGAGTGGGGCAAATGGCATGGAGACCGGTGCTTCGGCTCCGCTCAGCAACCGGTAACATGAGACTGTTCAGCAACCGGTGCTTCGACTCCGCTCAGCAACCGGTAACATGATACAGTATATATATGATATACAATCAGGATAAATATAAAAGCAATAATACAATGGCAATGCAAATTATTCCTTCATTTTTCATTCTTTCATTTTTTCATTCTTAGTATGTTATTTTCATGTCATTCCTATTATAGTCTGCGCTACGGGACAATGAAGCCCGAGACGTTGTTGCAGGAGGCGATCAAAAATCACCTTCCGGTGGTTGTAATGGCCGATATCAACAACACGACGGGGATCATCGATTTTGTGAAAGAAGCCCAGAAACAAGGAATTAAACCCATTGCAGGCGTTGATATCAGGAATGGCGACTGTCATCTTTACACTGCCATTGCACGGAACAACGAAGGTTTCCGCGAATTGAACGAATTTTTGAGTCTCCATCTGATCAAAAAAATACCTTTTCCCGACGCGCCTCCTCGCTTTAATCATGCCTATGTTATTTACCCTTTCGGGGATAAAGGAATCAATGAACTGCACGACAATGAGTTTATCGGCGTACAGCCACAGGACATCAACCGGCTCCGATATACCGTTACCAAAAAGTATTTTAAGAAACTAATTGTATTTCAAATTGTTACATTTTCAGGTAAACACGACTTTATTCTTCATAAGCACCTGCGCGCCATCAACCACAACACCTTGTTAAGCAAGGTCGTACCGGAACAGATGGGCAGTGGGTCTGACATGTTCCGCACATTCGACGACCTGCTGGTTGAGTTTGCCGACTTCC
>CAZGSQ010000220.1:0-3544 GCA_964528535.1 uncultured Tangfeifania sp. | reverse complement strand
ATCCGTCCATCCCCACCACCCTGGCCGCGCATCTCGACCGTATGCGGAAGGAGTTTCCGCACATCCGGCCCTTCGCGGAAGAAGATGATCTGCACTGGTGGAATGACGGCCTGCATGCGCTGAACACCAACCGCTTGCCACGGGCGGAGACGATCTTCAAGAAGTTGGCCCTGGCACAGCCGGAGCATTTCGACGGGTACTTCGGCCTGGCGCAGGTCTACCAGCGCCGGGGACAACTCGCGGTTGCCATCCTCTTTGCCGACGAATCAGTCCGACTGGCCGAGGTCATGATGCCGGATGGGGACCTGGACCCCATCACGCTGGAGGAGTTGAAGGCCTTCCGGGTCCAGCTTGGACCGGCCACGTGATGCGAAACGGCCTCCCTGAGTGAAGGCGGCCGGCGGAGGCGCTTCATTTTTCTCGGCCCGGCGGGGCCGATTTGTGTTCAGTTTACTCGGCCGCGGACAGGCGTATGCCAAAAGGTTAGGTTTCGGAGGGTAAGATGAGAGGCAAGACCGCTTCCAGAACGGCGGGAAGGCTCATGGGTTCCGAAGGGTGGACCACATCCTGTGCATCATGCCGATGGTGTGGAAAAGTAGCAAGGCCAGGATGATGGGGAGCTTTATCCCAGCGGCTCACCAAACGGCGAGCCGCAGTCTGCAAATGATAACGGTACTTGACGCGCTCCAATGCGGGCGTCAGCGTGAAATATTCGGCGAGGTAGAGTTCAAAGCCATCTATCAGCTCAATGACACCGCTCAGATAGCCTTCATTCACATCGATTTCTTCAAAGCGCACGGTCGAACTGATAACCTGCGGCGCAGCTTGAATGGCCGCTTGCAGGCTCAGGTAATAAGCCCGCGCATTCACGCCGCGACCCCCGAGAGAATCTGATACCGTTGATCCCACACCTCCAGGCCCCGCTTGGCCGCATACCAATCAAAGTACTCGGCGTCGTCGCCCAACTGCCCCGCTTCGAACTGCCGCAGAAATTCATCCGAAGAGAGCTGGTACTGCCGTTCAAAAAGGCGGCAGGCCCGCTCAAAATAGGCGCGGCGAGCCGCCGCCAAATCGGCCTCGCGCCGCAAAGCGGTGTCCACCACCTGCCGAACCTGGTCTAAATTGACCGAAGCAGAAAAATGCGTCTGCAAGGCAATCGTTTCCATGTCAGTCATCCTTTTCCCACAAGAAGTTCACCGCCTTTGTGTCGAGCAGAGAGTTACCACTCATGGGCATTCACCTGCTCGCCGGCTTCTTCCACCGCCGGCCGTATTTGGGCAGCATCCTCCGCAGACAAACTGCCAGCCAGTTGCAGGAGTTCCAGGCGCGCGGGCATAGTGCTGCCGTCTCATTATTATCTTAGCACAAAACGCCGGTCAGTTTTGACCGGCGCTTCGAAATGCGCCCGAATGGATTTGGACCATTAGGGCTCGGAAGCTTAGGAACATCCTGGGCAGGATGATACTCCGAAGCATGGTTTATGGTCCTAGCCGTGGCTTTTGCTCGGTGCCCCGCCCAGGTCATGGTCGATCTGCTTGAGGAAAACCACCAGCATGGGCTGGGGCTTCAGTTCGCGGGCGTAGGCCTGCGCTGCCGGCGTCAGCCCGGCGCGGGCGAAGAAGGCCGGGTAGATTGTCCAGCCCAGCCCAGCCTCCGGCAAATAGCTGAGGGCCTTCGGCACGCGCTTTTCGATCAATTCGCGCACCACGTCGCGCTCGATGGGATCCTTGTCCCACTTGCATTCGCCGAGCAACACCGCCTTCGCTTTCCAGTTGAGGGCGACCACATCGATGTTGACGCCTCGGCCCCAATGGCTCCCCACCTGCTGGGCCTGGAAGGGCAGGGTGCCCGTCTGGCTGGCGTGCACTACCCACTCGCGGCTGAGCGCTTCAAAGGCCGTGGCCCCCAGGAAGGCGCGCAGCTGGTCGACCAGATCAGGCACGATCTGCTCGGGCCGGTAGCCGATCTCCTCCCGCTCCGGGGACACAAACCGATAGTAGAAAAGCAAGTACGGGTCGGCGAGGTGATAGCGGCTCGACCGGCTAGTGCTCTGTTTGGAGGGGTGCGTCAGCGCCGACAGCCGGCGCTCGATGAGACGCAGCTCCATGAGCCGGGCCATGTAGGGGGTCAGGTGCACCTGCGGCATCTGCGCCGATTCGCCGATGGCCTCCAGGGTGTGCTTGCCCAGGCCGATGGCCTTGAGGATGCTGACGTAGATGCGCGGCTCCCGGAGCTGGTCGGCGAGCAGCACCTCCGGCTCGCCCAGGAACATGCTGCCTTTGTTCAGGATGATTTGCTTCAGATTGTCGGACACGTTCCGCGCCGGATCTAGCGTCTCAAGGTAGGCGGGGATGCCGCCGAGAATACCGTAGATGGCCACGCGCTCGTCGGCCGGCCAGGCGGGGAAGAACTGGCGGAGGGCGCTAAAGGCCAGCGGCTGCAGATGCCATTGCCCCGTGAACCGGCCAAACAGCGGTGAGCCTTCATGCTGCAGGGTTTCCATCGCGTGGACCTGGGAGCCGCTCAAGATGAGGATGAGGCGCGAGTGTTTGAACGTTTCGTCCCAAGCGCCCTGGAGAGATGATAGGAAGGCGGTGTCAGCTTCGGCGGCGCGGGTGACCTCATCGAGGATCAGGATGGCCGGCCGGTCTCCGATCTGCCGCGCGTAGGCGGCCCACAGGGCATCCCAGGTGCGGAAGGCCGGGGCCTCGTCGCCGGGGACGCCCAGCATTTTTCCGTAGAGCTTCTGGCGCTGGAGCCCGGCGGTCTCCGTCTCGGCAAACCAGTATGTGGTGGGCAGGCCCGTGGTGTCGGCCCAGTGGCGGGCGAGAGCGGTCTTGCCGACGCGCCGGCGGCCGTAGAGCAGGATCATCTGGGCGGGGGTTGGGCGCTGGCGCTTCAGCAGGCTGTTCAGAAATTCGAGTTCTTCTTCGCGGTCGATGAACATAGGTGGGCCTCAGAGTGTATAAGGATATTATACTTATTATAATCCTGTTTTCCTTATTGACAAACCTGGCACATCTGTGCTATGTTATATACAACAGGTGCAATCATTTGCAACTAGGTAACTCTACAGTAAGTCATACGCAATTAGAAGACACTACAGTAAGCAAAAATTCGGCACCAGGGCGGTCGTCACCAGCGACAACCACGAGCGCGCCGGGCCTTGAGAAGGGGTCGAAAGTGACCCGAAATGAACAGGAATTACTTACGATAAGGGGCGTTTTCGGACGCTATTCGGGAAGGCAAACAATGACCACTGATCTCGCACGCGCCACCTCCGCCGGCCCGCTGCCGGGCCTCACGCCCGCCGACATTGCGCGCGCGGGCGCCGAGGCCGTCGCCGGCAAGTCCGACAAAACGCGGGCGGCTTATCGCGAGCGCCTGGAGTATTTTGCGGTGTGGTACGTCGATGAGTGGCATGCGGGCGACTGGGACAAGCGCCTCCTGCATGCGTTTCGCGATCACCTCATTGCCGCTGGCAAGTCATCGTAGATCGGAAGAGCGTCGTGTAGGGAAAGAGTGTTCAGAGCCGTGTAAGTAT
>CAZGSQ010000219.1:0-3612 GCA_964528535.1 uncultured Tangfeifania sp. | reverse complement strand
AGAGGATCGGTAATTCTAATTGTCGTCCAAAAGAATTTATAATTGTCGTTGAACAGCATCCGCCCGAATTGCCGATAAATTGCCGATAACATGCCGATAACGCCCCTGCTAGAACAACAGATAAATTCAGTTAAAACGCTCTTCCGAGGGTACTAAGGCTGGGTTTTCCCTATATCCAGCCTGAAAATGTTCATTCTCTCTTGTGATAATCCACACTGAGTTGATTTATTATCAACATGTTACAACAATCCACCTGCCAAGAGACCGCCGTTTTTTCGGTGCGCCAACTACCCCGTTTCGGTACTCTAAAATGCCGTTTTCGGGCTGATTTCGGTGAATAATTACACGATTTCGGTAGTCCAAGTGATGTTGCGTCAGACTGGCTACCTAGCACTGGCTAACCCTGCTAAGCCACCGCCCTTCATCTATGGGATGAGTATCTGTCTGTCGTTTAAACGGCTATTTCACTGGCTCATGGACACCCATGAAAACGGACAAGCTATCCAACGAATTGATACCGACAATAACAGGAGTCACGCCAGAGGCATTTTTCATCTGTTGAAGCATGGCAGGGTCAAGATTAAATTTAATTACCTCGCCATTATCTTTGGTCTTAAGGTCAATCTTAGATGGATTAAGGTCGATACCACCTGTGGCAGATTGAGCAGCATTACGCAATAACAGCTCCTGAAACATTCCTTCCTGCTCTAAAGCTTTACCCTGCGGATTTTGTTTAATAAAATCCTCTAGAGCAGCTTTTGCTCGCTCTAATGCTCCGCTAAAATACATTTCAACTCCCTGCTGCCTCAACCATAAGAACATATTCTGCGGCAAATTATTCAACTCCGTTGTGTCATTCCCTGTTAATTTGGTTAATAAACTCTTGGCATCATCCACCGTGAAATAATATGGTTTTAGCCCTTTATCTGTTCTCTCATAACCAACCAACATCTCCGTCCTGACATCCCTTGCCATGTGATTGTTCCGTTCAAAGAAAACACCCGCTTCTCTTATGTCAGCCGCCCGAACCACCATGTCTTTCTCATAACTTTTTAACATCGCTTCTGCGGATGATACCATTAAATATGCCATAACTAATGGAACGTTTTGATGAATTGAGGCTGCTATGCGTTTGATTTGACCACCAGTGTCAGCCCAATTATCAAGTAAAACAACCGGACGGTTCTTTTTGAAAACACCCCGTTCCTTTAAGAACTCCCGTATCTCCTCTCCCGAAATTTTAGCCGCTCTTGTAGCGTCCAGATAAACAACATCTTCCTTCTTAATTTTCGGATAAAGTTGACTTCCCGCCAAATAGCGGGCAGCTTCGTACGCACGCCGGGATGAGCCTCCAATAAACACCAATTTCCCTTTCTTAAATTTGAAATCATAGTTGTCGAGAATGTATTTCGCCCAATCAACGGCAATCTGATAATACGAAATCTCCAGCTTCCTTGCTTCCTCTTGCGACATGGCAGCATCAGGTTTTCTTGCGATAAGCAGTGTTTTCAATCCAGAACCTTCGTTCAAAACAATGTCTGCTTGTTCATTTCTTAATTCTCCCACAGTTATAGGATTCGCTGGCAAGGAGAGGAAATAGCCACCCGGCGATAATTGACGGTACAGCGCATCAAAAATTATTTTTACAACTCTTTCTGCTTCTGGGTCATTCGTACGGCGTTCAAACAATTTTATATCTAATAAATACGACGCATACACCATATGAACATTTTCTAAATTTAAGTCGGCAACATTGCCTGAAATAAAGCTAACATTCTTCCACTGCTCCCCAGAAAGATTAGCTTTTGCTAAATCAACATTGCTTTGCAACCAGTCTACACCTACAATTTTGCAACGAGGAAATCGCTCTGCAAAAACCTTCACCTCCTGCCAATTCTTACCGAAGCCGGCGACAAGAATGGTCGAATCATCGGGTAATTGCCGTGAGAGTTCATTGCCTGCTTGATGAACAAGCTTTTCTATTACTTCTCCGACACGAGCTTCCACATTACCACTCAAAGCTTGCGCAAAACGCTCCGTCTGACCAGAATGAAAAGATTGTAATGTTTGCCAATCTACCTTCTTGCTCTCTTCTGCGATGCTTTGCTCCGCTAAGGCTGTCGTTGAATCTATTGACGAAGATTTTCTTGCAGATTCAATCAGAGCATCAAGATGTCTTCGGACAACTTGTTTATAAAGGGTGGCAAACGGCTTACCTCTTAACTTGTTGCTTTCATCTGTGACAGAAAGTTCTTCTGAACGCCACTGAATTAAGCCCAATGTTCTTTTCTGAAATTGAGCCTTCTTCATGTAATCTAATCTAAAAATCGCCCAAGGAAACAAGAAGTGTTCTCTGATAACACCTTGTTCTTGAGGGAGACCGGAATCATAATCTACAAACATGGTTACTGGTAAACTTGGATTTCCTTCCTTTGTGCGATATCCATAATGAAATGTTTCTGAAGTCGCATCAAGGAAGTCTCGCAAAAACAACTTTGCCGCAGCTTCATCATTCAAAAGAACTCCTGCGTTACTACCAAACATTTCCTTCGTCGTATTCATAAATTTCTGTTTAATCAGTTCTAAAAACTTCGGCTTGACAAGGACTGCGGTTCCAAAAAACTTATCCGTCGTCATCCCTGACACATTTCCAGATGCCATAACATGAATAGCGATGGTTCTGTTTAATAATTCTGACAATTCTAGAATCTTTGAAACCATTTCCTTTTCAAATAATTCGTCAGCATCCTTTTTTGGTTCTGCCTTGGAAATGGGGTCAAAGTAATTTACGACCATTTCGTTTTCTGCTCGACTAAAGTCCATGCCCAAATGTTCCAAATATCGCCTTGCCTCATTGCTTGATTGCTGTGCGAAATCAATCCCGGCGATGTTAAATGCACTTGTCATCGCCATTTCTGCGTGAACAACCTTGCCTCGCTCGGAAGAAATGCTCAGTGAGTGATGTTGCGAACTGTTACCCTCAACTTTGAACACATTAGTCATCGCCAAATCAGTTCCGCCTGAGAAATACTTCCTTGGTACGGTTGTTTGTGTTGTTGGGTCGTACTCTTCCTTAATCAGGTTATAAGCACCCTTTTGGAATGCCTCAACATACTGCCCCCAAATCTTTTCTTTCTCGTTCTTATCAGCAATGTCAATGCCTGTGGTCTTTTGTTTATCGGTATAAGCTTGACCCATGATGCTATCCTTGACCTTACGTTTGTACCACGTTGCCAAGATAAGCGAATTGTAAACCTGTCGAAGATGGGCAAAGTTCTTGCCTTCATTAACTTCTTTCTCAAGAATGGGGATGACTACCTCACGGATAATTTCAGAGCCAAGTTTATTAGTTGCTGGCGTGGTCTGGGTTTGTTCTTTGCCTGTCGTATTCTTTTCAAGGGCAAGGTAATCCTCTTCCAGCATGACCTTTAACTTGCTCTCGACAACAAAGGCAGCATCCTTGTTCTCATAGACGGTCGCCTTTTCAGGGATAATCCAAACTTTATTAAATGTATCTACTGGCACATCCGTTGTACCATAGCGTTTTAAAGCTTCGGCATAGACCTTATCCCAAAACTCTTTGCCAACCTTCTCATCAGGGTAAATAACTGA
>CAZGSQ010000218.1:0-3626 GCA_964528535.1 uncultured Tangfeifania sp. | reverse complement strand
CTTGGATATTTTCCTCGGGAAAAGGAAGATATACCCGCATTAGTAGTAAAATTTTTGGGAGATCAGCTTAGCATTGATCCTGCAGAATACAAAAACTATATATGGAAAAGTACACAACACAAACTCAATATTGTGGCTATTAGAGAAATTTCAAGTTTTCGCCCAAGCACCGCTGAAGATGTCAGACAAATAAAACGATGGCTAGTTGAGGAATCCATCAATCACCCAGATAGACAACAAATGTATTTAGCTGCTGTACAAAGATTTCGGCATCTATCCATTGAATTGCCGATGGAAAAAGAACTACAGCGAATAGTAAATTCTGCATGGCGTCAGTATTTAAACCATATTGTTCAAAAAATTTCTTCGGCTATTCCATTATCAACATGTGAAAAAATGGACCTATGCCTTAACAGCACAACGGATGAAAAGAATTGTTATGAATGGATAAAATTAAATCCTAGGAAATTTGGGATTAAAACACTGTTACAGGAAGTAAAACGACTTCAGTTCGTCAACGGATTTGAGATCAAGTACGATGAATATTTTAATTGTATCCCAGAAAATGTGATAAAAATATTACGCCAAAGAGCAGCGCCAGAATCATCCTACCATATGAAACGGCATCGGCCTTGTTACAGGTATACGCTAATGGCGGCTTTTCTTGCGTTCCGGCGCATGGAACTTATAGATAATATCGTTGATATATTTCTACACATGATTAAGCGTATTGAGAAAAAAGCTGACAAAAGTATAGAAAGAGAATTGGTTAGTAGCATCAAAACGATATATAAAAAGAGAGAGATTTTGTATAAGATGGCCAAAGCGTCAACACAGAATCCTAAAGATACAGTTGAGAATGTAGTTTTTGCCGCTGTTGATAAGGATGTCCTCGATCTGATTGTCAAGGAATATGAGGGCAAGGAAATGGTATACGAGGTCAACCTGGTAAATGAAAAAAAGAAAAGATACGCGATCTCCTACAGAAGGATGATGAAACCGGTCTTTGATACACTTGTTTTTCAGAGCGCGAACCGCTCCAGGCGTCCTCTAATAGATGGTATATCTCTCGTTAGAAAATATCTCGACAAGAAACATAGTTGCTATCCTGAGACAGAGGATATTCCCGAGGCACTATTGACAGGACCTTGGAAAGATATGTTGGTTGAAGATGACTTGATAATCCCCCGTACAATAAAACACTTTTTTGAACTATGCGTGTTACAGCATCTTGAGAAAGCTTTAAAAAATAAAGAAGTTTGGGTCGAGGGGGCTTATCGTTATCGGAACCCAGACAAGGATTTGCCCCATGATTGGCCAGAAATGTGGATGACATATTGTAGCAAACACAAAATACCACAACGATCAGAAGATTTCATAAATCCTATTAAAGAGCAACTTACGTCCGCACTGATGCAAGCAAATGAGTTCTTTAGCGAAAAGAAAGATGTCTACATCTACCGACCGAAAAACAGAGATAGAGGCCTCTTCCGCATCCCCAAAATCGTTCACGGTCCAGAGCACCCCCTTCTCATGGAAATCAAACAAAAAGCCATGAGTCGCTGGGGTATACTTGAACTTGCTGACATCCTACTAGAAGCTGACAGACAAGTTAATTTTACAAGGTTTTTTTATTCGACAGCGCAACGACAAGTGCTGACCCAACATGAGATCAGAGAGCGACTTTTGCTCAGTCTGCTTGGTAGGGGCACCGGATTAGGTTTGAAACGGATCCATGCTGCCGCTAGGCCTTCATATTCATACGATGATCTACTCTATTTCAACAGACGGTTCGTGCATCTTGATTCCGTGCGAGAATCAATTATTGCTTTGGTCAATCGAATAATTGAGGTGCGCAGCCCGAACATATGGGGAAACACAACTTCCTGCACTTCAGATGGGAAGTATCTGGGGTCATGGGAGCAAAATCTTGTCGCTCAATGGAATCCGCATTATCAGGAATGTGGAATCATGATGTATTCTATGATTGACAAAAATTCTGCAGGGATTCATTCTCAAGTGCGGCAAGGTTCAGAAGTATCGGCGATGATCTCTGGATTGATACAGCATGATAGCATGATGACAGTTGAGTCAAATACGATAGATTCGCATGGTCAAAGTGAGTTAGGATTCGCATTCTGCCGTTATTTATTTGTTGAGTTGCACCCATGGTTGAAAAGAATGAAGTATGAGCGTCTCTACATCTCCGACTCAAAATTGAAGGACAGCCTTCCGCATCTTGCCGGGGTGTTGGCAAGGCCGATCCGATGGGATCAAGCCCACGAGCATTATATTGACATGGCGCGGCACGTTGTAGCCGCGAAGGAGAGAACCGCTCCAGTGGACTCTATTTTAAGGCGTTTCAATCGCAACAATCCTGCTAACAAAACTTATAAAGGCTTTTTAGAAGTAGGCAAAGCACTTAAAACCATACACAACTGCAAATTTCTCACCGACAAAACGTATAGGCAAAACATACATGCAGAACGCAATGTGGTAGAAAGCTGGAACTCCTCCGTTGACATTATTTGCTATGGGGGAAAGTCTGAAATTCAGACAAACGATCCAACAGTACAAGAACTAACTGTATTGTGTTTGCACCTATTGCAAAACTCCTTGGTTCTTATTAATACGATAATGATGGAGCGCATCCTTCACGATGAAGGGTATATGTACAGGATGAACCCTGAAACAATGAAAGCTATAACACCTTTATTCACCTCTAACATAAATCCATATGGTGACATTCACTTGGACATGGATAAACCCTCATTTTTGGAGATGCAGTAATGGCAAGGACATCACCAAAAGAGATGGCCAACCAAGTTGCCGATCTTCTTCGCGAGCAGCATCCGGATGCGCACTATGTTAAAAGAGTATTTCAACATGTTCGTGATTCCCTTGAACTGAAGGGTAAAATTGCACGATCAAAAAGATTGCCGGAACTTATGACAGATGAGGAACTAAACCGATTTTATAAATCAGTATGGCATACATCCAATCGGACCCATATGATTATGTTAAAACTTTTACTGTACACAGGAATTAGAAATGAGGAATTGGTAAATATTAGCATTAGCGACGTTGATATCGATGCATTGAAAATTAGAATCAGCCACGGAAAAGGAGATAAAGAACGTTATGTATTATTTCCTAAATATTTTTGTGGAGAATTAGCTCAATATTTGATTGTACAAAAAGAAAATGATGCCGTTTACCTTTTTGAGTCAAACCGCAAATCAAAATTCACAACCCGCTGGATTCGTGAAATCGTTAAGAAGTACGCAAAAATGGCCGGAATTGCTAAAAGAATACATCCACACCTTTTCCGCCACCAGATACTTACTTATCTCACGAGCAAAGGTATTGTTGACGCGAAAATTCAACTTATCAGTGGGCACAAGAGCCGGGAGAGTCTAAGCATTTATCAGGATTTGAGTCTGGCCGACATATCGAAGGAATATTGGGATGTTATGAAGGATTTTCCGGTCCAATAGGTTTGTTATTCCATGTCCATTTTTAGAAACGGAAGTTCTACGGTCCCAAAACGCAGCTATGTTACTGTTGGGCCTTAAGGAGGATTTCCAGTATAATCCGTTGCACTATCTGGTGCTGTTGGAGAGAAA
>CAZGSQ010000217.1:0-3658 GCA_964528535.1 uncultured Tangfeifania sp. | reverse complement strand
ACTGTAAATCTGCTGGCGTATGCCTTCGTAGGTTCGAATCCTGCTCTCCCCACCATGCGCGAGACAAATCACATGGGCAAAGTTGGGCAAAATATGCGGGAGTAGCTCAGTTGATAGAGCATTAGCCTTCCAAGCTGAGGGTCGCGGGTTTGAGTCCCGTCTCCCGCTCCAGTTTGCTTGAATGTTCTTAGTGAGAAACCACTAAGGGTGGAACGGTTGTGAGTGTAAAGCTCGCAGCCTATCGGTTTAAATGAGATTAGATGAATTGAAATATAAAACTAGAAATTAAAATTATTTATTATGGCAAAAGCACATTACGACAGGTCTAAACCCCACGTAAACATCGGTACGATTGGTCACGTCGACCACGGAAAAACTACACTTACTTCTGCTATTACGATGGTATTGGCAAAAAAAGGTCTTTGCGACATCAAGTCTTTTGATTCAATCGACAATGCACCTGAGGAAAAAGAGCGTGGTATTACAATCAATACTGCACACGTTGAGTATGCAACTGAGAACCGCCACTATGCACACGTTGACTGTCCAGGTCACGCTGACTACGTTAAAAACATGGTTACTGGTGCAGCCCAGATGGACGGTGCCATCATCGTGGTAGCTGCCACCGATGGTCCTATGCCTCAGACTCGTGAGCACATTCTGCTTGCCCGTCAGGTAAACGTTCCTCGTCTTGTTGTTTTTATGAACAAAGTAGACATGGTTGAAGATCCTGAAATCCTCGAACTGGTTGAGATGGAGATCCGCGACCTTCTTTCATTTTATGATTTTGATGGTGACAATACACCGGTAATTCAGGGTTCAGCACTTGGTGCATTGAATGGCGAACCACAATGGGAAGAAAAGGTAATGGAATTAATGGATGCAGTTGATACCTGGATTCCAATTCCTCCTCGTGATGTTGACAAACCATTCCTGATGCCAGTTGAGGATGTATTCTCAATCACAGGTCGTGGTACAGTTGCTACCGGTCGTATTGAAATGGGTAAAATTCACACTGGCGACGAAATCGAATTGATTGGTCTTGGGGCTGAAAACCGCAAAACCATCTGTACAGGTGTTGAGATGTTCCGCAAGATTCTTGATGACGGACAAGCAGGTGACAACGTAGGTTTGTTGCTTCGTGGTGTTGACAAAAAAGAGATCAAGCGTGGTATGATTTTGGCAAAAACCGGATCAATCACTCCTCACACAACTTTCAAGGCTGAGGTTTATATCCTTAAGAAAGAAGAAGGTGGTCGTCACACACCATTCCACAACAAATACCGTCCTCAGTTTTATATTCGTACGCTTGACATCACTGGTGAGATCAACCTTCCAGAAGGAACAGAGATGATCCTTCCTGGTGACAACGTGACCATCACTGTTGAACTGATCTATCCTGTTGCTTTGAACTTAGGTCTTCGTTTCGCTATTCGCGAAGGTGGACGTACAGTGGGCGCTGGTCAGGTTACTGAGATCCTAAAATAAGACGAAGTTTATTACTTCATTGATAAAGTCCCGGACTTTTGTCCGGGACTTTTATAACGGATAGCTTGTCGGAAGCATGGGTAAGTTCGACTCTTCCTATCCGGCTAAAAAAATATTCAAATTTTTCAAGAATGAAATTAACGAATTATTTCACTGAAGCCTACAACGAACTTGTCCAAAAGGTCTCCTGGCCTACATGGAGCGAATTGCGTGGTAGTGCTATAGTCGTATTAGTTGCTTCCCTTATAATCGCGCTGTTGATCTTCGGCATTGACGTCACATTCAGAGGCTTCATGAAGGTTGTTTACAGTTTTTTCTATTAATTTTTTCCTGGAGAGACCCAAATGAGCGAAAGTCAACACAAATGGTATGTTCTTAGAGCCATCGGAGGTAAAGAGAAGAAGGTAAAAGAGTATATCGACAATGAGATAGCCAATGGCGGTCTTCAGGATTATGTTTCTCAGGTCTTAATTCCTACTGAAAAGGTATTTCAGATCCGTAATGGTAAGAAGGTTGCAAAAGACCGCAATTTTTTTCCGGGATACGTTCTGATTGAAGCTACATTAGCAGGAGAAACTCCGCACAAGCTCAGAAACATACCCAACGTAATCGGTTTTCTTGGTGATACCAAGGGTGGCGATCCTGTCCCCATGCGTCTTGCCGAAGTAAACCGGATTTTGGGTAAAGTGGATGAGTTGCAGGAGAGCGGCGAAGATTTTGATGTGCCGTTCTTTGTTGGAGAGACCGTAAAAGTGACCGACGGACCATTTAACGGCTTCAACGGAACCATTGAGGAAATCAATGCAGAACGTAAGAAGCTGAAGGTAATGGTTAAGATTTTCGGTCGTAAAACCCCCTTGGAGCTTAGCTTTATGCAGGTGGAAAAGGAGTAAAGTAAATTTTTTTATAAAACGTTATGGCTAAAGAAATTGCTGGATTTATCAAATTACAGATCAAGGGTGGTGCAGCAAATCCTTCACCTCCTGTAGGTCCCGCATTGGGATCAAAGGGCGTGAACATCATGCAGTTCTGTAAAGCATTCAACGCCAGGACCCAGGATCAGTCCGGTAAGGTATTACCGGTCGTTATCACAGTTTTTGCCGATAAGTCTTTTGACTTTGTAGTAAAGACTCCACCGATCGCCATTCAGTTACTCGATGCAATAAAGGTCAAATCAGGATCTGCAGAGCCTCATGTAAAAAAAGTTGGTTCGGTTACCTGGGATCAGGTAAGAGAGATTGCAGAGATTAAGATGCCAGACCTTAATTGCTTTTCAGTTGAAGCAGGTATGCGCATGGTAGCAGGTACTGCAAGAAGTATGGGGATAACCGTAACAGGGACATCACCTTTTAATAACTAATTTAAGTTAAGGTTAAAATGGCAAAAGTTACCAAGAATAAGAAAGCTGCATTGGAGAAACTGGAGGCCGGTAAATTCTATGAACTTCGGGATGCTGCTAAACTGGTGAAGGAGATTACCTTTACTAAGTTTGATGCTTCTGTTGACATAGATGTCCGGTTGGGAGTCGATCCTCGGAAAGCTAATCAGATGGTTCGTGGTGTAGTAACTTTGCCCCATGGAACAGGGAAAGAGGTACGTGTTTTGGCTTTGGTAACTCCTGACAAGGAGGCTGAAGCAACAGAAGCAGGTGCTGATTTCGTTGGTCTTGACAATTACATCGACAAAATCAAAGGTGGTTGGACAGATGTAGATGTCATCATCACCATGCCCCCAGTGATGGGAAAAGTAGGTGCGTTGGGTCGTATCCTGGGTCCAAGAGGCTTGATGCCCAACCCAAAAAGCGGTACCGTTACCATGGAAGTCGGCAAAGCCATCAAAGAAGTGAAGATGGGTAAAATCGATTTCAAGGTTGACAAATTTGGTATCGTTCACACTTCCGTCGGAAAAGTTTCTTTCGATCCAATTAAAATTGTGGAAAATGCGAAAGAATTTGTTCACACGATTCAGAAATTAAAACCCTCTGCTGCCAAAGGTACATACATCAAAAGTATTTACCTCTCCAGCACAATGAGCCCCGGCATTCAGGTAGAGCCTAAATCCTGCCTGGAAAGTTAATTTGTTGCAATGAAAAGATCAGATAAATTAGAGGTTATAGAACAATTGACCAATGAGATCAATTCATACAACCATTTTTACATTGCCGATATCT
>CAZGSQ010000216.1:0-3696 GCA_964528535.1 uncultured Tangfeifania sp. | reverse complement strand
TTTACTTGGTGACCCCAAGGGGACTCGAACCCCTGTTGCCGGCGTGAGAGGCCAGAGTATAGTGGTCAAGAATGATCCGCCATGTTGTTTTTGTGCTATATTAGGTCGAAATAGGTCAGGTAAGTTTGAGAAGTTTACGATAAAAAGCCCACAGCAAAGCTCACAGTTAATCAGAGATTATCAACGGAAGATTACTCCTGCGCGTATCCTGGCATCTCCAGAAATCTTAACCCCAGGAGATTCAGAATTCGAGCCCTGCGTGTCTTTATTGACCGTACAACCGGACAGACTCATTATCAAAATAACAAATATAACTCCGCAGAATATCTTCTTCATCACATGCTCATTTCTGACCAGCCAGATAATAATTATTTTCGATACAAAACTGGAGAAAAGGTCCATAATCCAGCTGCTTAAAGGGGGGTAGCTGTGTAATCCATCAAGGAGGCTCTCCACCCTGCTGATGGGCTGGATAAATTCAGGCTGTGGTGGAGCTGTAAATTGCGTTTTCAGCTTGAGTATTATCGCATTATTCCCATATATTGGAATCGCTACTTGTTTCATGTATTAGCCATGAAACCGTAGATATCAATCCCGACCTAAGACGGGAAGGGTTTTGGCAGAAGATAATGCTTTCTATTTGTTCAGTCGTTCTCGTAGTCGTTTACTTGGCCGGAAGGATACCATCTGTCGTTTGGTGATGGTCATGGATGCACCAGTCTTAGGATTACGGCCACGTCGCGGTGCTTTATCCCTAACCGTAAAAGTGCCAAACTGGACTAGCTTTACCAATTCACCGGCCACCATAGTGTTTTTCATGACCGTAAAAACCGTATCGACAATATCCGCCGAATTCCGTTGTGATACACTCAGTTTTTCATAAACAGAGTTTGCCAATTCCTTCCGGGTTACATTCTTCTTTTTCATTATTGAAATCCTTCTGGAGAATAGGTGGTAGTTAAACGGTAGGAACAGAAAGTGCGGCACATTTATATCTTACATACTGTGGTCTTGCAAAGAGGAAATTGTCGAGATTCCGATACTCGCTGTTGGCATGAAATCCACAATATAGGTCTATTCTGCAAATTTTATTTCCGATGCAAAACCAGAGTGATAATCCATAATCCATGTGTTTAAAATCGGTAGCTGTACAAGGAGTCAGGTGGTCTCTAAAACAAGTTGGTTGGGCCATTTTCTTCAAGATATAGCGTGGCTAGATATTACCTTTTAAGCTTGCGCATTATTCGAATTATTCCCGTATCCTAAAGTCAATCTTCCGGAACCTTAATATGTTTCCGATGTTCGTCACAAAACATGAATACCAATGGCCTTATACCGACTGTGAAAAAAGTTGGGATGGAGCCTTGGAGCTTAACTGATTATTTGCATTGAGAAATGTGCTGTTGTGTTGTTGACAGTTACAGCAGTACTGGATTGTCTATTTGTTTTATCGAAGGTCAAAAATCAGGATGAATGCACCGAAACGGTTACGAGTCGCTGGGCTCCTCATGTTATTTGCCGGACTGCTGCTGGCAGGCCTGGTCTACGCTACGCGATTGCCAGACGACGATGAAGACGTGGAATTCGTTACAAGGCAGGAAATACTTCAGATGGAAAGAATAGGCGGTAAAGCTAACGTACTGGCGAGTGAGATGAGACACTGGTTTGTCAGCTTGTGGCAAGGCCAGCAACTTGCTTTCACATTGGCTTATTTGTCTGTTGGTGGCTGTGGCGTTTGTTTTGGCTTGGCACAGTTTCTAACGGGACGATCTTCCGAAGATGAAGAGTGACCTGGGTGCTCTTCCCAAATCGCTTCCAGGGAAATCATTTGACGTTACTTCTTCGAGGAATTCGAGGTTTGATTAAAAAAGGTTCAACTCCGTAATCCCTGTTAACGAACTCACCACCTGGCGAATATCATTCAAACATCATCGCCCATTTGGATTTGTGGTGGCACAGTGGCAGTTTCCATTCTTCTTTTCGTTGACGATGCGATCCATGATAGTCGAATGACCATTTTCAGTGAAATCTTTTCTTATATCGACTTCCGTATAACCAAAGCAGTAACATACCAACGATTCTGGTTCCATGAATCTCTCCGTCAATGTAGCGGTGAATTACCAGCCGTTCAAATCAATATTTTTTAGCGAGATCGTTTCCTGTCAGCGAAAAATTATGAGCAAAAAAGAAGATATAGAAAAAAATATACACTCTCACAACTTTCAAATTTGCAGTTTTTGTGGGAAAAAAGCAAACGATGTCGAAGTGATTATTGTAGCATCTGATGAAGGGCCAAATATATGCAATGAGTGCGTAAGGTTATGTGAAGCCATGTTGGAAGAATAAAAGAGAGATTATATTAATTACCGCACCGTTCCAGGTGGGTTACACGCAGAATCACAAAAAAATCTACGTTTAATCACCCAAATTCCTGAAGATTGGGTGGTCTGTGAAACAAATTTATATGCCAGTCATCCAAGTGTTGTAGCATGCTCTACCGATGGTACTAAAACAGAGCATTTTTTTATACCTAAACAACTTGCACTCTGGATGCTTTCAACTGATCAAAAAATCGATATGGATAAGATGCGAAAAGAAGTCAAGAAAGACATCTTGGATTCCATAAGGCAACATATTACAAAGTATTGATAGTATTATTCACAGTGAGATCCTGAAATGGTGCATTCGTACCAGCGAAGCAGGATAGGCGCATGAGAATTCATTCCTGAAGGGTAGCCAGCGAACAGGTTAAAGAGGTTCAGAGCATTCCAGGCATCCTCTGTAGACTGTATTGGGAAGGCTTTCAAACATGCTGCTTAAGGCATTATTTCTCCACTATAACGGGAGTAAATTTCTGGTTATCTGCTTGATGTATTATAGGAATATTGAGGCCGGATCATGAATCTTTTTCAAGTGTTCAGTAATTCAAGTGAATTCGCTGGTAATAATAAGCGCATGAATTATTGCCCTAAGTGCGGAGTTGAGTTCACCAAGAAAGAGCTTGGGAAATTTGAACGACAGAATTGTAGTAACTGTGGCTTCGTCAATTATCTGAATCCAAGTCCTGGAATCACTATTATAATAAGATCACTAGATGGGAAAGTATTAATAGGAAAGAGATCAGAAAATACTCGGTATGGAAATAAATGGTGTTTGCCTGGTGGTTATATTGAGTACGAGGAATCCTTTATTGAAACTGCACATCGTGAGGTTCTGGAAGAGACAGGTCTTGAGATGCGAATCGAAGGCATCGTTAATGTAGTTTCAAATCATCTTGATGATTTTCATCATACGGTTGTCATTGTGTTAATAGGTTATGCATTGGATGGTCAACAAGAGCCTGGTGATGATTTGACAGAGCTGAAGTGGATAGACAGTGACATGCATATTGGAACAAGCTATGCGTTTGAAGCTGACCAAAGAATAATTGATTGCTATTTTTCAGGAAATATGAAAATACTGCCCATTGACGATAGAATCAAAGATATATGATTCTACTAACAGCCGCTTCAATCATTTTTTCTGATTAAGTGGTTGTTGTATTAATGGTCAAATTGTCACCTGTATTCAGAAATTAAAAATAAAAAATTCAGTCAGTGAGTAAAAATATGAGTAAAACACTTGTACAAATGACCGCTGAGATTATCCAATCCCAGATAACCAGCAAGCAGATGACCACCGATGAAATCAAGGTAG
>CAZGSQ010000215.1:0-3869 GCA_964528535.1 uncultured Tangfeifania sp. | reverse complement strand
GAATCCAGTTTGAATTTTTATCGATGGTAGTACTAGCCCGCAGGGGGGATAACCTGTTTGGCCATCCCCATCTGAAAAAATTGATGGAAGCGCAAACTGAAATTACCACACCCAATGCCGAACGGACCGTCACCAGCGGAACCTGGTCCGGAGGTCCCTTTGCCGCGCAAACTCTTGGAGAACTGAAAGCCTTCTTCCCGAAAAACAAGTTCAATGATTATTTGCTTTCCAACGCTTATCCGACCTTTGATCCTGCAAACTTCAATGTAGATGGATACAGGAAGAAGCTTGAAAAAGAAGGTGCCGGAAGGTTGCGCCTCCCCGGGCCAACCTATCCAGATATGGTTTTTGGATTCCCTTACATTGCCGACTGGAAAATCACCAAACGCGAAGATCTGAAGCTGAAACTCGACTGGGACACTGATGAATACGGGATGTTTTCATCTTCAAGTGACAAAACAGACAAAGCTACCTGGGTAAATTTACAGGTGCGTCAAAATAGCTATATTGGGAGTGGGCACCACCATTCGGATATCGGCATGTTCCATTTTTCGGGGTTGGGCGTGAATTGGTTCACTGAATCACCCTTCCCAAAAGAATACGATGCCAGGTACCACAATCTTGTTCTGATCGATGGAATTGCGGAATCGGATCAGACTCCCGCCAAGGGGGACTATCTGGGTGCTTCTTTTTTGCCTGATGGAGCGGTTGGTACTGCCGATATGACTTACTCCTACAATTGGAAATGGTGTACACAGGTAAAAAACTGGGGAGAAGGATTTGCAACATTGGCCAAGGGAGAGCCTTACAGGGATTTTGTCTACGAACTGGAAACCCGTCCGGAAATTTTGGATATTTTCAGGGGAACTTCAAAATACAAAATGAGACCCTGGTGGGCTACTTCTAACCAGGCCAATTTTATCCCGACACTTAGAACTCCCTGGAATCCGGTTGAATATGTCTATCGCAGCGCCGGTCTGGTTCGTGGAAACCACGCTTACGGCATTATCACGGACGATTTGAAAAAGGACAGCCAAACACGACTCTATGAGTGGACTGGTTGTCTTGGGAAAGGAGTCTGGAAGTCTTCGGTTGAATCTGGAAACGGTCATTCGTACATCCTGGCGTATGATCAAAACCTACAGGGGAATGGTTCTATCAAACCGGTACCTGAGAAACTGACATCAATTCATCCTGCTGAAGGGACTCCTCTGTTGCTGGTATATCTGGCAGGTGCTTCCGGTAATGAAAAATGGAAGGCAGAGATCCTAAAAGAAGGTCCGCTAAAAAATGGAATCCCTGAAAATTATTGCCGCTTTTCGATAGAAAAACCTGGTACACAAGCCAATTTCAGACTCATTTTAATTCCATACCTTTCCAAATCTAAAATGCCGGTAATCACGGAAGAAAAGGGCGCTGTCACTATTCGATGGGACAACCAAATAGATGTGATTGAATTTACTCCGGCTGCCGGCAACAGAACCAAGTTCACAGTAAAAAGGGATGGCAAAACCATCGTAGCTAGTAAATGATCTGTTCGCAAAAAAGAGGCATTTTCATGACCAGGTTTGCGTCAATCTTAATATTGGCCATACTCACCCTATCGGTAGGAGCACAGACACCAGTTAACCAGGTATTCCAATTCATGCAGAGCAGAACTTGTAAAGCCTGGCCCGATAGTTCCAAAACTGCTGCGACAGCATATTTGTGGATTCCTGAAAATTGCAGGCAAGTACGTGGATTACTTATTCTTTCTGCAAACGTTCCGGAACACCGGATTGTAGGTCATTCTTCTATTCGAAAAATCTGCAAAGCCAATGATCTGGGTATTGTCTGGTGCACCCCTTCCTTTATGAACTTCCGGAAGAGCACTTCTAAAGAGGGTAAATCTTTGAACATGGCGCTGGAATACAAAACTTCCGTTGAATTTCTGGAACAGCTTTTACAAGGTTTGGCGGTCACATCCGGTTATCCGGAAATAGCGACAGCACCCTGGCTACCCATGGGAGAATCCGGACATCTGTTGATGGTGGATGCCTTGGTTGAATATGCTCCGGAGCGATGCCTGGCAGGGATCTGGATCAAGAACAATCATTTGCCTCCCAAAAACAGGGAGGTTCCGGCGTTGGTAATATTCGGAACATCCCAGGAATGGGGTCAGGACAAGGCCGACATTCGCACCCGCTGGAACGATATCGGTCCTGAATACGATAAAATCCTGAAGGAGCGGCAACAGCACCCCAATTGGCCTTTAAGCTATGTGATAGATGGTACCAGCGGCCATTTTGATTGTTCGGAGCGCATCACAAAATACATGGCAAATTACATTGATCTGGTGGCAAAGGCAAGGCTTTCTGCAGACAAAAGTCCAAAATTGCGGCCTGTTATCATGGATCAGGGATACACCACGGATTTGCCCGTTCCTGGTCATGAAAAATGTGATGTTCGTGCATGTTCGGAGGCATTTCCTGAAGGGAAGTCACTGCCCTGGTATTTCGATCAATCAACGGCACAGGAAGCACAGGCAATTGCCTCCATCGACTGGAAAGCCAAAACGCAACTTCCCGGTTTCCTGGATTCAAAAGGGAATGTTCTGCCATACGATTTCAACGGAATTACCAATTTCTCATCACTGGAAATGGAGGAAGATGGTATAACATTTAGAATCAAGGGCGTCATGCTCGAAAAGATACCTGCAAATTTTGTAGGTGCCGGCGAGAAATTGAACAAAGCGCCGGGTGAGCCTTTTGCGGAATGGCTTTGTGGCCCCGTGGAACCCCTCGGAAAGAACAGATTCCGCATTTCCCTGGACCGAACCTACGAAAAAGGGGCCACCTATATTGGGCTCCGGCAGAAGGGAAATGATTCCATTCGTGGGATTTTTGAACCTGCCGGCATCAACTTCAGGGCTGTTCAAAACAATGATGGCAAGCCACAGACGATCACATTTGAAAAAATCCAGGACGTAAAGGCCGGAACAAAATCTATCCTTCTCAAAGCTAAATCTGACGCCGGACTACCGGTCAGTTTTTTTGTCATCGCCGGACCGGCCATCATCAAGAATGACATGCTCATCTTTACCAAGATTCCACCCGGGAGCAGATTCCCGGTAGGAGTCACTGTAGCTGCATGGCAATGGGGGAGGGGCATTGAGCCCAAAGTCAAAACAGCAAAAATCATCAGGCAAGCCTTCAACATCATTCAAAATAGATGAAAATGAAAATTCTCACTACGGCCTTTGTATTGCTGGCTTATGGCCTTTCTGCCCAGCAATTGTTTGTTGCGCCTGACGGCAATGATACAAACCCCGGGACAATGGCCAAACCCTTAAAAACGCTTGAAAAAGCCAGGGATCTTGCCAGGAAAATCAAGGACCATTCCAAATCGTTTACCATTTACCTGCGGGGTGGGGAATATTGCCTGAGCGAACCTTTCCTGCTGGGGAAAGAGGATGGCGGAACGGCCGTGGCACCCGTCATTTACACTGCTTATAAGGATGAAAAGGTGCATATCCGTGGCTCCAGAGTTGTTGATAAAAAAGATTTCAAAAAAGTGAAGGATCAGAAAACCCTGCGGCGATTTGCCACTTCTGTTGGTGAAAAAATTGTAGAACTCGACCTTAACAGATTAAAATTTAACCACATAACAAAATATGCCGATAAATTTGAGGATGATGGCGGGATCATTGAACTATTCATGAATGAGAAAAGGATGCCGCTTAGCCGTTACCCGAACGACGGATTCATGACGTTCAAAAAAACAATCATCAACGGTGGCGGACAGGAATCCAAACAGGGTACATGGGCCGATTATTACGGAGACAATCCCCCGCCAACATTGCCTCCGCGTCCCGGCGTTTTTGAATACCG
>CAZGSQ010000214.1:0-3903 GCA_964528535.1 uncultured Tangfeifania sp. | reverse complement strand
GTAGCGTCTGACAGTCAAATTAACTGATTTTGACCACCCCCCTTTTCCGGGCGTGAGATAGGGTCTCAAAGACAACCAATAATTACCTACATATTTTCCGATAGTTCCTGTATAGACCATCACTTTGTTTGAATCAAGTGCGAACAGCCGTTTGTTATCGAAGTTCATGTACCTGAAACCAATAGAAAATTCAAAACTATGGGGCAATTTGAAATAGGGTTCCATGGTCAAACGGGTTATCGGGAAATTTATCTTGTTGGATATTCCGGCATTTAAATAGATGTAAACCCCTTTTACCACAGTTGGATAGGCATCCAATTCGAATTGGTTTCCAACCTTTCCAAACCGCTTGGCATAATTGTATCTTAAGGTTACTGATCCAAGTCCATGCATCTTCCTACCCATGGCGATAGAGGCAAAATCCCAGGGGGTATTGTCGCTGAAGGTATTGGTATAATAGTCTAATGTCAACTTATTGATCATGTTGTTTCTTCGGATACTGAGCAACAATTCGGAAGCTTCTTTGTTCGATGGGTCTTTGGACAACAGGTGATTCAGAATTTCGCATGATTTGTTAACCTGATCTGACCAATTTAATGCCTTGGCCTTCTTCAGGAGGAATGCCTCCACACCAGGATGAAATGACAAGGCAATATTTGCATTTTTAATGGCTTGAGCATAATTCTTGCCATAAAGATTGTTGTCGATCAATGCCTCCAGGGCATCGTAATGTCCTGGATTCACAAGAAGGATCGGTTCAAGAATATATTGTGCAGAATCATATTTACCATCCCAGGCATAGGTTCTGCCCATTAATACAGCAGCATCAAGGTAAGTGCTGTCACGCGACAAAAGGTAATGGCACACTTTTCTTGCTTCTGCCCTACTGTTGTTGTAAGCAAGTTGTCTGGCTTTTGCAAAAAGGGAATCTGAAGAAAGAGGCTCCAATGAATTGGTATTCTGACCTGAAAGAGTCAAGTTCGTCAGAAGGAAAAAAAGAAAAATTACGGACTTAAATTTCCATGTTGTGAAAGCTCTCATTTGGAATATTTACCTTTTAATTAAAAGTCTTCTGACCCGAAGTGAAAATTCTTTCGGACTGAAAGGCTTCGTAATGTAATCATCCGCACCAAGTTTAAATGCCTCAATAATAGACTCTTCATTATCCAAAATCGAAAGTACTATAATGGGGACTCTTGAATGAAGGACATTTCTAATGGTGTTAATTAGTTCGAGTCCGCCAACGAAAGGCATCAGGAGATCAGTCATGACCAGGTCATATTCATTTTGATGGAGCAGAACAGTTGCCTGGTTGCCGTCATTGGCGACGTCAACTTCATAACCATCATTCTTAAGTTTGTGAACAATGGCCATCTTAATCATCAAATCATCTTCGCAAACGAGTATCTTCATGAGATAGTCTTTTTCAATTCGATCATTCCAAAATTTATTTTTTGGGCTATTTTTTCAAGCAAAACAGGAAGATTATCAATATTTTGACTTCCTTTCTCAATCCTCTCAACATCGGGAACGACCGACAATAGTCCGACGATGGTTAGTTGTGGCAGCAAAGTATGCGCTGCGATTCTCAATTTTTCATCATCACCCGAAAGAGCTCCCTCGTTCATTGAAAGCAAAAAGCCGGGAGCACTTTCAATAAAACATTGGATGATCTCTTTGAAAAATAGTTCGTCTCCTCCGGCAAAGTCAAGAAGATAGCTCAGGTCTGGTTTTGACAGGCTCATTAAATCTTTGGATTCAGGTCCACTTTCTTCTGTTCCAGCGTTCATTTCGGGCAGTTGTCAATCATTCAAAAAATGTCCAAATAGTTGATCTTCCTCTTAACTTAAATAGAAAATATTCAATTTGTAGGCTAAAATAGCAACAAAATACCGATATATGATAATTTTAGGACTGTATAAAAAAAATAGTTTGTGCAACTTTCCGGACCGCCGGCTTTTCAAAAAATGAAGAATCTTTGAATTGGTGCATTTATTGCGATATTTGTAAAAGGGTCAAAACTTATTAATTTGGTATTTCCCAATTTAAAATAGACATGAAAACTGTTGTAGTATCTTTAGCTGCTATCCTGATATTTTCCTGTACAAAGGTGAAGCGAGAAGGAGTGGATGCCATTCAATATAAGAATATCGAGAAACACATTGCCTATTTGTCCTCAGATGAGTTATTGGGCAGGATGCCCGCTACAGGAAGCGAGAAATTGGTAACCAATTATATTGCTTCTCAGATGAAGGAGATAGGACTTGAACCGGCCAACGATGGAAGCTTTTTCCAGGAGGTGCCACTTTTGGCTGTAAAATCTAAAATTTCCAATACATTGGATTTCGAGACGCCTACAGGCATGCTAAAATTTGTAAAACTTAACGATTACGTCACTTTTACCAGAAGGACAGAAAATGATTTGACACTGGATGGCTCTTCCCTTGTGTTCGCCGGGTTCGGCATCTCGGCACCTGAGTACGGTCGAGACGATTTTCAGGGCATTGATCTTCAAGGAAAAACCATCCTGGTATTTATCAATGATCCCGGGTTTGGTACCAACGATGCTTATTTTAAGGGTAACACGATGACCTATTATGGACGTTGGACTTACAAATTTGAAGAAGCTGCGCGCCGGGGAGCCAGAGGTTGTCTGATTGTTCACGAGACCAAACAGGCCGGCTATCCCTGGAATGTTGTACGAAACAATGGAGAAACAACAAAACTTTACCTAAATCCGGAGAATGGTTACAAAGATCGTTGTGCTTTTGAAGGCTGGGTATCCAAATCAGCAGCAGAACAACTCTTTGCATCGTGCAACATGACCTTTGAGCAAGCAAAGCAATTGGCCTTAGGGAAAGATTTTAAACCATTCTTGTTGCCTGTCAAGGTCTCCGGAAAGATCCACAACGAGTTTGAGATCAAGAAATCGAAAAATGTATGCGGACTCCTCCGCGGTAGCAAGCATCCCGATGAGGTTGTGGTTTATACTGCCCATTGGGATCATTTAGGGGTCGGAACCAAAGTTAACAACGACAGTATCTACAATGGTGCGACAGACAATGCAAGTGCAGTATCCTGGATGTTAGAGATTGCAAGGGCATATAAAACGGCAAAACCAGTGGCACGCTCCGTTTTGTTTTTGTCTGTTACCTGTGAAGAATCGGGCCTACTCGGATCCGGCTATTATGCTGAACATCCATTTTTTCCAATGAATCAGACAGTTGCGTGTATCAATACGGATGTCATGCTATTCCTCGGAAAATTCAAGGATGTGATGCTTACAGGATCGGGACAATCGGAATTAGACAAATGGGTAGAAAAGGAGGCTCTCAAACAAGGCAGGTACCTGGCTCCTGATCCCAATCCCGAGAATGGTATGTTTTTTCGTTCCGATCAATTTCCGTTTGTGAAGCAAGGAGTACCTGCCATCTATGCAAAAGGGTATGTGGATGCCGAGAAGTATGGCAAGGTCGAAACCATGAAACTGGTAGACAAGTACTGGAAGGAGACTTACCACACACCAACCGATGAATATCATCCTGAACAAGCCGATTTAAGCGGAGTTGTGGAAGATGCCAAGCTTCTTTACCAGGTTGGTACCAACCTGGCCAATTCTGCGGAATGGCCGGCTTGGAACAAAGATTCGGAATTCAGGGTAATCAGGTCTCTTTCACGCAAATAACCTTGAGTTTAAAAGATTTTGCCTATTATCTTCCCATTCGTTTTAAACCTTAAGTTGGTATTTCAGTCAATAGTCTGAAGATGATTGTATCTCCACCTTTTGCCATCAAATCTCATTTTATTTGTTGGCTGTTTTTGTTATTATTGTCTTGTTTGTGAACTACTAAGTAATTAGAATAAAATAATGTCGTATTTATTTGTTTATATGCTATAATATGT
>CAZGSQ010000213.1:0-3931 GCA_964528535.1 uncultured Tangfeifania sp. | reverse complement strand
CAATGAATATACAACAAAGGATTAGTTTTGCGTCCACCAAAAGCAAATTTGAATACCCCGATTTCCTGGAGGTTCAGATTCAAGCTTTCAAAGAGTTTTTCCAATTGGGAACCTCTCCGGAAGACCGCAAGCTAGAAGGTCTTTTTAAGGTTTTTCAGGAAAACTTTCCTATTTCTGATACCCGCAATAATTTTGTTTTAGAGTTTATTGACTATCAGGTCGATCCTCCGAGATACAGCATTGAAGAGTGTATCGAACGTGGACTAACTTTTAGTGTCCCGTTAAAAGCCAAGCTCAAACTGTTTTGTACAGATCCCGAACACGAAGACTTTGATACCGTGGTTCAGGATGTCTATTTGGGAACTGTTCCTTACATGACCCAAACCGGATCATTCGTGATCAATGGTGCAGAAAGGGTTGTAGTATCTCAGCTGCACCGTTCTCCCGGAGTCTTCTTCGGACAGAGCGTTCATGCCAACGGAACAAAACTTTATTCTGCCAGAGTCATTCCATTTAAGGGATCCTGGATTGAATTTGCCACCGACATTAACAACGTCATGTATGCCTACATTGACCGTAAGAAAAAGTTACCTGTAACTACCCTTCTGCGTGCCATAGGCTATGAAAGTGATAAAGATATTCTGGAAATTTTCGACCTCGCTGATGAGATCAAAATTTCAAAAGCAGCCCTTAAAAAGGTTGTTGGCCGAAAACTGGCGGCCCGTGTCCTGAAGACCTGGGTTGAGGATTTCGTAGATGAAGATACAGGCGAAGTAGTTTCCATCGAAAGAAACGAAGTGATTGTCGACCGTGAAGTCGTGATAACCAATGAGCACGTAGACGAAATCATCGAATCCGGTACAAAAACCATCCTTTTGCACAAGGAAGATGCCGTGAATGGCGACTATGCCATCATTTACAATACCTTGCAAAAAGACCAGTGTAACTCTGAAAAGGAGGCCGTTCTCTATATTTACCGTCAACTCAGGAACTCGGAACCGCCTGATGAAGCCACTGCCAGAGATGTCATCGACAAACTATTTTTCTCTGAAGTTCGTTATGATCTTGGAGAAGTTGGACGTTACCGTATCAACAAAAAACTGGGTCTGAACATCGAGATGACAACCCGTGTGCTGACCAACCACGACATTATCGAGATCATCAAATACCTGATCAAATTGGTGAATTCCAAAACAGATGTGGATGACATTGACCACTTGTCGAACCGACGTGTGAGAACTGTAGGTGAGCAAATGTTTACCCAGTTTGCTGTTGGGTTGGCCCGTATGGCCAGAACCATTCGTGAACGGATGAATGTTCGTGACAACGAAGTATTTACGCCGATCGACCTGATTAATTCCAAAACACTTTCTTCGGTAATCAATTCCTTCTTCGGAACCAATGCCTTGTCTCAATTCATGGACCAGACCAATCCTCTGGCAGAAATGACACACAAACGTCGTATGTCTGCTTTGGGACCCGGTGGTCTTTCGCGCGAAAGAGCTGGTTTCGAGGTACGTGACGTTCACTATACGCACTATGGACGCTTGTGTCCAATTGAAACTCCTGAAGGACCGAACATCGGTTTGATCTCTTCACTTTGCGTTTTTGCAAAAATCAACAACCTAGGTTTTATTTCTACACCTTACCGAAAATCAGTAAACGGGAAAGTCAATCTGAACAACGATGACGTCACCTATTATACGGCCGAAGAGGAAGAGGGTAAAATTATAGCTCAGGCCAATGCACTGATAGATGCAGAGGGCCGTTTCATCAACCACAAGGTTAAGGCTCGTCTAGATGCTGATTATCCTTTAGCTAACCGTGAGGATGCTGACATGATGGACGTTGGCCCAAATCAGATTGCCTCCATTGCTGCATCGCTGATTACTTTCCTGGAGCACGATGATGCCAACCGGGCACTCATGGGATCCAACATGATGCGTCAGGCTGTTCCACTCATGCGGCCAGAGTCTCCTATTGTTGGTACCGGTCTGGAGCGCAACATCGCGAAAGATGCGCGTATCAATATAGTTGCGGAAGGTCCTGGTACGATAGAATACGTAGATGCCGATAAGATCGTTGTCAGATACGACATGACAGATGAAGAGCGCTATGTGAGCTTCGATCTTGAGACAAAAACTTACACACTGCCGAAGTATAAGAAGACCAACCAGGGAACTTGTATCGACCTTAAGCCAATGGTGAAAAAGGGGATGCGCGTGGAAGCCGGTGATATCATGACTGAAGGTTATGCTACTGCAGGCGGAGAGCTTGCACTGGGTCGTAACTTGAAGGTTGCCTTCATGCCCTGGCAAGGTTACAACTATGAGGATGCTATCGTGATCTCCGAACGTATCGTAAGAGACGACATCTTCACCTCCATTCATGTGGATGAATATTCCCTGGAAGTTCGAGATACCAAACGGGGATCTGAAGAATTTACTTCGGATATTCCAAACGTAAGCGAGGAGGCCACACGCAACCTCGACGAAAATGGCTTGATTCGAATTGGAGCCATCGTGAAGCCCGGCGATATCCTGATAGGGAAAATCACCCCTAAGGGCGAGTCTGATCCTTCCCCAGAAGAGAAATTACTTCGTGCCATCTTCGGAGACAAAGCAGGGGACGTTAAGGATGCCTCCCTGAAGGCATCTCCTTCCCTCAATGGAGTAGTTATCGATAAGAAACTCTTTTCCAGAGTTGTTAAAGAGAAAAAAGGGAAAGTCGCTACCAAACCATTGCTCGAGCAAATCGACCGTGACTTCGAATTCGAAACCAACAAATTGCGGGAAATTCTGGTAGAGAAATTGTTCAATTTGGTCAATGGAAAGACATCACAGGGAGTAAAGGATTATTTCAACGCGGATTTGATTCCAAAAGGGGTGAAGTTTACCCAGAAACAACTTCAGATGATAGATTATCTGAATGTTAATCCTGGTAAGTGGACCACTGACAAGGATAAAAACGACATGATTTATGCCCTTGTAAACAACTTCATCATGAAATACAAGGAAGCAGAAGCAGTTGCCCGCCGCAAACGTTATAACGTGACCATCGGGGATGAGCTCCCTGCTGGAATCCTTCAGCTTGCAAAAGTGTACATTGCCAAAAAGCGCAAGCTGCAGATTGGTGATAAAATGGCTGGTCGCCATGGAAACAAGGGTATCGTTTCAAGAATCGTAAGGGATGAAGACATGCCTTTCCTTTCAGACGGAACACCTGTTGATATTGTTCTAAATCCACTTGGCGTACCTTCCCGTATGAACCTCGGGCAAATTTACGAAACTGTTTTAGGTTGGGCAGGGAAAGAGTTGGGAGTGAAATTTGCTACTCCTATCTTCGATGGCGCGACGCTCGACCAGATCACTGAATATACTGAAAAAGCAGGTGTTTCAAGGTTTGGAAAGACTTGGTTACACGATGGAGAAACCGGTGAGCAATTTGACCAACCAGCTACTGTTGGTGTCATCTACATGCTGAAACTGGGTCACATGGTTGAAGACAAGATGCATGCCCGGTCTATCGGACCTTATTCCCTGATCACACAGCAGCCACTCGGAGGTAAAGCTCAGTTCGGCGGCCAGCGTTTTGGAGAGATGGAAGTTTGGGCCCTGGAAGCTTTCGGTGCATCCAACATTCTGCAGGAGATCCTGACTGTTAAATCGGATGATGTGATGGGTCGTGCCAAAGCGTACGAGGCCATTGTCAAAGGAGACCCGATGCCTCAACCCGGTATTCCGGAATCATTGAACGTTCTGTTGCACGAACTCAGGGGACTGGGATTAAGTGTAAACTTAGAATAATTTGTTTGTCAGCATCCGGAGCATTGCGCTGCGGATGCCGGCTTTTTGTTAATCAATTGGTTATTTTACAAATATTCCCTATAAACTATGGCATTCAGACGAGATAACAAGGTTAAGAGTAATTT
>CAZGSQ010000212.1:0-4058 GCA_964528535.1 uncultured Tangfeifania sp. | reverse complement strand
GAAGTTTGATTTTGTCACCAATATCGATTGGTGCGAATGTGCGGCGATCTTCAACGGTTTGCGTATCGGCTAATCCGTGGTCGTATGATAAATCCTGAAGGTGACATTCGCCAGCCTGGTCGCAAACGGGGCAATCCAGCGGATGATTGATCAGCAGAAATTCGGTAATGGCCTTTCGTGCTTCCATCACTTCAGGAGAAGTAATATTTTGAACGACCATTCCATCCTGAACAAGCGTCCGGCATGAAGGTACCAGTTTGGGCATCGGGCGCGGATCTTTGGCCGATCCCTGCGCGACCTTAACCAAACAGGTACGACATTTTCCGCCACTGCCTTTCAGTTTTGAATTGTAGCACATGGCAGGCGGAACCACGCCGCCTCCAATTATTCGGGCAGCATTCAGAATGGTTGTTCCGGCTTCGACTTCAACCTCAATTTGGTCTATTGTTACTTTGACAAGGGACATTTCTGCAATTTTACGTGATCTTCAAACTCCTGTCGGAAATGACGGATTGCGCTTGCAACAGGCCAGGCAGCGGCATCGCCCAGCGGACAAATCGTATTTCCTTCTATATGTTTCGAAATGCTAACCAGCAGATCGATGTCTTTCATCGTACCGTGGCCACCTTCAATCCGATGCAATATTTTTTCCATCCACCCTGTTCCTTCACGGCAGGGACTGCACTGGCCGCATGATTCGTGATGATAGAACCTTGAAAAGGTCAAAAGGTTCTTGACAATGCATGTTGTTTCGTCCATCACAATAAATCCGCCCGATCCAAGCATGGTTCCAGTTTCGAATCCACCTTCAGCCAACGATTCATAACTCATCAAACGCGGCTCACCTTTGGCAGTTTTCAGGATGAGTTCTGCCGGAAGGATTGGAACAGAGGAACCTCCCGCCACAACAGCTTTCAGTTTGTTGCCGTTTCGGATTCCACCACAATAATCATCGCTGTATATAAATTCTTCCACCGGAAGTCCAAGTTCTATCTCGTAAATTCCCGGTTTATTGATATGTCCGCAGGCTGAAATCAGTTTTGTTCCTTTGCTGTTCCCAACTCCGATGGCTGCATAGGCTTCGGCGCCATTGTTCATGATCCATGGCAGATTAGCAATGGTTTCCACATTATTCACAACGGTCGGACAATCGTATAATCCGACAATTGCCGGGAATGGCGGCTTGATTCGCGGATTACCACGTTTTCCTTCGAGTGATTCAATCAAAGCTGTTTCTTCTCCGCAGATATAGGCACCAGCACCAGGGTGACAATACAGGTCGAGCGAATATCCGCTTCCTAAAATGTTTTTACCAAGAAAACCATTTGCGTATGCTTCTGCAATGGCTTTTTCGATGATACGTAATACATAAAATAACTCACCACGAATGTAAATATACGAAGTCCGGGCTCCTAAAGCATATGACCCGAGAATCATTCCTTCAATGAGTTGGTGTGGATTCAGTTGGCCAATGTGCCGGTCTTTAAAGGTTCCGGGTTCACTTTCGTCAAAATTGCATACGAAATACCTTGGATTGCTGGTGCTTTTATCCAGAAAGCTCCACTTCATTCCTGCCGGAAAACCTGCTCCTCCGCGCCCTTTCAATCCTGATTTTTTCACCTCATCGGTGACCTGATCAGGAGTGAAGTTTTTTAATGTTTTTTCAACCGAAGCATAACCTCCCAGTTTCCGGTAAACCTCGAAACTGGCCAGTCCGGGAACATCACTGTTTTTTAGTAGAATCTGCTGTGCCATCGGTTACAAGTATGGATTGGTATGCGAGCATTTATTTTCCGACTGCCATTTTTCAAGCAGTTCGTCAGCCTTTCCGGTTGTCATTTTTTCATGGTATTCAGTTCCAACCTGAATAACAGGTGCATTTCCGCAAGCGGCAAGACATTCAACAGATTTCAGGCTGAATTGGCCATCGGCAGTTGTTTCGCCGGGTTTGATACCAAGCCTTTTTTCGAAATGAGCAAGGATATCTTCAGCACCGTTCAGCCAGCAAGGTCCGGTCTGGCAAACTTCAATCATACAATTTCCGACCGGCTGAAGGTTGAACATGCTGTAAAAAGATGCTACCTCATAAACTTCAATGGGTTGAATCTGAAGTAAAGAAGCCACATAATCCATGGTTTCGGAGCTTAACCAGCCGCTATTTTCAGATTGGGCGATATGCAATATCGGCAATATCGCCGATTTCTGACGTCCTTCCGGGTATCGGCTGATAATCCGGTTCACCAGTTCAAGCGTTTCGGTGTTGAATCCTATATTTTTACTGTTCTGCATTTATTTTTTATTTTTCAAATCCGTCGACTAAAGCAGTCGGATATGGATATTGTTTCGTTTTTGAATGTTTTCCTATTTTCTGTTTTCTTTTTCCAATATATTTCCCCTTCCGTCCGAAAAGAGAGACTTTCCTTTTATATCATTTTTGCGCCGACGGTTTCACTTCACATTCTTTCCACAGGGCGTTCCCTGTGCTTGTATATGTCGCCCCTTCAGGGCTAAAACCTACCGAAATCCGATGCCCAAAGCTTTCCCCCAACGGGGAAACGGGAAGGGAGCTTCCTTTCTAAGCATCCAATTCTCCTGCAATTACATTCATCGAACTCATTGTCAATACAGCGTCAGAGAGCATAATTCCGGTTACCATTTCAGGATAAGCCTGATAATATATAAAGCTTGGACGGCGAAAATGCAATCGGGAAGGTGTGCGTCCGCCATCGCTGACCAAGTAAAATCCAAGTTCCCCGTTGGCTGCTTCTATAGAATGGTAAACTTCGCCTACCGGAATATCAGTTTCGCCCATTACAATTTTAAAATGCCAGATCAACGCTTCCATATTGTTGTAAACTTTCTCTTTGGGAGGAAGCACAAAACGTGGATCTTTCGCAAAATAAGTATCCTTGTCTTCCAATAAATCCAGTTTGTCGATTGCCTGTTGGATAATGCTTAAGCTCTGCCGCATTTCTTCCTGACGAACCATGAAACGATCATAGGTATCGCCGTTTTGTCCAATAGGCACAATGAAATCAAACTCTTCGTATGAACAATAAGGATTCATCACCCGTACATCGTAATCAACTCCGCAGGCCCGTAAGTTTGGACCAGTAAATCCATAAGCAAGTGCACGATCTGCGGGAAATGCCCCGACATTGATGGTACGATCCATGAAAATGCGGTTTCTGGCAAGCAAATTTTCAAATTCCTGAAGTTTGGAGGGATATTTCTTCAGGAAATACTTGATTTTATCCCAGGCTTTTTCACTGAAATTACGTTCAAAACCACCGATACGACCCATGTTAGTAGTTAACCTTGAACCACAGATTTCTTCAAATATTTCGTAAATGAATTCCCGATCCTGAAACAGGTAAGTGAACCCAGTGAGGGCACCACTATCTACGCCAATAACACTGTTGCAAATCAGGTGATCGGCAATACGTGCCAGTTCCATAACCACGATACGCAGGTAATCAACACGTTTTGGGATTTCGATACCAAGTAATTTTTCAACAGTCATATGCCAGCCCATGTTGTTTAGCGGTGCTGAGCAATAATTAAGACGATCGGTAAGTGGTGTGATTTGGTAAAAAGGACGTCGTTCGGCTATTTTTTCGAAAGCCCGGTGTATATATCCAATTGTTTGTTCAGTTTCAACTATAAATTCACCATCCATCAGCATGACATTCTGAAACACTCCATGCGTCGCCGGGTGAGTTGGACCCACATTCAGTGTGTTGAATTCCTTACGCTCCTCTGAACTAATTAGGTCTTTTTTATAATAATCTGTATAGTTTCCGAATGTCATTTATTGTTGTTGTATTTCTTTCAAATTTTAAAGTAAAAATCCAATAATCGATAACTCCAAACTTAGAATTTATAACTCTATATTCATCGTCCAAACATACTGTCATCTTTGTCTTCACGTGTTTGATCTTCAAGTGGAAACTCTTTTCGTAAAGGGAAATCGGTCATCTCATCCACATTCAGAATACGTTTAAGATTGGGATGTCCCTTGAAAATAATCCCAAAAAAATCATATGTTTCCCGCTCCA
>CAZGSQ010000211.1:0-4084 GCA_964528535.1 uncultured Tangfeifania sp. | reverse complement strand
ATGTGGCGGTTGAATATGATGGCACCTTTTATCACCTCGGCAAACTGGCGGCGGATAGGTATTTTGAAAATCTTGCTATCCATGTCGCCGATCAAGGTGGAGCCACCTTGCGAGGGGACCGCCCAGCAGTGTTGATCGACCTGCCTGGCGGAGAACGATTCACTGCGATTGTCCCCCGTCTCTCCACGGAAGGGACCGCTATCAATATCCGTACTTTTGGTCGGCGCGTGCGTACCCTGGAAGAAATGGAACAATCCGGTGCGTTTTCCAGATTCGATCGTACGCCTCTGGATACAGCTCAGAATTTTGCAAGCGGATCACAAAATCACACTGCCAGGCAGCTCCAGAAGAGGGTTCAGTCACTGCAAAACCCGCCAGATCGGTTTCTGGCCTGGTTGGTTTCCACGCTTTCAGGAACCCTGATGATCGCTGGAGAAATGGGGTCGGGTAAGACAACCCTGCTCAATGCCCTTTCCGGTTTCTTGCCCGAATCTGCTCCGATCGCTGCGCTTGAAACATTTCGGGAAATAGAAATTCAGCATCCTTTTCTTCTCAGAGCTGTGGCTCCCGCTGAGCTATCACCTGGAACACCAGGGGTGACGTTGGATTGGATCTTGAATGTTATTTACACCCGCATGAACCCGGCTGCCATCCTGGTCGGTGAGGTCGTTGGCAATGAAGCATTGCAATTTCTGAAGGCTGCCTGCCTGGGGCGGAAGGCTCTTTCCACAATCCACGGTGGTTCCATTGAAGAAGCCTTGATGCGTCTCGAGCAGCTTGCACTGGCGGCGGCTCCGGAATTGGGACTTTCCGCAGTACGGTCGATGGTCGCCATGGGTGTGGATGTTGTGGCGCTGATGGGCCGCGTTAACCAATCTGGCCGGGTGCAACGAGCCTTACAAGCCATCGCCACCATCCAGGGGATGGATCCAGATGGAAATTACCATCTGAAATATTTATACCGCGCGGATGGAGAGCAACCCGCCCAGATCTTTGAGCAAGTTTTTCAACAAATGCAAGCATCGGAGTCGAAATGAAATCAAACTCCCAAACCGTTTTCAAGTCGAACAACAAAATCGCCAAGCGAATGCTTCAACCAGCACCGTTACGCCCGGGTGAAGTAATTATTTTCAAAGATGGTGACCCTGAAAATTGCAGCGCTGAAAATCTGAAACGTATATCCCTGTCGGGTCTGGCCAGAAAATTCCCGAGAAACGGAGTGATGATCCAATGCCCCCATTGCGGCCAGCCATTTTCGATCTATTTGACCCATCGATTTCAGCGCTCCAGCCATAACCGACCTTGCGATGATCCAGCCGCGCAAAATTTTGAGATCGAACAGGCCGAACTCAGCCAGCTGGTTTGGGAACTGCCCTTGCCTCAGATCGCCAGTTTGTACGGCGTTTCAGAGAGGACGGTCGCCAAACGCTGTCGTGCCCTGGGTATCATTTTCCCAGATTCTGGATACTGGATCGGCTGGGAACAGACCTATACCACTCAGGATGATAGCCAATGAGCCTGTTTCGATGGTTGATCGGCGCAGGTTCAGTCATGCTGGTTGGCGGCACCTTTCTTGTGTTTTACACAACCCTGCTTTCGACCACCGAGATTGCTGTCAAACTCTGGCGGCGAATCTTCCTGTCCTGGGCGGACAAAAGGTTGCGCGACATGGGCATCCTCCAGGAAAAACCATTTCAGTACCAAGCAGAACTGGACTGGAAACGATTGATTCTGCTCGGTGTCACCGGCTTATTGATGCTGGCCGTACGCGACCTGATGCTTTCCCCGCTCGTCCTCCTGATCGGGGTGACCATCCTGGCCTGGCTCAATTTTCAACAAAAGCAAAGCGAACATGCGCAAGTCAACGAAGATGCCGAGGCAGTCGCCCTGCAAATCCGGGCTTTGATGACAGTGGATCATTCAATTCTCAATGCTCTAAAAGCAGTCAGGCTATCAGATGGAACGATGAAAAAAGCCATAGAACAAGTTGCCAACCGCCTGCAGATGCATCAAACCCCGGACCAGGCTGCCCAGTCGTTGAAAGGTTTGCCTGGGAAAGTAACTTCCAGGCTGGCTGCTTTGATTGCCAACAATTCGCAGCTGACCGATGATATCCAAGACGAACTGCTTCAATCCCTGGAGCAGGAAGCCCACCGGCAAAAACTGTTGCGGTCCAAAACCAGTCAGACTCTTTCGTTGGTTCGTGGAACCATCCGACTGCTGCAGGCGGCAGTTGCCTGCGCGGTGGGTTTTGTCATGCTGTATCCGGCCTGGCGTGATTTTTTTCTTCAGGATGTTTCGCACAGGGTGTTGCTGGCAGTCACCATCGGAGTGGTGGTGCTGTCCAGTCTCTATTTTGAGTTTGAAGTCTACCAATTAAGTTACGGCGAGGTGTAGTGTGGAACCTTTTTCGTTAGTGGTGGGCTTTGGCCTGGCAATCGGAGTGGGCATGGTTGCCAATACTATTGTGTCAGTCTTTTATGAAACTGGAAGGAGGCTGTTGGGTCCCGGAAAACGTTCTCGCTTGAACGCGCTTGGGATCAGAAATAACGAGAAAAATCAAGAACAACAAAAAGAAGAGGCGCTGCTGGGTCTCGAGAATATCTCCTGGAACACCTACTATGCTGTCTCAACCCTGATTGGTCTGGCTCTTCTGGCCTTTCTTGGTCCAACTATGCCTGGCATCCGGCTCGGTTTTCTGGGTCTGCCCATCCTGGTATGGCTTGCAAGAGGATTTCTGGTGCAGCAGCGCAAACGCTTCATGGCAGGGCAAGTCCGGCAATTCCTGATCGATGTGCGGCTGCATTTGAGCCTGCAAGGCTCTTTGCTGCTTGGGCTGGAAAATATCGGTCGTACGACCCTTGAAACCAGCCCGGTTTACCGACAATTGCGAAACAGGCTGAAGGGAAGTTCCGCTCGAAGCGGGTTGGATTTGCTCAACCAACTGACAGACGACCTTGCTTCTCCCCAACTGCTGCGTGCGGTTCAACGCATTCAGGCTGCCCAACAGTCTGGAGGAATCTCCAATGTCGATCAGGCCATCGCCAGTGTCATTTCCGAGCTGAATGAGGAAATTGGTTACCAGGCTGAAGAGGAAATGCAGCGACTGCCCCTGCGCATTACCCTGCTGGCCATGCCATTTCTGCTCGGACCTATCGTAATCTTGTTGTTTTACCCGTTGATCGACCGAATTCTGAATACGCTTTCCGGAGTATCGATCGGCGGGGGTTTCTAAAATCCGCAGACTCACTTACTGCGGCAATCCCTATTTTCAATCCCGTTCCGGGAAAAGGAGAAAGTATTTATGTTGTTTGACAAGAAGGCATCTGAAATTCCACAGTTCGTGGTTGTGCTCGCCATCGCGGTTGTTCTCGGCGCAGTGGCTGTCTGGGCAATCCTGAGCAATGTCGGCACCCAGGGTGCCAGCGTGGCCGGCTGGATTAACAGCATCGCGGTTCCTGCGGCTCACCCTTAAAAGAACTTTCGTCTGGCGACCGGCTGATAGATAGCCGGTCGCCAGACAAGAGTCCTATTTCGTAGTTTCCCGGGTATTCCGGTTGCATAGGTAAGGAGAAATTATGTTGTCTGACCGAAATGGACAGAGCATCGTGGAATATATCGTGATCCTGGCGATCTTCATCGCCCTGGTCGGAGGCGCGCTTTGGCAAATCTTTTCCACCCTGCAGGTGAAATTCAACAATGTCAACACGCAAATCGGTTCTTAGAATAAGCCAGCAAGGTCAGGCTGCTGTCGAATCACTGCTGATCCTGATGATCCTGGCGTTGGTGATCTTTGGCGGGATTGAATTGAGCCGGGGTGTCGCCATCCGCCAGGCGCTGGACAGCAGCGCCGGCGCAGCAGTACGAGCCTTATCGCTGGATCCATCCCAGTGGAGCTTTGCTGCTAACTTGATCCAAACCGGCACGAATAAAAACATCATGGGAGCCAGCGTCACCACGACGATACAGGTTTACGATGCATCCGGCGTTTTGCGAAGCTCCGCCTGGCTGTCTGGCAGCCCATTCGGAACTACTTTCATTCTCGAATCGTCCGCTCCTTTTCAGGCTGATATCCCCTTCCTTT
>CAZGSQ010000210.1:0-4102 GCA_964528535.1 uncultured Tangfeifania sp. | reverse complement strand
GTATTGTTTGCTGCCCCCATCAGCGGTGCGCACCTGAACCCGGCTGTAACCTTGGCCTTGGTACTGGCAGGCAAATTTTCAGCTTCGCTCATGCCAATGTACTTTTTAGCTCAACTGCTCGGAGCCATGTTTGGAGCCGGATTGGTTTGGCTGGCCTATAAAAAGCATTTCGATGAAACAAAGGATGGAGATACCAAGCTTGCGGTATTCTGCACTGCACCAACAATCAGAAGTTATTGGTACAACGTTTTGACTGAATTGATTGGCACACATATGCTTACCATGGCGGTACTTTACATGGCAGTTCCGGAAGTTGGGTTGGGTGCCTTAAATGCGCTACCTGTCGCTCTGGTGGTATTGGGAATTGGTCTTTCGCTTGGAGGACCGACCGGATATGCCATCAATCCGGCCCGTGACCTGGGACCCCGAATCATGCACTTTTTTCTGCCCATTCCCAACAAGCGCGACAGCGACTGGAAATATGCCTGGGTACCCATTCTCGGGCCAATGCTTGGGGCGGCTTCGGCAGCGGGGCTGTTCCTGATATTACGAAGCCTGTAGGAATAAAGTGACTAAAGTGACTAAAGTTGTGGATTCCAAACTAATCAAGCTCGAACCGTAAGTACTTTAGTCACTTTAGTTCACTTTAATCACTTATTTTAGCATCACTTCAATCACAGGGATTTCCATTGGTGGTTTCAGTACAGGAAGCTGCAAATTGACCGACTGGCTATCTTCATCTTTCCCGCTACGGTATTTGATTTCTGAAGCATCGTGAAGAAACTGAACATATTTGATCTTGTCGGCCATGTTCTTCATCTTCAGGTTCCCCATTGGATAGGCCAGCAAGTGAATGTACAACCGTTTCGTTTTGGCATTGTAAGTGAGCAGGGTATTGGCAGGAGCCACGAACTCGGCAGGAGCTTCGGTGCATCCGTAAATTGAACGGTTGTTGTATTTCATCCATTCTCCCATGGCCTTCAGGCGATCCTGGGCACGGTAATCAAAGAGTCCGCGGGCGGTAGGACCCACGTTTAGCAACAGGTTTCCGCCTTTGCCAACCGATTCGATCAATAGTTCCAGTAACTGGGCAGGATTTTTCCAGCTCGTCTCATCACGGTAGTAACCCCATGATCCTGAAAAGGTCTGACAGGTTTCCCAATATACTTTTTGACCATTGCGTTCCGGCCATTTTTCTACTTTATACTGCTCTGGTGATTCAAAATCCCAACCGTAATCTTTGTCTTTTAAATCCAACCGGTCGTCAACGATGATGTTGGGTTGAAGCTGGCGGACCATTTTAAGCAAACCCTCAGAATCCCAATCATCCTTACCTTTGCCGTTTTTACCGGGGAAAGAGAAATCGAACCAGATCACATCAATCTGTCCATAATTGGTTAGAAGCTCACGAACCTGGTTTTTCAGGTATTCGCGGTATTTGGCCATGTCTTTTCCTTTGTTCAACCTGGTATAAGCCGAATCAGACTCCTGACGCTGCGGATGAACCCGGTCGATGGTGTAATCGGGATGATGCCAGTCAATGAGCGAGTAATAAAAGCCAACTCTCAGCCCTTCAGCTCTAAGTGCTTCCACATACTCTTTGACGACATCTCTGCCAAATTTGGTGTTGGTGGACTTGTAATCAGTGAATTTGGAATCAAAATTGCAAAATCCTTCGTGGTGCTTGGCGGTGAGTACAACATATTTCATCCCTGCCTCCTTGGCCATCCGCGCCCACTCTTTTGGATTGTAGAGATCCGGATTGTATTCTTCAAAGTATTTCTGATACTGCTCGTTGGTCATCCTTTCGTTGTTCTTGACCCATTCGTGACGCGCAGGTAGGGCATACAATCCCCAATGGATAAACATGCCAAAACGGGCATCCGTCCACCACGACATGCGCTTGGCTTTCTGTTCCGGCGTTTCCGTTTTGTAATTAGACTGTGCCATATTTTGCAGGCTCAGCGTTAGCAACAAAAGTCCAATTAAACTGATTTTCAGTATTTTTCTCATTAGTTTTAATTTATAGTTTGGCAATAAGTACATTTCGAATTCGGTAAAGATATTTCCTACGACTAATTTTAATAGGGTCCTGGGCGAGATTATTCCATTATTCTGTTCTTCAAATCCATTTGTTCGTGCAATATTCTTATGATTTCAACTTCATTTTCATCAGTTCTCATGTAAAAAATGATGTGACTTCCTGCTTTAAAACCCAATAAGTTTTCTGTAACTGCTGTGTATTTTTTCCCTAACGCTGGGTTACAGGCAATTTCGTTACAGCTCTCCAAAAGCGCAAGGTAATACTTGTCAGCTTGATTTTTTCACCATTCATTTAAAGTATAATTCCAAATTTTAGTTAAATCATCAACTGCTTTATTCGTTAATTTATACTTAGCCATTCAATCCCTTCTTAGCTTTCAATTCTTTTAAATGTGATTCAGGATTGAAATTGTTAGCTATTCCGCTATCAATCCCTTCTTGAATGGCCTCCCTTAATGTAATGACTCGATTCTCTTCCTCTTCCAAAAGCCTTAAGCCTGCCCGGACAACATCACTGGCATTTTTAAATCTTCCGGCAGATATCCTATTTTGTATAAAACTATCAAAATAGTCTCCTATTGATATTGAGGTGTTTCTGCTCATAAATTGCTTTTTATTTACAAAGTTACCAAATATTGGTACAAAATCAAGATGTATTGCTTCTTTTACCGAAAGGCAGATGTAATTTAATGAAGCTGGTTTTGTACCAGTACTACTGGCATTGAAAACCATTCTCAGACAAGGACTAATGAGAATTCAAAACAGGTATTATTCCCAGCGTCACAATTTCATGGGCCCTAATTTTAACCTGAATAGTCTTGCCTGCAACAACTGGTTGTACCACGGTTTCAATAGGTAATTCGATGATGTTTAATCGCCTGGCGATGTCAATTTTAACCGGCACCTTCACTCCATATTATGCCAACCGGTTCCAGTCGCCCCTCTTTGACATATTTTCTGATTTGCGCCAGCAGGGGTGGATCGACCATTTCTACAAAATTGTAGACTGCCGCCTGACTCTGCCTCAGGTTGTCGTTGCACATCTGCATGGTTTCCGAATAGGTCCAGAGCCAGTTCATGTCCATGTGGGCATGGCCTACGACCTGGATGGTCTCTTTCTTCTGGGCTGAAACTGTCGAAGAGTTAGAAAGGATTAGAGCGGTAATAAGCAGTTATGTTATCTTCTTCAGAAGTGTATGTTTTTAAAACTATAAAACTGATAAAATTTAAACATGCTCTGATTATTGGCATATTATTGCATGAATGGTGGAAGGCAATTATTCAATCTTTAAAAACTCAAGTTCTTTTAGTGATTTTCTGAATTTCAAGCCATATAAATTGAACAAATACTGCTCCATTTCAGAAAAAGTGAGCGTTCGGTCAATTTGGACCTGATACAAGCGTGTTGTATCGTTACTTGTAATAAAAAGATCCTGGTAAGTGAAATCCAGGGAACGACATAGCTGCCTTAAACTTATGTGCGTTTTCGCATTGGTGTGGACAGCAACAGCGGTCTTGTATTTTAATGTATCCGCAATATATGGTTCCAAAACCTCTTTTGCCTTTGACTGCTTTTTGATTTTCAGGGATAGTGCTTTCGGAATATGATCGATTACAATTTTTTCTGCAGAGTCAGGTTGGTGCATTATCGCCTTGGAATGGAAATTGATATCAACATAAAATCCGCTGTAATTTCCTGCTAAGATGTATTTTTCAGGTTTATCTTCCAATACTTTCAATGCCTCCGAAAACTTGTAGTTTTTGAATTCAATTCTGCCAGGAACAATTTGAAACACATTATCTTGAATATAATTTGGTTTGGCAACTTTTTTAATTGAAACCGAGTAGGAATCGCCTTGAAAATAGTAATCGGGTATCGAATTGATCGACAATAGAGCCATTCCTATAAATATCAAGTTGTTGAGAGCGTGGTAAATGATACTCCAGATCAAACCAAATTTTATTCTTAAAAAACCAAGAATGCAGCCGATAAATAGCTGATTCATGGTCAAAAATGGCATCCAAACCAAAAGATTTTTGTACCCTTCAAAATTGGTAA
>CAZGSQ010000209.1:0-4102 GCA_964528535.1 uncultured Tangfeifania sp. | reverse complement strand
GAGTTGTGATGCCGATTAGTGTTGGAAGGCAAAAATCGTTGTTGCTTGTCCGTGAAGCATATGCTGGAAATAAGCTGATTGGTACCATAGCCCAGAAAGACGGACAAATTGAAGACCCCAATCCCGATGATCTGTTTCAGGTTGGAACGATGGCTGAGATCTTAAAAATCCTTGAGATGCCAGATGGTTCCACTTCAGTAATTATACAAGGTAAACGGCGATTCAGGATGCATGGTATCACTGAGACAGTTCCTTACCTACGGGCTACTGTTCTGGTATTGAACGATATCCTTCCAAGTACCAAAATGCGCGAGTTTAATGCATTGGTTGGTTCCCTGAAAGATATGGCCCTCAAAATTGTAAAATCGTCAGGGAACATTCCACCTGAGGCTCAATTTGCAGTAAAAAACATTGAAAATGCCACGTTTCTGATCAATTTTATATGCAACAATACTGATCTCAGTGCTTTAGAAAAGCAGGAATTGCTTGAGTTCGATGATCTTCGGGATCGGAGCACAAAGTTGCTCACCTATCTGATCCGCGAAGTTCAGATGATCGAGCTTAAAAAGGATATCCAGAAAAAAGTGAAAGTGGATATGGACCAGCAGCAGCGCGAATATCTTCTTCATCAACAGATCAAAACTATACAGGACGAGTTGGGGGGCAATCCTTCAGAACAGGAGATTACCGATCTTAAAAAACGGAGCCTTGAGAAAAAATGGAGCCCTGCAGTTCAGGCTGTTTTTGAAAAGGAAGTTTCCAAACTCGGCCGAATGAATCCTGCTGCCGGTGAATATTCGGTCCAGGTTGGTTATCTTGATACATTGCTCGACCTTCCATGGAATGTCTATTCAAAGGACAATTTTGACATGCGAAACGCAGAAAAAATCCTGGATGAAGATCATTACGGTCTCGAAAAGGTAAAAGACCGTATTCTTGAGCATCTTGCCGTCCTAAAATTAAAAGGAGATATGAAATCTCCGATTCTTTGTCTTTATGGCCCTCCTGGTGTTGGTAAAACTTCATTAGGAAAATCTGTAGCACGGGCGCTGGGGCGCAAATTTGTCAGGATGAGTTTGGGTGGGCTTCATGACGAATCAGAAATCCGTGGCCATCGTAAGACCTACATTGGGGCAATGCCTGGCAGGATCATGCAAAACCTTAAAAAGGCAGGAACGTCCAACCCGGTTTTTATTTTGGACGAAATTGACAAAGTTTCCAACGATTTTCATGGCGATCCGGCATCTGCCTTATTGGAAGTTCTTGACCCTGAGCAAAATAGCGAATTTCACGATAATTATGTGGACATTGATTTCGATCTTTCCCGTGTGATGTTCATTGCAACAGCCAATACATTAAGTACCATCCACCCTGCTTTACGCGACCGGTTGGAACTGATCGATGTAAGCGGCTATTTGCTCGAAGAAAAAATTGAAATTGCCAAACGTCACCTGGTAACAAGGCAGTTGGCAAACCATGGACTTACCAAAGACAATGTAAAATTCTCAAGGGACGCACTAGTCCGGCTGATCGAAGATTATACAAGGGAGTCCGGTGTTCGTGAAATGGACAAGCAAATCGCAAAGGTAATCAGGCGGGTAGCCCGGAAAATTGCCTTTGAGGAGGAGTACAACAAGAAAATCGGCCCTGTTGAAACCCGCGATTACCTTGGGATACCAAGGTTCACAAAGGAGAGTTATGAAGGGAACGAATATGCCGGTGTAGTTACAGGCCTTGCATGGACTTCAGCCGGTGGTGAAATCCTTTATGTAGAGACGAGCCTGAGCCAGGGTAAAAGCAAATTTTCGATTACTGGCAATCTTGGCGAAGTAATGAAAGAATCTGCCTCAATTGCTCTGGAATACTTAAAATCGCATTGTGGCCAATTGGGATTAAAACCAGAAGTTTTTGAAAAGTGGGACGTCCATATGCATGTGCCGGAAGGTGCTATCCCCAAAGACGGTCCTTCGGCAGGGATCACAATGGCGACCTCTCTGGCTTCTGCATTTACCCAACGAAAGGTCAAAAAAGGGCTGGCAATGACTGGTGAAATTACCCTTAGGGGAAAGGTGCTGCCAGTAGGCGGGATAAAGGAAAAAATCCTGGCTGCAAAACGGGCAGGGATCAAAGAGATCATCATCTCGAAAGAGAACAGGAAAGATATCGAGGAAGTCAAGGAAATTTATGTCAAAGGCTTGACCTTTCATTATGTCGAAAATGTGGGAGATGTATTTGAGATTGCCCTAATGGAAGAGAGGATTAAAAATCCTTTGGTAATAACTTAATATTCAATTTGTAGTGATAGCCTCACTTCAAGTGAGACTATCACTCAAGATAAAAAATCAAAAGCCACCACTTTAAAGTGGTGGCTTTTGATTTTTATCGCTTCTTTGCAACAATCGTAAAGGCCTTTCCCTCATCGATTGCTTCAACAATATTAAATCCCGACAATTTCAGGAAAAGTTCAATTTCATCATGGGTAAAAGCACGAAGTGTTGTAACATCATCATATTCAGAAACATTTCCATCCTGTTCGATGATGTACCTGGCAGTCCAGTCCCATGACCAGCCTGTAGCGAGGTTCTTTTCCAAATGACTTATCCTCCTGATTATCTTGTTGCCATGTTCGATGCTTTGTTCGAAACCATCGAAGTTGTCGAATATCTGTTTGGCATCGAAAATACCGAATACAAGTAATCCACTGTTAATCAATGAATTATAGATTCCCTCAAAAGTACTCGTTATCCCATGATTTTCAATTACATAAGCGAGAGATCGTCCTGTAATCAAGATTGCATCAAACTGAGAGTGGAATGTAAGGTTGCGCATATCGCCTTGAACAAACCTGTCCGATCGGACTTCGCGACGAGCAATACCAAGTATTTCATTGTATAAATCGAGGCCAAGGTAATCATAACCATTTTCGAGGAACCGACGTGCCAACATCCCGGAACCGCATCCAATCTCCAATATCTTATAGCTGTGGTTGTTTTTTAAAATTTTGTCATAAAATTTAAACTCAGCATCATAATCAAAAACATGTTGGTACATCTCATGATAGACTTCTGCCAGGGTAGAATAGAGTTGTGTCATTTTAGTTTCTTAAAAATACAGGTATTAAGCTATAATCATAAACCATTGGAAATCAATAGTCATTACCTTAAGGAAGTGGCTATTGATTTTTCGATCAGCACAACGGCTTGCACCGAAATCCCTTCTTCACGTCCTTCGAATCCAAGTTTTTCAGTTGTAGTTGCTTTAATATTGATGGTTTCAACGTCAACATTTAAAACATGAGCAATCGTTTCCTCCATTTTGGGAATAAGATCTTTCAGTTTAGGGCGTTGTGCCGAAATGGTAGCATCAAGGTTCACAAGGAAATACCCTTTTTCGTTAACAAGCCGGTAAGTCTCGGCAAGCAAAAGTTTGCTGTCGATATTTTTGAAATCGGAGGAGGTGTCGGGGAAATGAAAACCAATATCGCGAAGTTTGGCAGCCCCTAAAAGCGCATCGCAGATCGCATGGAGCAAAACATCCCCATCTGAATGTGCTACCAGCCCTTTGTAATGCGGAATCTGAATACCACCCAACCAAAGCGATTCGCCCTCAGCCAACTGATGGACATCATATCCCAAACCTATACGGTAATTCATTGTGTATGTTCTTATTAAAAATTACATTTTTGTAACATTCCCATCTTTCAACCATCCATTTGCGGCGCTTGAACCATTCAATCTTTCAACAACTTTCATATTGCATCGCAATATTGGGGTGTCGTTCTTTTTTCTACAAATATTTCTCACCTCCGGTGCTTTTGTTCAAGCACCTATTCAATACGGCATTCCCTAATATAACCCAATATTTCAAATTGCCCAACTCCGGTTCACCTTTCTTCGTTCTCCGGTCTCCGCCCAAGCTCCCTGTTCCTTGCCCCATGCCCCTTGCTCCCACGATTTCCGGAATTTCCACCAAGCTCCGTTTGGCCCAACTTTCAAGACCTTTTTCAGCCAATTGAACCCCTTTCGCACCTTCGAGCAAGGTCCAATGGAATGGTTCGTCCTTGACCACATGTTTCAGGAACAATTCCCATTCTGCTTTAAAT
>CAZGSQ010000208.1:0-4114 GCA_964528535.1 uncultured Tangfeifania sp. | reverse complement strand
TACGAAGATGAAAGATATGTCCCGGAGACGGATCCGCTGGTTTTGAAGAAACTGGCCGAATGGCAGAATATCAAATTCGGTCTGCTGATGCACTGGGGAACCTACAGCCAGTGGGGTATCGTCGAATCGTGGTCATTGTGTCCGGAGGATGAAGGATGGTGCAAACGGACCAGGGGAGCCAGCCCCATGGACTACAACGCTTACAAAAAGGAGTATGAAGGACTTCAGGCGACCTTTAATCCTGCAGGTTTTGATCCTGCAAAATGGGCTTCCGCAGCCAAAGAGGCCGGTATGAAGTATGTGGTATTTACCACCAAGCACCACGATGGATTCTGCATGTTCGACTCCAAATACACCGATTACAAGGTGACTTCCACCAATTGCGCCTTTCATTCCAACCCCAGGGCAAACATTGCAAAAGAGGTTTTCAATGCCTTTCGTGCCGAAGGGTTGTGGACGGGTGCCTATTTCTCCAAACCCGACTGGAACTGCAAAGACTATTGGGATCCTTATTTTCCGCCACTCGACCGGAATGTGAACTATGACCCGGCGTTGTATCCTGAAAAGTGGAACAAGTACATCGATTTCACCCACAACCAGATTATGGAGCTGATGTCGGATTACGGCAAAATGGACATTCTGTGGCTTGACGGCGGCTGGGTGGAGAAGAACTCGAAAGAAGCCATCTCCGGTTGGTACAAGCGTCAAATCGAGGCGACTCCTTCCGGATTTCTGAAACACAAAATCGTAAACCAGGATATCCGCATGGATGAGCTTGCCGCCAGGGTGCGCACCAAACAACCCGGACTTATTGTCGTTGACCGTGCGGTGCATGGCAAGAACCAGAATTACCTGACGCCCGAAAACAGGGTCCCCGAGAAGACACTTCCCTATCCATGGGAATCCTGTATCATTTCAGGTGGTGGATGGTCGTATACACCCAACGCCAAATACATGAGTGGACGAGAGGGAATTCATACTTTGATAGATATAGTCGCCAAAGGTGGTAACCTGTTGCTGAACATCGCGCCGGGACCTGATGGCACCTGGCAGCAAGGAGCCTACGACCTCTTGAAGGCTTACGGATCCTGGCTGAAAGTGAATGGGGAGGCCATTTACAACAGCAAGGCGATCGCCCCTTTCAAAGAGAACAACATCTGCATGACACAGCAGGAAAATGGGACGGTCTATTTTCTCTACCTTGCGGGAAAAGATGAAGAGAACCTTCCTGGTAAGGTAACCATCAAATCACTGCAGCCGGCAAAAGGGGCAAAAGTTACAGTGCTTGGAAGCAAAGTCGCGCTGAAGTGGAAAGCGGAAGGTGAGGGATTTGTCGTTTCAATTCCTGAAGTTCTCAGGAAGAAACCGCCATGTAATTTCGCATGGACCATTAAAGTTTCAAAAGTAGTCAGGTAACAGGGGCACCCAATTCATGCAATTCTATGACAAGAACAATGTTTAACCAATGAGAAGATTGATGTTGCTGCTGGTTGGCGGATGTCTGGCAATGGCCTCTTTCCCACAAAATACGATGTCAAAAAATTCGACGGAACGATGGTCCATTGAGAAGGCTCAAAAGTGGAGCGGTGACCATGGCTGGCTTCGGGGATCCAATTTCAATCCAGGTACTGCCACCAACTGGGGGCTCGTAGCCGGGAAATCGAATACCAAATATGCCTGGGACAAACCCATCAATGAGGAACCAGAACCCAAACTATGGTTTAATGAGATCTTCAGACCGGATGGTACCCCATACAAACAAGAAGAGACAGACCTTGTCAGGAAGTTGACAAAGGGGAATTTAGCACCATAATCAAACACATTTTTATGCCCAATTTCTGGCAACAGCTTCCAAAACCCTTCTTCGCACTGGCTCCAATGGAGGATGTGACAGATACCGTCTTTCGGGAGGTGGTGGCAGGCATGGCCGATCCCCGGTACCTGCAGGTACTCTATACCGAATTTGCCTCAGTCGATGGGCTCAACCATCCGGTAGGCAAGCTCAATGTCGGGCACAGGTTGCTGGTAAGTGAAACAGAGCGTGCGCTGCTCAAGCAGAAAAACATCCGATTTGTTGTTCAGATCTGGGGCAAGGACCCAGAACTCTTTTCTAAAATTGCAAGGGAGATCACGCAGGAGTACGACTGCGATGGGATCGATATCAACATGGGCTGTCCCGTAAAGAAAGTGGTAAAAAACGGATGCTGTTCGGCGCTCATCGACCAGCCCGATCTGGCCAAAGAGATCATTCTGTCTGCGCAGGAAGCCACGCATTTGCCTGTCTCCGTCAAAACCAGGACGGGCATCCGAAGGCACGAGACTGAAAAGTGGCTGGCAACTGTGATGGAGACGAGACCTGCCGCGGTGATCCTTCACGGCAGGACACAAAAGCAACAGTCGGACGGATTGGCCGACTGGGATGAAATTGGCAAGGGAGTTCAGGTGAGAAATGAGCTGAGTCCGGAGACCATCTTCATTGGCAATGGTGATGTCAACTCTGTCTCACAGGGATTGGAATTATCCGAAAAATACGGTGTCGATGGCATCATGGTAGGCAGGGGCATCTTTCACAACCCTTGGTTCTTTCAGCCCAACCAGCCGGCACCCGATAAATCCGGGAAATTAAGGCAATTGTTGTTTCATACCCGGCTCTTCGATGAAACCTGGGGAAAGCAGAAGCGAATCACCATCATGAAACGGTTCTTCAAAATTTACACCAGCGATTTCGCCGACGCCAGCAAACTGCGTGTGCAACTGATGGATGCGAGGAGCTATGAGGAGATTTACAGAATTATAGAGCAGGAAATGAAAAATGAAAATTACATTTGATTAAATTAAATTATTGCATCATGAAAGCAATGGCATTGACCGGTATCCGGCAGATGGAAATGGTAGAGATTCCGATGCCTGAAATTCAGCATGAAAACGATGTGCTGATCAAAATGAAAGTCGTTGGTGTCTGCGGTTCGGATGTCCACTACTATACACAGGGGAAAATAGGCAGTCAGGTGGTAAAATATCCCTTTCCGGTAGGGCATGAAGGGGCAGGCGAAGTGATCGAAGTTGGATCTGCAGTAACAGCGCTCCAACCGGGCGACCGGATTGCCATCGAGCCGGCCATGCCATGCGGTGAATGCGACCAGTGCAAAGTGGGTCGGCCGCATACCTGCCGAAAATTACGTTTCCTGGGTTGTCCCGATCAGGCCGACGGCTGTCTAACAGAATATTTGGTGATGCCCGAGAAGAGTTGCTTCAAGATCCCTGATGCCATGACCTACACTGAAGCCGCCATCAGCGAACCGCTGGCCATCGGATTGTATGCTGTCAATCAATCCATTCAGATGAACGGTGCAACAGTCGGCATCCTGGGATTTGGTCCTATCGGGATGAGTGTACTGTTATCGGCAATGGCCAAAGGGGCGACTCAAATTTTCGTGACAGATCTGGTTGAAGAACGGCTTCAGATTGCCAGGGAGTGCGGCGCTGTTTGGGCCGGAAATCCTGAAAAAACAGCTATTGTTCGTGAGATCACGTCTCGTGAGCCGCTGCTACTGGACGTTGTCTTCGAATGTTGCGGCAAGCAGGAGGCCACCAACCAGGCTGTCGCGTTGCTGAAACCCGGAGGAAAACTGATGTTGATTGGTATTCCCGAATTCGACCGATGGAGTTTTCCTGTCGACCAGATGCGGCACAAGGAGATCTGCGTTCAAAATGTGAGAAGGCAGAATCATACCGTGGAAGAGACGCTGGAGCTGATGGAGAGCAGAAGGATAGATGTCGGCAAGATGGCGACCCATCGCTTTCCGTTTTCCCGTACCAAAGAGGCATTCGATTTGGTGACTGAATATAGGGATGGGGTGATGAAAGCAATGGTTGATTTTGATTGATCCTTGGGAATTGTGAGATTACGCCGCAGGTTTTATGCGCTCAATAATTGAATAAGCCAGGTTGAACCCTTCGGCAATGACCCTTGCATCTTTGACACCATCGTAATAACCGTTAAGGTGCAGGATCTTGTAGGCAGAATTGAGATAATTGAGTAGCTTCCTGTCAATTCCGGCAATTGCATCCTCGTAGTATTCTATATCTTTTCTCCCTTTTTTCATTTCGATTC
>CAZGSQ010000207.1:0-4186 GCA_964528535.1 uncultured Tangfeifania sp. | reverse complement strand
GATAGCTTCAGGTGACTGGAGTTCAGACGTGTGCTCTTCCGATCTATCCCCACTTACCTCCAAATCTACTTTCATCAAAGATACATCGCTGATCAATCCAAGCCATTTCGGTGTTGAACCGGGCAAGAAAAACCTGTGGGAGCCGGGTGCCATTGTGAAGATGGCCTGGCATTACCCCATCCTCGAAAACATCATTTACGATACCCGCGCCGAAATTTTCAACAACTACCGCTATACCTTCCAAAAATTCAATGTCGACTGGGAACAGTCGCTGGTGATGCAGGTGACACAGCACATCAGCTCCAGAATCATGTCGCAGGTCATTTACGACTACAACGTCAAGTTTCCGATCACCGACGCCAACGGCGTGCAGATCGACCAAAAAGCCAAGTGGCAGTTCAAAGAGCTTTTTACGGTGGGATTTAATTACAAGTTCTGACGGGACATGGGGATATAGAGACGAGCGGATGACCAAGAGCCTGGACTCCCCTGAGCCTGCCGAAGGGTCTAAGGGTATTCATTGTTAGACGATTAACCCCGGTCCCTGAGCCTGTCGAAGGGGGGGGCTTGGGGACATGGTGACAACTGGTACGAAGGGGAAAACGAAAAGATTGCGACTCCAATACGACTTACGGAAATATTACGAATTGTGACTTGAAGGGGATTGTGACCAATTGATTGATTGCCTGTATTCTTCGACCACTATACCCATCCTGCGTGAATCCAGCCGCATTAGCGGCGGCATATTTGTTGCCCCGGGTGAAACCCGGAATCAGAAAGGTTGCCAGGAGCGCCGTCTGCGAACAAATATTCGAAAAGGAGAAAATCTACCATTCAGACGGAACACGCAAACGTTGAAAGAGGATGGATGAGGAATAAAATTGGAAATTGCGAATCAATTACGAATTTTGTAAGATTGTACCGAATAGAATTGGAATCTTGAATGCTACGTTCACCATTTTGGTTGTATGTGCGCTCCGCATTAATCAAGAAGTCAAAAATTCGAGCCCAAATATAATATTATGATCAAAAGAATGTTGTGCCTAATCAGTCTATTTATTTGGCATTTCACGAATTGAAGGGAGAGGAAAATGATTCAATTCAACATTTTTCTGTCAGCCCAAAAGCGATTTATTCATTTATCATCCAGGATTCTCCTTCCCGGCTATTTACCATGAGGCAGTTTAACGAGAACTATCTGAGTGGTTACCGGCTTTATTCACAACAGATGGAGTCCTATTTTTCAAACCGAACAAACTACCTCCTGCAGGCCTTTCTTAACTTTGCTTTCTTCATCCCCTTGACACACGAAGAGGGCCACCGATCTATCCTGGTATCCAAAAACATAGGTTCAATTTCGCAACCGTTCTTCTTGTCCAGAAGAGGCGGCTACATCGAAGGGGTGACTGACAATTCATTAAAAAAACTTCGTGACAATGATTTTTCGGATTTTTCCAGACTCTACAGTTCGGGCCTCGAATCAGACTACATGCTTACCCGCCGTGAAGAGGCTCTTTTTGCATTTGAAAGCGTAAAATTCCGGAACCTGGCTGTCGAATACCTGATGCGAAAGGCGATGATCCTACAATATTACCTGATGGGTTTTGTTAAGTATGACGTTGATGGACCAGAAGAATCAGACGAATTGAACCGCGATATAGTTGGAAACGATGTGTATGGTCTTATCAGACATTTGCACAGGCCTGCCATGACTTTTCAAAGGTATACCAGGTATGCTGATTTGACGACGGAGGAGGTTAGTTATTTACATAAAATTGGATACCGCTCCTTGTTGAATCTAATCAATCTCAATATTTTAGGGATTCCAAATATCCAGTTGTCCGAATATTGGAGCATCAATTTCGGAATGGGTCATGCCATGTCGCCGTTTGGGGATTTTGTAGATGAAAATCTGTGGTTAAAATACAAGAAGAGATTGATGATCGATAGCTATCTCAGGGAATATCAAAACAAGGGCAATTGGTTTTTGGCTGGTGGTGTAGGAATTAAAGATTATTCAGTAACAGCTAGGTTGGTATCATCTGTCAACATTCATCTTTGGAACCAGCCGGTTAACCTGGATTTTAACGACAGCCGGGCTAAATTTGGCGGGGCAGTGGAGTGGGTAGGCAGATATTTTTTTCTGACACGCCTCGGAAAACAGCATAAGGGAATTTCCGTAGACCTAGGATTTATTTACAAAAGCGCAGGATTTCTGCCAGAGGAGACTAAAATGCAGAAGCATTTTGGCATGCGGTTGGGCACCAGTATTGCGCTGGACAGCTCTTATTAGCGAACATTGTTGGTATGAACTTTGCCATGGGTGAAATAACCAGTGGAGTAGGAGCAGAAACCCGTCACACCTAAAGATTCCTCCATGTACGCGTAAATCTCAAGAAACTTCATGTAAGGCATCGAATATCGAACGTAAGGGATCGTATATCGCATGTAAGACATCAAATATCGAACGTAAGGGATCGTATATTGAATGTAAGACATCGAATATCGAACGTAAGGGATCGTATATTGCATGTAAGGGATCGTATATTGAACGTAAGGGATCGAATATCGCATGTAAGGCATCGAAAATAGAACGTAACCAACCATTCAATAGCGTTTTCGCTTTGGACCCGTCATTCGGAAATCAGAAATAGAGCGACAGAATCACAAAAACTGCGAAAATCACACCGGCGATCCCGTTGGTAGTGCCGAAAGCAAGGTTCACCCTGGATAGATCGTCGGCCTTAACGATCAGGTGCTGGTAGACCATCAATACAGCAAAGAGCAGGGTCCCAACCCAAAAAATCCAGTCGGATTCCAATTCCATACCGGCTAAAATCACCAGGATCATCGAAAATGCATGAAGAATAGAGGAGATAGTCAAAGCTTTCCTGATCCCAACAAGCACCGGAATACTCTGCAACCTGTATTGCTTGTCGAATTCAACATCCTGACAGGCGTAGATGATGTCGAAACCGCTCACCCAAAAGAAGACCACACCCGAAAAAAGCAGCGGCGCTAACGCAAAATAGCCGGTTACTGCCAGCCACGCTCCGATTGGAGCCAGAGAAAGTCCGAGACTGAGCACAAAGTGGCACAATGGCGTAAACCTCTTGGTAAAGCTGTACCCCAAAATAACAAAGAGGGCAAAAGGCGAAAGGAAGAAGCAGAGGGTGTTGATCTGAAAAGTGACGATTCCGAAAAGTGCGGCATTGACAAGGACAAATGCCAGTGCCCATCGGGCAGAAACCAGTCCTGCCGGGATCTCACGATTGGCAGTACGCGGATTGGCAGCATCGAAACGACGGTCGAGGTAGCGGTTAAAACCCATCGCCGCATTTCTTGCAAACACCATCGAAAGGACGATCTCGAGCAGCAGCCTCCAAAATTGCACCTGATCTGTTACCATGATGGCCATAAAGAACCCTACCAACGCAAAGGGCATGGCAAAAATGGTGTGCTCAAATTTGACGAGGCGTGAGTATAGTAGGAATTTGTTCATGAAAAGGTAAGATAAAGTGAGACAAAGTGAACAAAGTGACTAAAGTGAATCATGTGACTAAAGTGACCAAAGTTGGTGACTAATGTTTAAAGATCATCAAAATTAGCGGTTTTTTATAAATTTTCCCTTTAATTTCCAGATCTTCATAACAAGTCTTAACTTTGGTCATTTTAGTCACTTTAGTCACTTCTTACCATGAAAGAATTCAAACAACGTTACACTTTAAACGCCTCTCCCGCAGATGTTTACAATGCGATGACAAATCCTGCAATGATAGAAATCTGGACAGGAGAGCCGGCGGTAATGAGTACGGAACCAGGTAGTGAATTCGAAATCTGGGACGGCGCCATTACCGGCGAAAACCTCGAATTTGTCCAGGACAAGCTGATTGTTCAGAAATGGTTCTTTGGAGAAGAGGCCGATTCTATCGTCACCATCAAAATACACCCCGACAGAAAAGGAACACTGGTGGAACTGCTCCAAACCAATATTCCCGACAATGCCTTCGAGAATATGGCAGATGGCTGGAATGTCGATTATTTTGGAAATTTGATGCAACTATATGCCTGAGAGGGCGATCAATCCGCTCCCTGAGCCAGCCGATGGGGGACGGGTGGGAGAAATGACAAGGTGAAAATGAGAAGGAGAGCGCTGAAATTGTCACTTCATGCGCTTGCCGAAGGG
>CAZGSQ010000206.1:0-4246 GCA_964528535.1 uncultured Tangfeifania sp. | reverse complement strand
CCGGTGCTTCGACTGCATTGGCCACCTCTTCTACCACGGGTAATTCCTCTGTTACTTCAGGAACAACTGACTCAACGGCAGAATTTTCTACCGGCTCATTTGCCTCCTGGTTTTCGATAATTTCACTCATTTTTAGATTCTCCTGAAATTAATAAATTAGACATTATTTTGAATGGGCGCAAAGGTAGGAATATTTCTTAAGAATTCAAACTGGCTTGTCAAAAAATATTGGAGAATCAATCGCTTGATTACCAACATTGTCGAATAAAAAATTGTACCGATTTAGGAAATGATTGAATGCCCAAACCCAAATGTTTAAAAACAGGAAAATAGAGTGAGGCTCCAAAAAAAATTACTACCTTCCAACATCACTGAAGAGTACATCATCCAAATCCAAATAATAAGTTAAAAATTTATGGCACAAGAGATTGAACGGAAATTTTTGGTGCTGAATGACGCTTTCAGGAGGGAATCCTGTTGCTCATTCAGAATTGTACAGGGATATCTTTCATCTGATCCTGAACGAACGGTGAGGGTGAGAATCAAAGGTGATTTGGCCTATCTTACCGTCAAAGGAGCCTCTGGAGCATCCGGTATCTCTCGTTTTGAATGGGAAAAAGAGATTTCCGTTGAAGAGGCAGAAGAACTTATGCTAATTTGTGAAAGCGGAATCATTGAGAAGGTCCGTTATGAAATCAAACTTGGTCAGCACACCTTCGAAGTGGATGAATTTACAGGTACAAACACAGGATTGGTCGTAGCAGAAATTGAACTTCAACAGGAGGACGAGACTTTTAGCAAACCCGATTGGCTGGGCGATGAGGTCACCGGCTTGGTAAAATATTACAATTCAAGCTTGTCAAGAAATCCCTTTGCAAACTGGTCAGGCAGGATCGTTTAGCTTCCCGTTAGGAAAAAATGGTTCGCATTTGAAAGGCATACAGCCAAATAGCAAAAAGAACATTTCTGAAACAATTAGAAGAAAATTTAAGGTTGGTCATCTCATCATTTCTATTACTTTTACTTTTCCCAATCGGAAATCTCAATTTGGCAGCAGTATGAAAATAATCGTTACAGGAGCTAAAGGCCAGCTTGGTCGCTCAATTCAGGATATTTCGGCAAAATATCCTGAACTCACTTTCGTCTTTACTGACATCGAAGAGCTGAATATTTGTGACGAAGATCTTGTAAACTCCTTTTTCGACCTTGAAAAGCCTTCCATAGTTATCAATTGCGCCGCTTACACGGCGGTCGATAAGGCAGAGAAAGAGGAGGTTTTGGCCGAAAAGCTCAATCACCGCGCACCTGCTATCCTTGCCAATGCCTGTAAAAAAAGTGGAGCAAAACTGATTCATATTTCCACTGACTATCTTTTTGATGGTACCAAATCGACTCCCTACCATGAAAAAGATATTGTCAGACCAAAATCTGTTTATGGAATAACGAAACTGGAAGGTGAAACGGCAATCCTGCGATCGGAGATCAAATCCATCATCATCCGTACTTCCTGGTTGTATTCGGCATATGGCAACAATTTTTTAAAGACCATGTTGCGTCTCGGCAAAGAAAAAGATCAGCTGGGAGTTGTTTCCGACCAGATTGGCACACCTACCTATGCCGGTGATCTGGCGGAGGTATTGTTAAAAATAGTTGGCTCAACGGCAAAAGACAGCAGTAGGTTTATTTCGGGTATTTACCATTACTCCAACGAGGGAGTGGCGAGTTGGTTTGATTTTACCCTTGCTATTTTTGAGAATGCTCCGGAAATTAGCTGTAAAGTCATACCACTTGACTCATCGGCTTATCCCACTCCTGCTTCCCGCCCTGCCTATTCTGTTTTGAATAAGTCAAAAATCAAAACTATTTTTGACATCGAAATTCCCTATTGGAGAGATAGTCTGAAATCATGTATGATCAAACTGAAAGAAGATGAAAACAAATGAAATTCCCGAAAATGTAATGCTGAAAGCTCAGGAATGGCTGAGTGGAAACTACGATGCCAACACCAAGGCTGAAGTTAGCAAATTAATGGAGAAAGAAGATCCGGCCGATCTGGTTGATGCTTTCTACCGCGATCTCGAATTTGGAACAGGTGGTCTTCGGGGCATCATGGGCGTTGGGTCCAACCGCATGAACATTTACACCGTTGGTGCAGCTACACAGGGACTTAGCAACTACCTAAAGAAAGCATTCGCCCATTTACCACAGATAGGTGTTGCCATTGGTCACGATTGCAGAAACAACAGCCGGTTATTTTCTGAGACAGCAGCGGCAATTTTTTCGGCCAACGGGATCAAGGTGTACCTTTTTGAATCACTCAGGCCAACACCTGAACTCTCTTTTGCCATCCGAGAATTGGGACTTCAAAGCGGGATAATTCTCACTGCCTCCCACAATCCCAAAGAGTACAACGGTTACAAAGCCTATTGGGACGATGGTTCTCAAATTGTAGAGCCGCACGATCTGAATATCATTGCCGAGGTTGGTAAAGTGAAGGTAGAGGATATCCTTTTTCAAGGGAATGCGGATCTGATAGTTCCACTCGGATCGGACATGGACGAAAGCTACCTGAAAAAAGTTGTCTCAATCTCGTTGTCTCCTGAGTCTATCATCAAACAGCACGACCTTAAAATTGTGTATACACCAATCCATGGTACTGGGGTGAATTTGGTCCCGATGGCGCTTGCCAAAATGGGCTTTACCAACGTTATTCACATTCCAGAACAGGATGTAGTGAGTGGCGAATTCCCAACTGTGATCTCTCCCAATCCGGAAGAGCCTGCTGCACTTGCGCTTGCGCTTCAAAAAGCTGTCGAGGTAGATGCCGACCTGGTGATGGCAACAGATCCGGATGCCGATCGATTGGGTATTGCCGTTAAAAACGACAAGGGGGAATTTATCCTTGTCAATGGGAACCAAACCGTATTGATCTTTCTTTATTACATCATCACTAAAAGAAAACAGCTTGGATTACTTACCGGGAAAGAGTATGTTGTTAAAACGATTGTCACCTCCGAACTCGTTGCAGAAATCGCTTCAAAAAACGGGGTCGAATTTTACGACTGCTACACTGGGTTCAAATATATTGCAGAGGTAATACGTGAGAATGAGGGAAAGAAGACTTACATCGGAGGCGGCGAAGAGAGTTTTGGCTTCCTGCCTGCCGATTTTGTACGGGACAAGGATGCTGTGAGCTCGTGTGCCTTGATGGCAGAGATCGCTGCATGGGCCAAAGAGAACAAACTGACCCTTTTTGAGATGCTTCAGGACATCTATCTGAAATACGGCTACTCGAAAGAGAAGATGAAATACATTGTCAGGAAAGGCAAATCCGGAGCAGAAGAAATTGAACAACTGATGGTGAAATTCAGGAACAATCCACCGGAACAGCTCGCCGGTTCCAGACTGGAATGGGTGAAAGATTATGAGACTTTGCAGGAGAAGAATCTGATTACCGGCGAATCAAGGCCGATTCATCAGAAAACTACCTCCAATGTATTGCAATTTTTTACGGAAGACGGGACAAAAGTTTCCGTCAGGCCATCAGGTACAGAACCCAAAATAAAATTCTACATTGAGGTAAAAGCAGCGATAAGTTCAAGAGAAGATTTTGATGCCATCGAGATGGCTACTTCCCAAAAAATTGACATGGTAATGAATGATTTAGCAATTTAAATAGTACAATTATGAGAACACTTTTATTCGTAGCAGCAATGCTTTTCTCCTTTGCTTCTATCGCCCAAAAAACTGAAACGCCAAAACCTGTGGCGGCAAAAACAGAACCTTCCAGGGAAGATCTGGCCAAGATGAAACCCGAGATGACCGAATTTTGGGATCCCGAAGTCGCAGTGGTCACTCCTGGCCAAACTCCTGCAGATGCACCTTCTGACGCCATTGTTTTGTTCAATGGGACCGCAGAGAGCTTCAATGCCAACTGGACAAATGCCAAAAACGAACCCTCTGGCTGGAGTGTGGCAGACAATTGTGTGACGGTTGTCAGGGGTGCCGGTGGAATCAAGAGCAAATTGGAATTTGAAGATTTTCAGCTGCACATCGAATGGCGCACGCCTGCCGAAGTGATTGGTGAAAGCCAGGGTCGTGGCAATTCGGGAATTTTCCTTCAGGGAAGGTATGAACTTCAGGTTCTGGACAATTACCAGAACAGGACCTACCGAAATGGTCAGGCCGGATCTATCTACAAACAGTATGCTCCGCTCGTAAACGCTTGTAAGAAACCGCGAGAATG
>CAZGSQ010000205.1:0-4250 GCA_964528535.1 uncultured Tangfeifania sp. | reverse complement strand
CACTTTCCTGTTGGGAGGAAGTGAAGCAAGGGCCGCTGCCGCGAAAGTGTTCATGATCAGGTTGACCCATAGCATCTGGGTGACAGTCAAGGGCATCTCTTTGCCAACGATGGAGCCAAGCAGTACAATCACCAGTGCTGCTACGTTGATGGTAAGCTGAAACAGGATAAACCGCTGAATGTTGTGGTACAACGATCGTCCCCAAATCACGGCGGTAGCGATGCTTTTGAAGGAGTCGTCGAGCAGGGTGATGTCGCTGGCCTCCTTGGCGACAGAGGTTCCCGATCCCATGGAGAGTCCTACATGGGCAAAATTGAGTGCAGGTGCGTCGTTGGTCCCATCACCGGTAACGGCAACCACAGATCCGGCCCTTTGCAACAATTGTACCAGCCGTTGCTTGTCGGAGGGACGTGCACGGCACATGATCGTTAATTTCCGGATACGGGAAGAGGCTTCTTCATCTGTGAGCCTGCCGAATTCAACACCGGTAATCAACTGTTCCTCACCCTCCTGCTCCCTCCAGATGCCGATCTGCCTGCCAATTTCCCGCGCAGTGCCGGGAGTATCACCGGTCACAATTTTTATATCGATGCCGGCCTTCAAACATTCTGCCACTGCCGCAGGAACATCCTCCCGCACGGGATCGGAAATGGCAACAATCCCTAAGAATTGCAGATTTGGACTCTTTACCTCACCATTGACGATCCTTTCCTGGTCGTCGTCGAGGGTTTCAAATGCGAAACCCAGCGTGCGCATGGCCTGGTTTTGATAGCCGGTCAGCAGCGATTCTACTTCAGGTCTGAATTCGGCTACCGGAACTGTCTTGCCCGAGAGTCGAACCGACCGACAGAGATCCAGCACAATTTCGGGAGCTCCCTTGACGAAAAGAACCTTTTGTCCCGAGACAGTGCGGATGATGGTGGCCATGTATTTCCGCTCAGTAGAAAAGGTGAGCTGCTCAACGAGCTGCGAGTCATTTCTGATTTCGAGGTAGTTGGATCCCTTGTCGTGCAACCAGAAAAGCAGGGCCGCTTCTGTCGGATTTCCGATGGAGCGTACGTCTGCCGGATTCGTAAAATCAAGATAAGCGGTCGAATTGACGGAAATGGCCTTCCTGATAAGGTCACCCCAAACATCTTCAGAGAGCAGTTGATTTTCAAGGACGAAGAAATTGGTGCTGTGAACCTTCATCTTGTTTTGGGTTAGCGTTCCCGTTTTGTCGGTGCAGATCACGGTAGTGGCACCCATGGTCTCACAGGCATGCATCTTACGCACCAAATTGTTCGACTGCAACATGCGGCGCATGCTCAGGGCAAGGCTGAGGGTCACGCTCATGGGCAATCCTTCGGGCACTGCGACAACAATCAGGGTCACAGAAACCATGAAATAGGACAAAATTTTCCCGGCAATGTCGAGAGAAACCCAGGCTTCGGGCTGCGTCAACCGGAAGCCAAAAGGATAAACCAGGGCAGCAAGCAACAGGAAGGTGGCACATCCGGACAAGAGCCATTTCAGCCAACCGTCACTTTCGATATTTCCGGGAATTTCTACTTTTTTGTGGAGGAAATGCAGACCGTCCAGGAGGATCGGCACCCATACTTTGACCAGCGCCACCATCATCGAAACAATGACAAGGGTGGTCGAGATTTTTTGAACAAGGGTCATTGTGGTAGTCCCTTTGTAAATATCCTTGCCGAAAAGGACCACAAAGGTCATGGCGGCAAGCACAAAACCTACCACACCAATCAATTTGGCCAACACCTCCAATTGCCTGTTAAGTGGCGTTTCTTCCCCTGACATCCTGGAGGATTCGCGTGCTACCTTGCCATATTCCGTGCGGTCGCCAACCGTGGTTATCCTGACTGTTGCATGGCCGTCAACCACAGAAGTGCCTCTGTAAACCTGGTTGGAAGGATAGGTCGCCTCTTCGTCAAAATCTTTCTCGGTAGTGGTTTTGGTGATGACAGGTTCACCGGTAAGGGATGATTCGTTGATCTGCAAAGAAATAGCTTCAATCAACAAGCCATCGGCAGGGACCTCATCTCCGGTCGAGAGCAAAACCAGGTCGCCCACCACAATGGAGACTTTGGGAACCTCACAGATATTTCCATTCCTGATTACTTTGACCAGCGTCTCGTCGTTGACCTTGTTGAGCAGGTCGAATTTCTTGTTGGCATCCAGTTCAAACCAGAAAGCGACTCCTGTAGCCAGGAAAATTGCAAAGAAAATGCCAATCGTTTCGGCAAATTCTGTGTGAAGGAAGGAGATGCCAAGCGAAAGAAAAGCAGCAATCAGTAAGATACGGATGATGGGATCTTCGAATTTCTCGGTAAAAAGCGACCAAACAGAAGCCCTGGGCGGAGGCGTGAGGAGATTGGTCCCATGCATTTTCCGACTCTCAGAAATTTCTGAATCTGTTAATCCGGTTAGCTGCTTTTTATATTCCATCCAGAATTTACGAATTTCGAATTACAAATTGCGATTTACGAATTGGGAAGACTTTGAATGCGTGTAATTTACAAAATGTTGATGGAATTATGGATGCTTCCCAATCCCCACGATCATGAATCAAAGATACTGCAATTAAGAAAAAACAACAAATAGAAAAAAATAATTGACAATTAACCAAATAGTTTAACCAAATGGTTAACTTTGCAGCGAATATTTTTTGAAATGAGTTCAGACAGTACGAAAGAGAAGATTGTTCAGGCGGCCCAAAAGGTTTTCATCCGAAAAGGGATGGATGGTGCCAGGATGCAGGAGATTGCCGATGAAGCGGGAATCAACAAAGCGTTGCTTCACTACTATTTCCATTCCAAGGAACAACTTTTCAATGAGCTTTTTTATGGAATTCTGAGCAGATTAATACCGGGGTTGATCAGAATCTTCCAGACAGATCAGCCATTTATGGATAAGATCGTAGCGATTGTTTCCGAATACGATGCTTTCATGTCTAAAAATCCATTCTTGCCACAGTTTGTGTTTCGGGAGATCAACCGGGATCCCGACCAATTGGCAAGGTTTATGTCTGACCAGGGTCTGGATTTTGAACGCGTCGAACAAATGATTGATAGGGAGGTTAAGATGGGGCACATCCGGTCCATTTCATTTCCTCATTTGTTCGCCAATGTGATGGGCATGATTGTCATGCCTTACATTGGCAGGCCGCTTTTCCAACGAAAACTTTTCAGGAACGATCCCGTAAAATATGACCAGTTTCTCCAGGAAAGAAAATTGGTGATCTCCTTATTTGTCAGAAACGCCCTGTGCACGGACCTGTCAGCAGCTTCCTGCAAATCGCAAGAAGAGGTGCAAACGACAGATAATTAATACAAAGAAATATCGAACAAAGCATAATCTCAAGCAGCAACATGAAGCGAACATTTATTATTCTGTGGTTTATAACTTCGAGTGTGGTGCACGGCCAGGTGGCCAACACCAGTCTCGACGATTGTTACAGGTTGGCCAGGGAAAATTATCCGCGGCTGGGCGATCCCAAAAGGCAACAGGAGATCAGCGATCTCAGGATCCAAAACATTGGCATGGCATGGAATCCTCAGGTGAATCTGAATGGACAGGCGACCTACCAGAGCGAGGTTACCAAGGTGAGCGTTCCAATTCCCAATGTAACGATTCCATCTCCCTACAAAGACCAGTACAAAGTCTACCTGGATGTCAAACAGACGATTTACGATGGTGGCATGTCAGCCGCAAGTAGTTCAGTTGAGAAGTCGGGACTCGCCGCAGATCTGCAAAATCTTGATGTAGAACTCTATGCCCTTCACGACAAGGTCAACCAGCTCTATTTTACCATCCTGCTGCTGAAGGAGAACGAGGAGGTACTCAAGTTGAAGCAATCCATTCTGAAAGAGCGCATCACCATTGCTGAGTCTGGTCTTAGAAACGGTACCATCATCCTGAGGGACCTCGAACTGTTGAAGGCCGAAAGCCTGCTCACCCTGCAGCAAATCGGCGAGATCCATTCAGAGCGACTGTCGGGATTGGGCACTCTGGGCCTTCTCACAAAGCAGGTACTGAACGATCAGACAACCCTTGCAGAACCAGTTGTGGTGAGGAAGGGAGATCAGATTTCACGTCCCGAATTGAAGTATTTTGATCTCCTTGGAACAAGGATGGACCAAAATTCGGTGTTGCTGCAAAAGGCAAGAAACCCCAGGGTGTTTGGATTTGGACAAGCCGGATAGATCGGAAGAGCACACGTCTGAACTCCAGTCACCTGAAGCTAGCTC
>CAZGSQ010000204.1:0-4288 GCA_964528535.1 uncultured Tangfeifania sp. | reverse complement strand
GTAAAAGAGAGACGGGCTGAAATTTCAGCCCGTCTCTCTTTTACAATGGAATATTTCCGTGCTTTTTCAGCGGATTGGTCTTGTGTTTGTTTTTAGTTATCTCAGGAGTTTTGATCAGTTTGACAAGTGTCATGACACCACAACCTATTGTTTCTTCATTCATATCACTTAAATCCATGGAGATAGTCATACCTCCTGCATCCTCGCTTATATAGGAGGTCGTTTTTTTTCCTTTTGATACAATTGTGACATTGGCAGGTAAATCTATTATTGTGTAAGTAATGCTGTCGCAGAAAATTGTTTTGTAGTTCTCTATCCCTTTGACAATAGATTTTTCAGGTGTTCTGAAATAGTGATAAGGTTTGTTATCTGGAAAATTCCGGCTTGTAAGTTGGGCGACCTGAATGACCTTTACTGCGTCAGACAAACTTAACGGTTCATTTTCCTGATATTCATTGGGCGAATAGAGTGCCTGAATTAAATGGTACTCAGTAATTCTATTATTTTCATAAGGGATAATCCATGACAGTTCGTCATATTTTAGATCATCCTGTGTAAATGGAATTTCAATCTTTTCAAATCCTGCTTCTACAGCCGGAATAAATCTTTTTCCAAAATGCGCTGTCGTCCAAGTCTCTGAAGCAGGATCCTGGGCATAATTTTTTTGACAAGAAAGACCAAAAAGACAAATACACATGAAAATTTTGGAAGTAACTGCCAATCTTCCCGATTCAAAAGTCCTTCTTTTTTTACACATTCTGTTGGTATTGTTTAGGTTAAATCAATTCACAAATTATTGGACCCGACATACAGTACATCTGATTTCTTTATGATAAAACTACTTAGAATAAATAATGGCTTGGAATTGATAAAGAGCTTTACATTTCCAAGCCTATCCTTATCAAGAAAGTCTTCCAAAAGGCCACTCTCTTTCATCTCGAAGTACTTTTTTACGACAAGATCTTCAAATTCTTTTCCTATCACAATCATTGTTATGGGGTCGGTTTAAATACAAACGGTGCAACGGTTTCATTGTCTATGTTCAAAGCATTTTCTGTTTCGTGTTCGGGCAGCAGGGCAAGCTACTGACTCCTGCCGGGAACGCCTGCTGATGTTGGGATAACGCAGGGGAGATGATTGGTCCCCTCGCTGTGGTTGTGAATCTGATCCTCTGGAAGCACCTGTTGGGAAATCTATGAACTTCAATTTGCAGGTACAACTATCTCCTGCCAGGCCAATCTTAGAGATAAAGTATTTGTGCCACTCAATGCACCCGGAGATGAAGTCAACATGGTCTTCAGGAGAAGATTGGCTGGCAACAGAAACATGTTTGTATCCCAAAACCGCACGGTAGATTTTTTCAGCCCTGTTCGAATCCTGGTACAAGATGAAAGGAGGAGCCTCCAAACTTGACATTGAATGAATTTGATTCTTTGCTTTTCGCTCGTCATTCAGACCTATGGCAGCATTTAAAATCATTTGAAAAGTCGGCAACACATCCAAATTTTCCTTCAAGATACAGCCAAAGGCCCCAGCTTTCATTCCGGCAACCATCGCCTCAAAATCTGTAATCCTGTCATCAGCCAACAAAAAAATGGGCGCGTAAATCTTGTTGTTCAATGCATAATCCATCAATGCCAGGAATTTTTCCATTGAATAGATTGCATGGATATCTATCCGTATGGCATTGATGATGGAGACGTAATCTTTGAATGTATCGGGACCCTCGTCCAAACTACTGCAGTACAAAATTTCGAAATTTAAGTTTGTAGCCTCCACCTCAAAAAGACCTGAGAGTTGTTCGCAATGCTCATCGACATACAAAAGATGGAAATGCCTCATGAAGTGTTAGATTTTGGGGAAATCAAATGTAGCATAATTTAGGCGGAGTAGAGCGGCAGGGTTTGATTTTTGGGAGAAGGACCCGAAATTTGTTATCTGTTGAACCTTATTATTAAGTTAAACAGATTTCAGTTGATTGTGTACGCAGTTGGCTTCCGGTTATAGATTATGGTAACCGCATGGCTCTTGGAATTGTTAATTGTTCATTGTTAAGGAGATAGCTTCGAATCAGAGTCAATTATTTTTGCATTTGTCGCAAAATTTCGGTAACTTGTAAGGTAAGTTTCAGAACTTTTAAACCGTTGTCCAATGATTTCCCTCCAATTGTGGTTCCAGTGTTTTTTGGATCCTTCATCGAGACGCCAAACAACCGTCAGAACCGAAAGGTGCATCATTCTGAACAACGGATTGGGGCTGATTCATTAACTTAAAATTTAATTTATCATGGAAAAGACCAAGATCAACAAAGGGCGGATGTACCATTCGGCCGATCTCGTACTTGACAAGTTCTCCGACCTTTTTTCCAAAAATGAGGAGATGAAACTTGCGCACCAAGAGCTCAAAAATGGCATCGTCTTCGTAGATGCAGAACAGCAAGTATTGGTAGCAGACAACAAAGGGTTGACCCAGGCCAAAGTTGAATTGCGGATGGAAGTGACCAACCGGATTCTTAAAATTGCAATGGCATTGAAGGCCTTGGCCACCATGCAAAAAAACAGCGATTTGCTGGTGAGGGTAGCCTACAAACGCTCCGATTTGAATCGTTTGCCGGATCCCATTCTTTTCGATGTGGCTACTATGTTGTACAACCTGGCCAATACCATGCGCGAACAGTTGGCAAGGTTCTTTTTAACAGAAGAAGACTTTAATGGAACAGAAAAGTTGCTTTCCGATTTCAAGCTGGCTATTCCCCAGAAGCGAATGGCAACCACTGTATCAAAATCTTCCACCCAAAAGGTGAGCAATGTATTTAAGTCGCTGGACAAATTGCTGAAGGAGGTGATCGATGTTTATTTGGCCCCATTTCAGTTCGATAATCCTGATTTTTACAACGAATACTGCAATGCACGGATCATTGTAGGTTACATGGGGCGCAGCAAAAGCAAGGCAGAAAAGATTGTCCCTGCAACGGCATCTCTTACAATTTGATCTCGTAGCATGCCACTTTCCAACTTCCCTTTTTGCAGTGCCTAAAGCTGTACACGATAAGGCAAAAGGCCAATCATGAACTTTGATTGGCCTTTGTTCGTTTCAATCCCATCCAAACTATTGGTTCAAAGTGACACAATGGCAGTTTTTAAGTCCGCAAAGACCATCTCAATGACCGCAAAACTCAAATTTCTCCTGCAAAGAGCCTTTCAACGCGTGCAAAACCCTTCGAAGACCGAACAAAGGACATTTGTTGTGGCGCAAAATCACTTTTTGCAACAACAAAGCCTTCAATTGTTGTACATAGAACATTTTGAGGCGTACATAGAAGTATTGTGATGCTGCAGAGGAGTATTGGAAGATGATTAAAAATCATTAATTTTAGGGAATATAGTTCCATATACCTAAACCAAATGCAACGAACAGGTTGTTTCACAACATCAAAGTTAATGATCAAAATTTCGGCACTATGGAGTTCCATTCGGCCATTGACAAACAAATAATTATCGTATGAAACGAGCATGGGCAACACCCACAAAAGGTGATGTAAATTCACTTGCAAGTTCTATGAGTACTTACAGATATTCTAATATTTAACAAATATATTTAAGAGTGAAAATTCCAATTGCGAAACAAAAAATATTTATTCAAGAGTATGATAGTTTACGCTCTGATTATGAAGATTATTCTAAGATAATCAAAGAAATTTTGACGGTGGCTGCCGAGAAGGTCGATTCATTGGCGATGATACAAGTTCGAGTGAAGGATCTTTCCAGTTTTATGGGCAAAATTATTAGTAAAGATAAATACACCAATCCATTGGTCGAAATGACTGACCTCTGTGGAGCGAGGGTAATTTTACATTTCCAGAGTCAGGTTGATAAAATGTGTCATTTGATAAAGGAGAATTTCAATATTGACGAAGCCAACAGTCTGGATGCTAAATCTCGGTTGAAAATAAGTGAATTTGGTTACCGATCAATTCATTACATTGTTTCGCTCAAAGAAGAAAGTCTCCTTCAGGTCGAAATTGATTCCAAGTTTATAAACATGAAGGCAGAAATCCAAGTGCGTACATTTGCCGAGCACATTTGGGCCTCAATTTCTCATGACCGTATCTATAAGACCAAATTTACTATCCCGGATGAGTGGAGGCGCGAAGCTGCCAGACTTTCTGCAGTCCTGGAAAATGCCGATATATCATTTGGTAAAATGTCAAATGATATAGATTCAGTCAATAAGATTGCAAACTTCGGTCAAACTGACCACCTTCTGCCGATTTAAATTGACCATGTGT
>CAZGSQ010000203.1:0-4362 GCA_964528535.1 uncultured Tangfeifania sp. | reverse complement strand
CGTTTCCGACGAAGGAATACGTTCGACCACCTTGTTTGTCAATACTACCCCGACAGGAGCCGATCTCTATATCAACGATTTGCTCATTGGGAAAACCCCTATTCAGATCAAGGAGGTGCCGGGGTCATATACCTACCGGATCGAGAAAGTGATGTATTCCAACGAATCAGGTGCTTTTGAAATCACAGGAGAGGAAGCAGGGGCAAAAAAGTGCTCGACAAAATTTTAAAACCCGTTTTCGGCGGAATCAAGGTTACTACCACTCCTGAAGATGGCGCCACAGTGCTGATTGATGACGTTGAGATGGAACAAAAGAGCCCTTACACTTTCGACAAAATTAAGAGCGGCGCTCACAAAGTGACGGTTAGAAAAGATCTCTTCCAACCAAAAACCATGGAGGTGACGGTTGCAGTGGGGGTCGTATTGGATGCCACACTTGAATTGGCAGCAAATTACGGCATTGTAGATGTGCAAACCAAACCAAAGGCCAACATATTAATTGATGGTGTGGAAGTTGGAAAAGGAAGTTACACTGGTAGGGTACTGACCGGCCTTCACTCTTTTGAGACACAACTGGATTTCTACAATGCTGACAAGCGCGACAGGATGATCGAACTCGGAGATTCCATTCATCTGCTGCTGACCCCACAACCTCAGCTCGGCGATATAGACGTCGAATGCAACCCTATGGAGGCAACAGTCTACCTGAATGGAGAACGAAAAGGAGTTACCCCGCTTCGGATTAAAAAAATCCTGGCTGGAGTATATGAAATAAGGCTGGAGAAGGAAGGTTACAATCCTTCCAAAAACTCAGTTCAGGTGCGGGAAGGCAAGCCGGCGGAAATCAATGAGACTTTGTCTTTGAAAACAGATGTCAAAGGTTCCATTGTAGCCGAGCAGAAACTTGCCGAAGATTCCAAGATCCTGCTAACGACCAAAAATGAAAAGTACACTGGAACAGAGAGGCACAACAAGGTTCGGTTTCTTCAATTCTCTTTCAGTGATTATACAAGTCTGGGATTCCGATACGGATCAGCGAGAGGGGCAGGACTTTATATCTCCGGGAACAAAAGTTCCTCCTCAGATTACGATGCCAAATTGGCCACTGCAGGACTCATCTTTCGGTTTGGAAGGAATGTTTACATGTACACGGGAGCTGGGTACAATTCGGTCTCCAGTCAGAAACTAAACAAAAGCAACGACGGACTTGCCTATGAGGGAGGTTTAATCTTGCGACTGGGTCCCATTGCTGCCTCTGCCGGACTGATGATGTATTCCAATCTCGAACAGGAATCGGAAAAGGCAGTACAATTTGGAATTGGTTTCTGCTTCGGCAAATGAAGTTCTTTGGCCAATACTATTTCAATTTCTTGAACAACTCTATGACCTTTTTCTCGGCCTGCTTGTAAGTTTTCTCAACTTGTTTCTGGATCTTAACGATCGTTTTGGCGGTATCCTGTCCCATTTTTGGTGCAGATGGTACGCTCTTGGCAGAGTCGGCTGGAGCAGCTACCAACGGAATGGTTTTCAAAGTTACCCTCACAGTGGAGGTAAGTGCTTCTTCAACTTTGACAGGCATGACAATCGGTTCGTATCCTTCTTTCTCAATCTTAAGATTGTAAGTTCCTATTGCCATTTTTTTCTGGACATAGGGAGTCTTTCCATAGGCTACGCCATTGATCGAAACGATGGCCCGGGTGGGTTCCGAATTGATGTCAATGGTTCCCTGATCCGTTTGAACCACCATGACAATATTTAGGTTATCTCCTGACTGAACCGTTCTCACCTCCTTTTTGAATTTGAGATTCTCCTTTCTGGCCTCGAAAGTATGTGTCCCGGCAGGAATACGGCTTTTAAAGATCCCTTTCCCAACCTGAATGCTGTCCATGAAGATGGAAACCTCCGGCTGGGCTGTCACGGATACGGTGCCGAAGTTGGGCTTCAATTGCACTGTCTTTTCAATGGTGTCATTTTGGTTGAATACAATCTCCTCGACTGCAGGCAAGAACATCTCCTTCCTGACGGTGATGCTGTATTTACCAAATTTCAAATTCTCCAATTTCATGGGTGTCTTTTCTCCCAACTCCACCCCATCCAACGAAACTGTGGCACCATCCTCAGGAGAAGAATTAATCTTCAACATCGCCAGAGCCGGTTTCAGCTCTAATGCAACCTCTTTTTTCCCGTCAGGCTCTTCTCCGGTCAACCTTAAGTCACCCGACAAACTATTGTATTTAGGCTTTTCGAGACGGAAGATATATTTGCCGCTTGCCATTTTGAAACTTAGCGGTGTTACACCCTTCCTGACATCATTCACAAAGAAATCGGCACCTACCGGCGTGCTTTTAACAATTACCCAGACGATGGTTACCTCCTCTTCCTTTTGTTCGACAACAATAGTTTTCAATTTCTCTCCGGAAAGAACCATTTCATACACACCACCCGATACAATTGGCTCGGTGTACATGTAATCCCGAAGTACGCCGAGTCGGTCGTGCGAAATGGTAATTCGTTTCGACCCGTTTGGAATAAACAGCCAGAATCCATCGCTCTTGACAATTTTTTGCACAATTCCGGACATACCTCCATCACAGCTGAAATCCGATTCCGTTGTTAATACCTTGATAAGGGCGCAAATATCTCCGTTTTGATCCTTAACAGGAAGACTGTCTCCCGCAAACTTAACATCTGGCAGCAATCTAAATGACTTGACAGAAAGTTGCGACCACAACGAAAGTGAACAAAAAAGTACAATAATCAGAAAAAGAAGTCGCTTCATGGCAAAAAGAAATTTTAGGTTTCACCATCTCGCGTTGGGTAGTGGATGGTTGTCTCTTCCCGCCAATATCTACAAAAAATTTGAATTAATAAAATTTTTGTTCAATAAAATATGCAATGGCCATTTTGCAATGTTTATAGGCTCCTGATTTTGTCAAGTAACCTGTTTAATTCCTGAACCTCATCCGAAGTGAGGTTCTTTAACAGCGTATCAGCAGCTTTTTCACAGTCAAACATTTCGTCAAGAAGTGTCATCCCTTTTTCTGTGATCTCGACTGATTTTTGACGCCTGTCCAGGGCGTTCTCCTTCCTGGTAAGCAAACCCTTTTCAAAAAGTCTATCCACAATGCGACTCACATCCGAATCCTTGTCAAGCATTCTATCCTTTATAAAACCTATTGAAAGTGGCGCCTCTGAACGAAAACCCCGAAGAATTCTAAGCACATTGTATTGCTGCTCGGCCAACCCATACCTTTTCAACTCCTGAAGAAATGTATAACTCAACAGTTTGGTGGTATAGGTAAGGTTGATAGCTCCCTTGTGGTATTCGTTTCTGAATCGCCCTTTCAGCTCCTCTTCAATGGTCATGCTCCATTAGATTTTAAATAGCGCCGGATGACGCAAATAGGCCACCAACCAAACGAGTAACAGTACCACTGTCGGCATGGCAATACTCATTCCACCAGTCATGTGTATGATGATCGCACCCCCCATGTAGGAACTAAGAAGCAGGGTTCCCAATTTGTTGGTTTTGGGGAACAGGAAAAGCAAGGCAGATGTCAACTCTCCCAACGCAATGATTATTCGCCAATTACCCAGTTTCATCTGGTCCATTTGCTCGGGGTGCAAAAATAATTTCCCGGAGGCACTGAAAAGGAAAAGCGCCATCAACAACCCTGAGATAATCCATGATGCTATGCCCGCCGATTTTGAAATCTTTGTTTCCATAATGTAATTTTTATAAATTTCTACAAAGATATGTACAAACATTATATGTTGCAACATATTTCCATTTTATTTTTTAAAGTGATTCAAATTGAACCTTCAGATAATTTAATTATCACTAAATTGTGCGGGATTTTGCGAGACAACAACTGTTTCTATCAACAACAATCATAAAAACAACTTAGCATGAGTTCATCCAGAAGAGACTTTATCAAATCGGCATCGATGTTCAGTGCCGGTGCAGTTTTCATCCCCAACCTGATGAGCTGCTCGCCGTCGGGCAGATTGAACGTTGCCGTGGTAGGCGTTGGAGGCCAGGGGAAGAGCAACTGGAGCAAACTGATCAACCAGCAGGATCCCAAATGGAACGAGAACATCGTCGCATTGTGTGATGTGGATGAAAACAGGGCTGCAGAAGCCTTCAAGGCCATGCCAAAGGCGAAGCGATTTAAAGATTACAGGGTCATGTTTGACCAAATGCACAAAGAGATTGATGCTGTAATGGTTTGTACGCCTGATCATTCACACTTTCCGGCAGCCATGGCAGCCATGCAGTTAGGCAAGCATGTGATTGTCGAGAAACCTTTGGCGCACAACATCTGGCAGTTGCGTACGCTGAAAAAAGCGGCCAAAAAATAT
>CAZGSQ010000202.1:0-4406 GCA_964528535.1 uncultured Tangfeifania sp. | reverse complement strand
AGATAATCGTGGTTCTTGGCTTCAAACTGGCGGATACCGTCCCAATATGCCCATTGCGTATCTGTATCAATGTTCATCTTGATGACGCCATAGCCAATTGCTTCGCGGATTTCTTCGTGTGAAGAGCCTGAGCCTCCGTGGAAGACGAAATTAACCGGATGTTCATCCTGAAGGCCTAATTTTGCTTTGATGTATTCCTGTGAATTTTTCAGGATGACAGGCATCAGCTTTACATTTCCCGGTTTGTAAACGCCGTGAACATTTCCAAAAGAGGCGGCAATGGTAAAATTGGATGATATTTTGCTTAGTTCTTCGTAGGCATAGCAAACATCGGCAGGTTGCGTGTACAGCAGGCTATTGTCAATGCCGCTGTTGTCGATGCCATCTTCCTCTCCTCCTGTGATTCCGAGTTCAATCTCCAGGGTCATGCCCATTTTGCTCATACGCTCAAGGTACTTCTTGCAGATGGCAATGTTCTCCTCAAGAGGTTCTTCGGAGAGATCCAGCATGTGAGAGCTGAAAAGTGGTTTGCCTGTCTGGGCGAAATGTTTCTCACTTTCGTCGAGCAGACCGTCAATCCAGGGTAGTAATTTTTTTGCCGCATGATCGGTATGAAGGACAACACGAACACCATAGGCTTCGGCTAGGGTGTGAATGTGTTTGGCACCGGCTACTGCACCAAGAATTCCTGCTTTCTGGCCTTCCATTTTCAATCCTTTACCCGCATTGAAAATGGCTCCACCATTGGAGAACTGGATCATCACAGGTGCATTGGCGACTACCGCAGCTTCCATGATGGCATTGACAGAAGATGACCCTACAACATTCACAGCCGGAAGGGCAAATTTATTTGCTTTGGCTACTTTAAAGATGTATTGCAAGTCGGTTCCGGTAACCACGCCCGGCTTAACAACCTCAGCTATTCTATTCATAATGAAATGTTTTAATTTGACGGTCACAAAGTTAGACATTCAAATTGATATTTGAGTGCATTGAATATTAAGATTAAGTAAATAAATGAGCAGTGGAAAGTGGAAAGTTGGGGAGAAGAGAGGATTGGGATGGTAGGCGTGACTTCGGGAGGCAAGGAGATAAGGATTCGGAAAGGGGTGGTTCAGGTGACTTTGCGGTAGATGCAACCGAGGCTTAAACACAAGGCACAAGGATATTCACGGTAGTTGACAGTGCGGCCCACGCCGATGATGCCGCTTATGGATTTTACCGGATTCATGAGTGCTGAGGTAGTCAGCGTGACACCACATGGCGGATTGGCAAAGAAAGCAAACAATCTGTGCTGTTCTGCTACCTCCCAATGGCAATACCCAGGACTGTACCTGTTGGTTATCTTGTTCCCCGTGAAGGCAAGTTCTTCTGCCATTCTTTCTTGCATTTTCTCGGCAACTGCCTCTACAAGAAATGTCCCCACCTGGTCATAAATATATCCTTTGACAGGATCGTCCCCCTTTAAGAGTAACGTCGACTTTTCACCAAGCGAATTACCGGCTGTGCAGACAAAAATCAACAGCCTTTCGGCACCTCTCAACTCTTTGCAAATCGTTTTCCCTACCGTGAAGGTCGTACCAGCTGCATGGATACGGCCTTTTGCAGGTTCCAGTTTTAAGACCTCGACCAAAGTTAAAGCTGCTTTGAACTCGTCCAAATCTGTTGCAAATTCAAATGCTTCATCCAGATAGGCTTGAAAAGGTTCGGGCATCTGGCCTTCAGGAAAACCAAGCACTTCTTGTAATTTTCTTGTATCAGGGCGCAGGTCTTTGAAGCTGAAGGCGAATTCGATAATTGTCATCTGCGCTAATATAGATTGCACTACCTCTTTCACTTTGCCGATGTGGGCAGGTGTAGTTCCACAGCATCCGCCCACGATTCCTGCACCAGCATCGATGATCTCTTTGACCCTTGTGGCCATATCATCGGGAGATTCGGGGAAAGAGGTCACACCGTTCAAGAACCTGGGCATGCCCGCATTTGCATGGACAAGAATAGGGATGGTGGGGTTGGCCAATCTAATCTCCTGAACCATTCCAATCATGTCGGCAATGCCATTTCCACAATTGGTACCAATCAGATCTGCGCCTGCTCCAACAATGGTTTCAGCCATTTCCGTCGGGGAGTTGCCCATCATGGTCCTGTACCCTCCACCGATAATCTTTTCGAAAGTCATCGTGCAGAATACTTCACAGGAAGTATTTTCTCTGGCGGCTTTTACGGCTATCCTGGCCTCATCCAGGTCAGTCATGGTTTCTATCATGATTGCATCTACGCCACCAGCTTCCAGAGCCATGCATTGTTCCCTGAAAGCCTCGTACATCTGCGCTTCCGATACCTCCTCCATTATCAGCAGTTTCCCGGTTGGGCCAACCGAACCCAGCACATAGTGATCTGGTCCGGCTGCTTTTCGGCTAAGTTCTGCAGCAGCCTTGTTGAACTCGAAAACCTTGTCGCCGAAACCATATTTTGCCAGTTTGAAGCAGCTGCCACCGAAACTGTTGGTTTCGACCATGTCAGCGCCTGAATCAATGTAGCTTTTTGCGATGGCAAGCACATCTCCTGGCCTGGAGATGTTCCACTCCTCTGGACATTCACCTGGTTTCAGACCCTTCTGTTGCAGAAAAGTACCCCAGGCACCATCCGATACCAGCACTCTGCCATTTTTAAGTTCCGTAGTTATTTTTTTCATAAAGCCGTGCATTTGGACGATATATTTAAGAAAAGAAATATTTATACCAATTGTATTTCAAGGCATTAAAATTTAATTTCAAAAAAAAAACAAGTAACTATTTTAATGTTGCGTAACTCTTCATCCAACACCTGCTTCAAAGATAACTAAAATAAGGGAATTGAATAAGTGGAGGTGGATGCTAACCAAACCTGAACTAAAATTTTAGCAGTGATACCCATGTTTGGATTCAACATTTCTTCATTTTTTGTAACATTAATTATTTATAACCGTTCTAAATAAATAACTTATTTTTACAAATTGTCTTCCATTTAACAATAGTAACATGAAAAGAGGTGAATTTTTCTCGGCTTTTGGAATTTCGGCAGGAATGCTGTTTATGGCTCCCGTAATCTCATCGTGCAGTAAATCCATGACAGACAGCACATCCAATCCGGCAGGAGGGACAAATGGAGCTGTAGATTTTACAGTAGATCTCTCCTCCGCCAATTATTCCGTACTCAACAACAATGGTGGCTCAGTAGTTCAAAACAACATCATTATTGCACGAACTTCTGCTGGAGCCTACGTTGCGCTTTCTTCGATCTGTACCCATCAAGGAAGTACGATTGGCTTTGAAAGTGCTGCAAGCCGATTTCATTGTCCCAACCATGGTTCCAACTTTGGGTTAGACGGATCGGTGATCAATGGCCCTGCCTTAACTGCGTTAAAGAAATACAATACTCAATTGACTGGGACGACTTTGAGGGTATATGCATAAAGAGTACCAGCTCAGCGATCCGGCATGGATTGCTGAGCTGCTTCATTTTGGAGAAAATGAGGCGATTTTCTCCAAGAAAACAGCTTTTTTTTCATCATTTCATCATTTGACGGGGTGACTCTGAGTCACCCCGTCAAATGATGAAAATCATCTATTGCATTTGTATCAAAACCACAGACTTGGAAGGCAAAACAGCGGTGATTTTACCATTCACAATTTTGACATCTTTGAAATCTGTTTCGGTGACCTCTGCTTTTTTTCCAAAATCATTGTAAGCATTAATTTTGGATCCAGTTACAATTCTACCTGACACTTTGACAAGTGTTGAACCGGCAATGTCTATACCAATTTCCTGAGATTTGTTGGGATCCAGGTTACAAAGGGTGATACTGACCACTCCATTCTTTGTGGAAGCTGAACCAGATACTGCATCGACAGATTGTGAATCAACCGTATACTTGCTACATTTAACATCAATTGGCAACATGACTGCGTCCTGATGCACTTTGTACAATTTAAAAACATAATAAGTCGGCGTCAGAACCATCTCCTTGTCTTTGGTCAAAATAACCGACTGCAAGACATTGATCATCTGTGCAATGTTGCTCATTCGTACCCTGTCGGCATGGTTGTTGAAGATATTCAGGTTGATCCCTGCGACGAGGGCATCCCGCAATGAATTCTGTTGAAAAAGGAATCCAGGATTGGTTCCAGGCTCTACATCGTACCAGCAACCCCACTCATCGACAAGCAAGCCCACCTTTTTCTTAGGATCATACTGATCCATGATGGTGGAATGCCTGGTCACCAATTCCTCCATTTTTAGTGTTTTCTGGAGGGTATTGAACCAAACTGTCTCATCAAAATTCGTAGCCGAACCTTTTTTCTGCCAGTCATTTGGTACTGTATAATAGTGCAGAGAGAGACCATTCATCATCCTGCCAGCCTCAC
>CAZGSQ010000201.1:0-4476 GCA_964528535.1 uncultured Tangfeifania sp. | reverse complement strand
GGTATTTTTCGTATTGTGTCATGGTCCAGGAGTCCCACGAGTTGGCAGTGTTGCGGTAGCCTATCTGGTGTCCACGGATCGGATATTTGGGTGAAGTGGCAATTTCATTTTTCCTGTTAAACTGGATTTTGTTTCGGGACATCTCGGCCGTTCTGAGTAGCTGTCCAATTGCGAAAATGATTCCACGCTGGTCGGCGGCGATCAGCCAGAGGATTGTTTTACCATTGGTTTGATCGAAAGCCAGTCGAAAACCTTCAGGCTTTGTTTCAGGTTTGACTGCTGCCGTATTTACAGGAATCATCTTCCCGTTCAACTCATTTTCGGAGGAGAGGACAAGTGCTATGGCAGGTACATTTCCAAATTGATCGGTCTCTTTAAGCAGGAGGTTCGTTCTTTGGGCGATCTCTTCTTTCAGTACCCTGATGGCCGTTTCGCGGACGGGTGATGGGATGTTTTTTGAGGTGACAATGGTTGCCTTACTTAGGTCAACGATTTGTGCCGAAAGTAAAATGCCAAAGAGAAGAAGCATGTTTAGCAAAAGAGCTCTTTTCATGTCAATAGAATTTTGAAATAAATAGTTAGTGGAATATAAAGTAGTTGGATAAGCTATTTTGTTCTTCGATGGCGCATAAAAATTCTGACGAAAATCAGTACAGGAAGTAAGATCACAAAAATAATTGCGATACGCCTTCTTCGTCTGTCTATCTTACCACTCCTGCCCATGTTGCAACTTCAATTCACCAGTCCTTGGTTAGACACAATTCTACCGGCTCTCAGGAACTACGGCCTGATTCGCGTTTCAAGGATCATCCATATGAATATTAATACTAAATAGCATGCAATCGATGGTAAATGTAAAAAAAAATGGATTGAACTAAACCAAAATGACAGAAAGAAGTCTAAGCATTGAATTAACTAAAATTCTTATGCACATGAAAAAAAATGCTTCGATGTTTTTGTTTGTGTTGGTTTTGCTTTTTACCTTTCAGGCCCAGGCCAAGGACGCCGGAATGTCTATTCCCATTGAAAAGTACATGCTAAAAAACGGATTGACTGTTGTGCTTCATCAGGATAAATCTGATCCTATTGCCGCAGTTGCCATCTATTACCATGTTGGTTCGAGTCGTGAGGTATCTGGGAAGACAGGTTTTGCCCACCTTTTCGAACACATGATGTTTCAAAAATCTGAAAATGTTCCTGAAGATCAATTTTTTAAGTATATCCAGGGAGCCGGAGGTACATTGAACGGAAGTACCAGTCAGGACAGGACAAATTACTACGAAATTGTTCCTAAAAATGCCCTTGAGATGGCGCTTTGGATGGAATCGGATCGAATGGGTTATCTCGAAAATATGGTCACGAAAACGGCCCTCGTTAACCAGCAGAATGTGGTGCAGAACGAAAAGAGAGAGAGTGTCGACAATGCTGCCTATGGCTTCAACCAGGAGGTAATTGCCAGGACGCTCTACCCCAAAGGTCATCCTTACAGCTGGACGGTTATTGGTGACATGAAAGATCTTACCAATGCCACAGTCGAAGATGTCAAAGCCTTTCACCGTAAGTTTTATTCGCCAAACAATGCAACGCTGGTGGTAGCCGGCGACATCGACAAGGCGGCCGTAAAGGTCATGGTAGAGAAATATTTTGGAGAAATTCCACAGGGTGAGGCAGTTGCCAAGCGCAAAGCAATGCCTGTTACCTTGCCTGCTACGGTAAAGCTTTATCAGGAAGATAATTTTGCCAAGGTTCCCATGCTGACCATGGTATTTCCAACGGCAGAGCGCTATTCAAAAGACTCTTATGCTCTTAACTTTCTCGGAGAGTTGATGGCGGGAACCAAGAAATCGCCTTTGTACACCATTCTTGTTAAGGACAAGAAACTTACTTCACGTGTCAATGCCAGGAATGGCTCGCAGGAGTTGGCCGGCTCATTCACTGTTTCAGTGACCGCCAATCCGGGTGTGAATTTGTCAGAGATTGAAAAAGCTGTCTTCGAAGGATTTGCCAAGTTTGAGAAAGATGGTTTTGCCGAAGAAGACCTTACCAGGATCAAGGCAAGTGATGAGACCCGTTTTTACAATTCATTTGAAAGTGTTCAGAGCAAGGCATTCACCCTGGCGGAATACAATATTTATACCGGTGATCCTGAATTCTACAAGAAAGACCTTGCCAATACACAGGCAGTGACCATGGCCGATGTGAAAGCCGTGTTTAACAAGTACATCAAAGGCAAGAATTTTGTGGAGACAAGTTTCGTTCCAAAGGGTGAGGTGAAATTAATTGTTTCCGGAGCCGTCAATGCCGGAGTAGTAGAAGAGGACGTCACCAAAGCAGCCGAAGTTAAAAATGTAGCCGTAGCAGAAGAGGCCATCGTTAAGACCAAAACAAAGCTGGATCGTTCCATCAAACCTGCTGCCGGACCCGATCCTGAGGTGACGATTCCCAAAGTATGGTCGGCAGTGATGCCCAACGGCCTTAAAATTTGGGGCATCACCCAAACGGAATTGCCAATGGTTCAATATTCTATCAGTATCGACGGAGGTCACAAACTGGACAATGTTGCCAAAGCAGGCGTCGCCAGCCTTGTAGCTACCATGATGAACGAAGGAACCAAGAACAAGACACCAGAGGAGCTGGAAGATGCGATAGGTTTATTGGGTTCCAACATCAGGGTTGGCTCAAGCAATGAGGACATTACAATCGAAGTTGGATCAGGAGGTTTTCGCAGTTCGGGTGGTATGCTGGCCCGTAATTTTGAAAAATCATTGGCACTTGTAGAGGAGATTTTGCTCGAGCCAAGATGGGACAAAGAGCAATTTGCGCTTGCCAAAAGCAGAATCATCAATGGTTTAAAAAGAAATGCAGCCAATCCAGAATACCTGGCTTCCAAAACACTGAACAAGCTTATTTTTGGAGACAATATTCTATCGATAGATGCTTCGGGAACTGAGGCTTCGGTAGCGGCCATCACCCTGGATGACCTGAAGGATTATTACAGCAAATATATTTCTCCTTCTATTTCCAAGATATTGGTTGTAGGTGCCGTTGACCAGGCCCGGGTACAAAAGGCATTGGCCTCGTTGAATGCCAAATGGGCTGCCAGGAAAGTAGATATCCCTGCTGTAAAGGTACCGGGTGCACCTGAAAAGTCACAAATCTATTTTGTAGATGTGCCGGGGGCCAAACAATCTGTTATCTCGATCGGTACGCCCTCAATTCCACGGGGTAATCCTGATTTCTATCCTGCTTATGTAGCAAATTACAAATTGGGTGGTTCATTCAATGGTATCCTGAACATGATTCTGAGAGAAGAAAAAGGATTTACTTACGGTGCAAGATCCGGTTTTACCGGTTCGAAGGATTACGGTCAATTTGTTGCCTCTTCCAAGGTTCGCACCAATTCTACTGTCGAATCTGTTTCAATTTTCAAGACGGAGATGGAGAAGTACCGCAAGGAAAACTCGCAGGATTTTGTTGATTTTACCAAATCCTCGCTGTTGAAAGGCAATGCTTTACGCTTTGAAACTCTTGGTGGGCTGATGGGAATGCTCAATACCATGTCGGAATACAACTTGCCTGCCGATTACATCAAGCAGGAAGAGGCCTATGTAAAAAGCATTACCGTTGCAAAACAGCTTGAACTGACCAACAAGTACATTGATCCTTCCAGAATGTATTATGTGGTTGTCGGGGATGCCAAAACCCAAATGGAACCTCTTGGTACCGTTGGGCTCGGGAAACCGGTTCTGTACAAGTAGCTATTTTTAAATAAAAAAACCGGGGTCCCACCCCGGTTTTTTTATTTAAAAATAGCTACTTCTTTTTTTCCATCAGATTTGATGAATCCCCTGAACATCCCTGAGGTATTGAATTCCATGGCCACATTTCCCGCTCTGTCGAGACCTATGACACCACCTGTTCCGCCAAGTTGCGTTAGTTTATCGATTTCAAGCTGGCAGGCTTTTTGAATGGTCATTTGTTTGTATTCCATCAGTGCTGAAATGTCCCGCGAAAAACCAAGCCGGATGTAGTATTCTCCATGACCTGTGCAGGAAAAGCCACCTGTTGCATTGTTGGCATAGGTTCCGGCGCCTATGACCGGTGAATCCCCGATTCTGCCATATTTTTTGTTGGTCATTCCACCTGTGGAGGTACCTGCTGCAATATTCCCATAAATATCCAGGGCTACGCAACCTACGGTACCATGTTTGTCGTTGGTTCCTGCCTGGCGTTCCTTTTTCAGAAGCTCCTGCAGTTGCTGGAATCTCTTCTCCGTATAAAAATAGCTGTTGGGAACAAGGTTGAAACCTTGTTCTACGGCAAACTGGGAGGCGCCACTTCCTGTCAGGAAAACGTGATCAGATTTGTCCATCACCTTCCTGGCAAGGCATATGGGATTCTTTATGTCCTTTATACCTGCCACAGCTCCCGCTCCAAGGGTTTTTCCATCCATCACAGATGCATCGAGTTCGACTG
>CAZGSQ010000200.1:0-4499 GCA_964528535.1 uncultured Tangfeifania sp. | reverse complement strand
AGATAGCTTCAGGTGACTGGAGTTCAGACGTGTGCTCTTCCGATCTTAGCCGCCGCAGAGGTAGCCATTGGACTGGCTCTCCTGGTAATGATTTATAGGTCAACACATACCATCGATATCAATGTGCTCAATAAACTGAAATGGTAACCGCTTAGATTCAACATTATGCTTAGATTTATTTGGCTTATACCGTTGTTTCCCTTGTTGGGATTTGTTTTGATCTCTTTTAATTTCAAGCGGTTAAAAGGGATTATGGCGGGTATATTGGCCTCTTCAATGGTTCTGATACCTTTTCTGATCTCCCTGGTCCTCCTGGGCAGTTTTTTGACCGGCGCTCCGGCTCAAACGATCGATCTTTTTAGCTGGATCAGTTTCAACCGTCTCTCGATTCCATTTTCATTTTTATTTGACCGTCTATCGGTCTTGATGCTTCTGGTAGTGACAGGAGTCGGATTTTTGATCCATCTCTACTCCATAGGTTACATGAAAGAGGATGCGGGTTTCAACCGCTTCTTCTCCTACATGAACCTCTTCGTCTTTTTTATGTTATTGCTGGTTCTGGGCTCCAACTACTTGATTATGTTCATCGGATGGGAGGGAGTTGGTTTAAGTTCCTATTTGCTGATTGGGTTTTGGTTCAAAAACCAGGATTACAACAATGCCGCCAAGAAGGCTTTTATCATGAACCGCATCGGAGACCTGGGTTTCCTGCTCGCACTTTTCCTGCTGCTCCATCAGTTTGGCACACTTAACTTCGAGGCGATCTTCTCAAAGAGTTCGGCCATCCCGGTAGGAAACTTAACCATTACCTTGATTACCTTGTTGTTGTTTATGGGCGCAGTCGGTAAAAGTGCACAGATTCCGCTCTTTACCTGGCTGCCTGATGCCATGGCGGGTCCTACACCGGTTTCGGCATTGATTCATGCCGCAACCATGGTTACCGCAGGAGTTTACATGATTGCCCGTTCAAACCTGCTGTTTGTTCTGGCTCCTGTCACCATGATGACCATCTCTGTCATTGGCATTGCCACGGCCCTGATGGCAGGCAGCATCGCTATTTTTCAGAACGATATAAAAAAAATTCTGGCCTATTCGACTGTCAGTCAGCTTGGGCTGATGTTTGTTGCATTGGGTGCCGGTGCATTTACCGGTGCCATGTTCCACCTCGTCACGCATGCCTTCTTCAAAGCCTTGCTCTTCCTGGCTGCCGGTAGTGTGATCCATGCCCTTCATGGCGAACAAGATATCAGGAAAATGGGTGGATTGAAGGACAAGATTCCCGTTACCTTCTGGTTGTTTGTCATTGGATCATTGGCCATTGCGGGACTTCCACCTTTTGCAGGCTTCTTCTCCAAGGACATGATTCTGTTGGGTGTGTTCCAATCAGATTACGCCTTCTGGGCCTTGTCAGTGGCAGCCGCTCTGATGACCTCCTTCTACATATTCAGACTGCTCTTCGTGGTATTCTGGGGCAAGGCTGCGCTTTCTGCTGATTCAAAGCATCCGGTTCACGAATCACCCCAAAGCATGCTCATTCCAATGTCTGTGCTGGCGCTGCTCTCCATTTTTGGCGGATTGCTTGGGGTGCCTGAACTACTTGGGGGCAATGACAGAATAGGTACCTTCCTGGCGCCCGTCTTTGCTGCCTCCAAATCGATGGTAAATCACAACGCCGAATCTGCTGCTGGGCAAACGGAAATCTGGCTGATGGTGGTTCCTTTGTTGTTGATTGTCGCAATTATCTGGATGGCCTATTCGCTTTATGTTGTAAAGAGATCCATAAAACAGGCTGAACCTCAGCGCTCTTTCTTGGTAAATCTGATGTTTAGAAAATTTTATTTCGATGAATTGTACGAAAATTTGATTCAAAAGCCTGTCGCCGGATTATCCACTTTCTTCCACGAAGAGATAGAGCTAAAGTTGATCGACAGATTCGTTAACCAAACCGGATCTTTTGTCGTATGGATCGGAAAAAACATTCGGTACCTGCAGACAGGAAATGTTGGCTCCTATCTTTTTTACATGGTCATCAGCATTATTCTGATCTTAATTCTTAACCTGTTTAAATAAGCAACCATGTTAATGGGATTTCTCATCTCTGTACCGCTGATCTTTTCATTGCTGCTTTTCGCGATGAAAGACAATACCGTGCTGAACAAAAAAATTGCCCTGGTAGCTTCGTTGCTTACTTTTTTGCTCTCGGTGGCAGTTTTGTTTAAATTTCTGGATAACCCGGCCGGATACCCGATCTTTCATCCCGATTTTTTCCACTCGCTGGGCATTGAATTCAAGCTTGGCCTGGATGGATTGAGCATGTTGCTGGTTTTACTATCCACTTTCCTGGTTCCCGTCATCATCTATTCCGGATTTGGCGGTGTGGAAAGGAGAAATACCTTCTACGCACTGATCCTGCTCATGGAGATGGCCCTGATCGGCGTATTTACCACGACCGACGTGCTGCTTTTTTACATCTTCTGGGAGATTGCGCTGATTCCAATCTTCTTCGTTGCCATTCTCTGGGGTGGGCAGAATGCCAGGGCCATTACCTTTAAATTCTTTCTGTATACGCTTGTGGGTGGGCTCTTCATGTTGGCTGCAGTGGTTTACATCTATGTCCGGACACCCGGACAACACACCTTTGCATTTTCTGAAATCTACAAGATGCACCTCGAAGTCTCAGACCAGAAATGGCTGTTCCTGGCTTTCTTCCTGGCCTTTGCCATTAAGATTCCCATTTTCCCATTCCATACCTGGCAACCCGATCTTTACCATACAGCTCCAACCCAGGGAACCATGTTGTTGGCCGGAATCATGCTGAAAATGGGCGTTTACGGACTGTTGCGGTTCATATTGCCCATGTTTCCGGATGCAGTCAGCGATTTTGGCCTGTATGCCATTCTACTTTCCGTAACCGGGATAATCTATGCCTCAGTCATTGCGATCCGTCAGAAAAACCTGAAACGGTTGATTGCCTATTCGTCGTTGGCACACGTTGGCTTGATTTCAGCAGGAATTTTTACCAGGAGTTTCAGTGGTTTGGAAGGAGCCATGCTGCAGATGATTTCGCACGGTGTGAACATCGTCGGACTCTTCTTCTGCTACGAAATTATAGTTCGCCGCACCAAAACCGATGAGATCAGTTCGTTGGGCGGGATCGCTGCCCAGGCACCAGTTTTTGCCGCATTCTTCATGATTATTCTTCTCGGTAGTATCTCTCTGCCGTTGACAAATAGCTTCATCGGCGAGTTTCTGCTTCTGTTCGGCCTTTTCGAATACAACAGCTTCATCGCTGCGGTAGCCGGATTGACAATCGTGCTTGGCGCCGTTTACATGCTCTGGATGTACCAGCGCACCATGTATGGTGAAGTCAGTGAGGCTACTGCCGGTTTCAGGGATTTGACACGGCAGGAGATCATTGTACTTCTTCCCATTGTGGCGATCATCCTGTGGATAGGCATCTACCCGCAACTCTTTCTTGGCATTGCTGAGCCTGCAGCAAGGTATTTGGGTGGAATGTCGTTGAAAATATTTGATTTTTAAAATACTAAGATAATTACCATGAAGGCAATCGTAGCCCTTTCCATATTGGCAGTTTTGGTGATGTTTTTCGGTGTCCGGAAAAAGAAGAAGGTGTTGCTTCCACTTATTTTTGTGGGTTTATTCATTGCCATGATATTGAATGTCATGGAGTGGGACACTTCGGTACATTACTTCAACGAGATGTTTGTCGCCGATAATTTCAGCATTGCATTCAGTTCGGTCTTGATTCTGATCGGTATTTTGATCTTCATGTTTGCCAATATTTATTACAAAGGCGTCGAGCGACCGCTGGAAGATATTTATGCATTGATTCTCTTCGCATTGATTGGTGGTATCGTAATGGCCTCATTTGGAAACCTGATCCTCTTCTTTATTGGACTCGAAACACTCTCCATCTCCTTCTATGTCCTGGCAGGAAGCAAAAAATTTGACATTGCCTCCAACGAAGCAGCCATGAAATATTTCCTGACAGGCTCCTTCGCTACCGGATTCCTGCTATTTGGAATTGCTTTGGTGTATGGCGTCTCAGGGTCTTTTAACCTGGAGGCGATTGATGCCTATGTCGTCTCCTGCAATGGCACCATCCCCAAAATTTTCATTGCCGGAATGCTCCTGATCTTCATTGGCATGTCGTTCAAAATTGCAGCTGTTCCTTTTCATTTCTGGTCTCCGGATGTTTACACCGGTTCACCGACTCTCATCACAGCCTTCATGACCACCGCAGGCAAAGTAGCAAGTGTGGCGGCCTTTTACAGGCTTGTATCCATTGCCTTTGGGTCGATTCATGGCGAACTGGTAACCACCCTGACTGTCATCTCAGTGGCCACCATCCTAATAGGCAACCTTTCTGCCGTCTACCAGGATAACCTCAAGCGGATGTTTGCTTATTCGGGGGTAGCACAATCCGGGTATATTCTGTTGGCAATGATCGTTTTGGGTCCGAAATCGGCCGGCATACT
>CAZGSQ010000199.1:0-4502 GCA_964528535.1 uncultured Tangfeifania sp. | reverse complement strand
TCGATTTAATGATCGGAACCGATGAGGAGATTGGGGCTTTGCTCGAATATTGTACAGATGCCACATCCCAGTTTATCAGGTTGATGGCGCAGACAGGCTGCGATATGGTTTCGAATGGCGATAGTGTGGCGGGGCCCGAAATGATTTCACCCGAAATGTACGTGAAGTACGCCCTACCCTACGAAAAACGTATTGTCGATGAGGCACATAAGGCCGGTCTTGCTTATACTTTACATATCTGTGGCAATACCGAAGTTATTTTGGATTCAATGCTTTTAACCGGAGCCGATGCGCTGGAACTCGATTACAAAACGGACATTACCAAAATTCTGAACACTTTTCAAGATAAAGTTGCCCTTATCGGGAACATCGACCCAAGCGGTGTTCTGGCACTGGGAACTGAAGATCTTGTCAGGACAACAACACTTGAGTTATTGACAGCCTACAAAAATTCAAACCGCTTTATCCTGAATGCCGGATGTGCGATACCACCAACCACACCTTCATGTAACCTCAAAATGATGATCGAAACGGCACGGAATTTTAAATAAAACTATAGATATATCTATATTAATTGAAATAAAATAGAAATAATGTAGAAATATCTATATTTGTAAGAAAATTGCTGGTTATGAATATTGATTTATATGAACAGTCCGGTAGTGATCTGATCCGACAGTTGGGGAAAAGGTACAGTGACTATCGCAAAAGGATGGGATATACTCAAAAGGAAGTCGCGGAGAAATCAGGATTGAGTGTATTTACAATTAGTTCTTTTGAGAATGGTTCTTCATCCGGGCTTGCAGTGGCTTCGTTTATCAGATTGCTGCGAGCGATCGAATGTCTTGAAGAAATTGAGAAACTGTTGCCCGAACTGCCTGAAAGTCCACGTGCGTTATTTATGAAGCAGCAGAAAAACAAGTGATTATGGAAACGAATGTGGTCAGGGTGAAGCTTTGGGGTATGCCAGTAGGGTATCTTTCATGGGATAAAAAATCGGATGTCTCTTTTTTTGATTATGAACCGGAATTTCTGGATCGCGGCCTGGAGATTGCCCCTTTGACGATGTCTATCAATTCCAACCGTAGCAGGAAGCATATGCCCTGGAAAGGAGACAAAGATAAATTATACTTGGGCCTTCAACCTATGATTGCAGATTCATTACCCGACAAATGGGGCCATTCACTTTTCGGGGCATGGCTGCGGGATAATCACATTCCTGCAAAGGATGTCACACCTGTGGATCATCTATCGTTTATTGGAAGCCGTGCAATGGGTGCCCTGGAATATGAACCGGCTCAGAAATTAGGTGACAACTCAGTTTTTTCCATTGATATTGAGCATCTTTATGAATTTGCCAAACAAGTATTGAATGAACGGGAAACGACTGTATTAAATGCTGAAAATTCTATTTTGTGGCAGGATTTGATCAAAATCAGTTCGTCTCCGGGAGGTAACCGTCCAAAGGCAATTGTCGCGGTGAATAAGGTTACCGGAGAAGTAATATCAGTGCAGAGAAATATTCCTGAAGGGTTTGAACATTATATCCTTAAATATGACGATAACTCATCCTATCCTTTTGCAAAATTGGAATATGTTTTTTACCAGATGGCCTTGGATGCTGGAATAAGCATGATGCCCTCCGAATTGCGTTCATATGGAAATGCAACCCATTTTCTTACCCACCGGTTTGACCGTGTTGGTAATGACCGGATACATACGCAAACACTTGCTGCCATGTCGCCGGGAAGTGATAGCTATGAGGATTTATTTGCGGTAATACGAAAGCTTAACCTGCCTTACGAGGACAGCCGCCAACAATATCTGCGGATGGTGTTTAATGTACTTGCCCGTAATGTGGATGACCATTCAAAGAACTTCAGCTTCTGCATGAAATCTGACGGCATATGGTACTTATCCCCGGCATATGATTTGACTTATGGTGTTGATCTTTCTGCACCTGCATTTTTAAACAGGCATTCGCTGACGATAAATGGTAAGAATGAAAATATTGCCCGCAAAGATTTTGAATTAGTAGCTCAACGAAATGATATTCAGGATTATAAGACACTTATTGATAAAGTCGGCAATGCTGTAAATAAATTTAGGGATTATGCTGCTGAATTGAAAATCGATCTGCAGTTAATTGATCGCATCGAATCCGATTTTGTCAAAGTATAAATAAATACAAATTCACTTGGAAATGAGAGCATTGTATTTAGTAATTCTATTGTTTTCGATATCGGCGCAAGCCCAGGTAAGTCAGTTGGTTGACCAAAGCTATTATTTTGGAAGGGACTACTTCCTCTTGCGGAGTGGCCGTGCCAAAATGGTCATCCAATGCGACAAAGCCGATGTAGGTCCGGCATTCACCTATTTGCTTTTTGATGCTTCTGAATCGGCCCAGACCAGCAGAAAAGAGAAGTCATTTAATTATTCCCCCGGAAAAGGATTTGCATCCTCTGCCCTTGAGGTGATCATGAAAAACTACTCCTTTACTGCGCTAGGTCACAATACGCTTACTCGCTGGACCGTGGAAAATGGGATCCCTTCAGTTGAAGCAACCTGGTGGGCTAGTGGGATAAAAGTCAGGGAGGTGATCACACCCCAATCTGCAAATGGGGTTTTCAAAAGGAGCATCACCCTTGAATCTGTAGATCTTGTAACAGAAGATACGGTCCGTTTGCGATTGTCTCTTCCTATCCCGGCAACAATTGCAAAAGGGAATGTGATGGTTGTTACTCAACCGCAAGTAGTAATGGCATTGTCGGTACAGGGAATTGACCCTGTAAGTCTTTCCAAATCAAAGGAAAACATCGAAATCGGACCTTTACTGCTCAAACCGGGAGAGAAGAAAACCATTGAAACCTTTCTGATCGTTGAAATCCCTTCCGGCAACGAACAAAACTTGTTATCAAAAGCGGCAACAATAGATAAATGGATACCAAAAGATCAGAAAATTACTTCCGAAAGATGGAGAAATTCAAATACAATCACAACGAAGGATGAAGTTGTTCAGCAGTTGCACGACAATTGCCGGTTTATCCTTCCCGCTTATGTTTCGGACAATGGCAAAATGGATGCTGGCGTTTTCGAATATGGCAACCAATGGGTCAGGGACGGTTCCAACACCACTTTGGGAATGATCCACATCGGGGAATTTGAACTTGCCAGGGCCATGCTCGAGCACATGTTGAAAAACATGATATTGGACAACGGAACCACGATGATTGCCGGTGGGTTTGATGATCCCGACAGGGAACAGTTCGACCAAATGGGTGAATTCATGCACGTGATGAAGAGCTATGTCGATTGGACAGGTGATGCATCGCTGATTGGCGAGAACAGGGATAAGCTGATTGCCATGATCGAACGCCCTCTCCATCCGGGTTTCAGGGACTCGACAGGAATGGTCCACAACAAACGCGAATTCTGGGAACGTACCTTCAACGATGCCTTTGAATTGGCTTATCAGGTTTGGGTGGTCCAGGGGTTGAATGATGCAGCAGATTTATCTGGTTATTTGAAGGCAGAATCAAAAGCAGGGTTGTGGCGAAAAGAAGCCGACAAAATCAAAAAGGCAATGCTTTCCCACCCAAAGATGAAACTAATTGATAAGGAGCATCTTATAAAAAGACGCAATATCTCAGGTGAAATAGCTGATAAAATAAAATTCAATGGTTGGATGGATGGTGCGCCAGCCAAAGTGGAAAGTTATTCCAGGCTAATGCCCGATGCCACAATGGCTCTTCCATCTGCTATGAACCTCATCGATCCGAAATCTGCATTGTCCGTCAATACTCTGGACGAACTGGAAAAATTGTGGAATGAACGTTGGTTTATGGGTGGATACGACCGGTATAACACAAGTTCACAAGGTGATCAACCTGGTCCCTGGACCTTTGCCACAACCTTTATCCTGCGTGGCCAGCATGAGGCTGGACTTCTGGACCGCAGCCGCCGGTCATTGGAATGGTTGTACAACAATGCCGGAGGGCGCACCGGAGCATGGTTCGAGGAGATTCCCGTTATCCGAAGTCAGGCTTTCAGCAGTGGGTTAATTCCCTGGACCTCAGCAGAGGTATCTTATTTTATGGTTCATCACCTTTTGGGAATAAAATTTAAAGGTAATCTAATGACCATTAAACCGGTGCTTTACAAGACCACGGCGCCCGTTAAGGCGGATATCCGTTACAAGACAGGACGTTTTACAATTGATATCGACGGCAATGGGCCTATCGTTGAGGCAACGATCAACGGTGTAAAATTAAAACCAAATAAGGAGGGAGCTATTGAAGTACCCACTGATTTTAAATCTGGAAAAATTCTAATTTTCACTAAGAAAGATTGACCATTGAATCTTTCAAATTGCTGCTAACCAGGTCAATCATTGAAGGACAGGTTCTTGTTCAGGAGCTGGCTGATCAGTTTTTCGCGGTACATTTCCGAAACAATGAGTTTATGTTTGCCAATTATGGCCATATTACCCTCGATATGATCTA
>CAZGSQ010000198.1:0-4535 GCA_964528535.1 uncultured Tangfeifania sp. | reverse complement strand
GTGCAATGTCGAGCACTTCGTTGATCAGGTTCAGCAGGTGTTTCCCACTGGTTAAGATGTGTCCAACCCCTGCTTTTTGCCGGGGATTCAGGTTACCCATCTGGAGCAACTGGGCAAAACCGAGGATCGAGTTCATGGGTGTACGAAGTTCGTGGCTCATACGTGAAAGGAATTCGCTCTTTGACTGGTTTGCTTTTTCGGCCTCGTTTCTTGCCTCTATGATTTCGGCCACAGCCTTTTTCCGGTCCGAAATATCCAGCGCGATCCCTCCAAGCCAGGGTTCATGACCCACTCTATCGATGATGAATTTTTGTGTTTCGAAATCATGCATTTTACCATCTGACTGAGTCAGGCTTTCCTCAATTTTCTGATAACCCAAAGTCATGGAGCTTATATCATCATCCAATAGTTTTTGGCCAAGTTCATTTGGGAAAACTTCCAGCATAGTTTTGCCAACCCAGGCAGAAGCCCCAAAAGCATTTTCCATGTATTTGTTCACAAACATTGTCCTCCCTTCGTGATCTTTCATAAAGACAATGGCAGGCAAATAATCCATAAACAGTGAGAACCGTTTTTGGCTCTCTTTGAGTTCTTCTTCAATCCGCTTGCGTTCGGTGATGTCAGAAATAAAACCATGCCATAAAACAGACCCATCCTCTTCAGGTTGGGGCATTGAATTCCCGCCTAACCAATGCTCAGTCCCATCATCAACCAAAATCCTGTATTCATATTGCCAAAATGCAAGATCCTTTGCAGAAGCAAAAATTGAGTCAATAAGTGGTGCCAGATCATCAGGATGGATTTTATTAAAAATAACAGCGGCATCTTCAATGGCGGCCTCAGGGCTAACCTTTATAACATTCCTTATGCCCTCGCTCACATAGGGGAAACAATAAGTCCCATCGGTCCGCAACCTAAATTGGTAAACTACGCCTGGAATCCGGTCAGTGATTTTATTGAGACGGTCCAAAGCTTCCGATAATGCTGTTGAGGCTTTAATGCGTTCATCTATTTCGATTTGAAGGTTGTCATTCGTTTCTGCCAACTGGGCCGTCCTTTTTTCGATCCGAAGTTCAAGGTTTTGGTTCAGGTCCAGGATTTCAAGTTCGGCTTCTTTCCTGATCGTAATATCCCTTACAGATGTCAGCACCCTATCGGATCCAAATGGTGCAAGCCTGGCTTCGTAGTAACTTATAGATTCTGATTTAGGGATAGAATATTCGTAAGTAATGAGTTTCCTTTCTTCGATACATTTGTTGATGTTTTCGAGATGGACTTTTGCTGAATTTTCATCAAATACTGACCTTATATTTGTTCCGACAATCTGGTTAACCGGAATAACCAACGATTCGGTATCGGCACTGTAAAATTCGGTGTAGGTTCCATCTTTATCGATGACAAAGATCAAATCGGGCATTGCACTGATGATGGCATGCAACCGTTCGTTTTGCAGCTTAATTTTTTCTTCTGCGATCTTTTTATCCGTAATGTCTTCTTTGATTGAAAGATAATGGGTTATTTTGCCATTCCTGTCAACAATGGGGCTGATAGTGGCCGATTCCCAATAAAATTCACCGTTTTTCTTCCTGTTATGGAAAATACCGTTCCATTGTTTGCCTGTTGTAATTGATTGCCAGAGGTCATTGTAATCGCAATCAGATGTTTCTCCCGATTTCAGGACCCGAGGATTGGTGCCTACCAGCTCGTTAAGCAGGTAGCCTGTTGTTTCGCAAGCTTCGGGATTGGCATACTCGATTGTCCCGTCGAGGTTGGTAATCAAGATACTGATGGGGCTTTGTTCAACGATCTGTGAAAGTTTTTTCATGCTCTCCTCTGATCCTTTTTGCTCTGTAATGTCCCATGCCATATCGGCCAGTAACGACACAATTTCGATATCGTTTTCATTGTAATCGGTCGGTTTGTTCCCTACTCCTACAATGGCAACGATTTTTTCGTTCCGGAAAACCGGTACGACAAGTTCCCTGATGATTGGCGCATGGCCTTCTGGCATTCCTTTTCGGTGACTTAGCGAATTGTAATCGTTGTGGATCACGGCTTTGCGTTGCCTGACACAATCTGTCCACACACCGGCTTTACCAATGTCATAGTGTTGTCCTTGTCCCTCAGCCTTGCACATATTTTGCAGTGTGTTGGTTGACCAGCTTTGAAGGGTCAATGAAACCTGGTCTGTATTTACAGAGTGGAAGAAACCAACCTGGCTATTTGTCAGCATTTCAAGCTCGTCCAACACTTTTTGCTGGATTTCGGTCCGCGAATGGAACTGGGCAAATTCGATGAGGTGGAGCCGTGCTTTTAAAATCTGCTCCGACCTTATACGTTCTGTAACATCTGTTGCCCTGCCCTGAATGGCAACCAGTTCCCCCTTCTCGTCATAAACGGGGATATTTTGTGATTCTGTCCAGATCACCTGCCCATCCTTTTTTACCCAGCGTATTGTATAGGAGTCCATTTTAACAATCCCATCCTGAAGGTTTTGCAACAAATGGCGGTCATCGGGGTGGACCAGTTTCATCCCCAGCATCGGGTCGTTATAATGGTCTTCGGGAGTATATCCTGTGATTTTTTCCGCCGATGGGCTCACATAGTCAAATCCCAATTGCGGCTTTAACCTATAAACAAAAATAAGGTCGTTAGAACGTTCGGCAATAAAGCGGTAGCGTTCCTCACTTTTCAAGAGATTTTGTTCGGCGAGTTTCTTAGCGGTGATGTTCCGTACACTTCCATAAATTGAGGTAACCTGATTTGTCATGGTATCTGTTTCTGGCGAGGCTGTTACTTCTAACCAGCGCAGATTCCCGTCTTCTGCAAATGACCTGCATTCGACTCCGACAGGTGTTTTTTGTTTCATTACCTGATTTAATTTCTCATATAATTTATTCAGGTCTTCGGGATGGATCGTCTTGTACCAATCGGCAGGCGATTTAATACTCCCAACCAGACGGCCAGTGGCTGCTGTATAGTTGCCGGCAATGACCGACATTTGGAACGAACCATCATCCTGTACCGTGAGTTTGAAAATGTAGTCACTCATCAGATCGTTCAGCACACGGAATATCTTCTGATTCTCAATGAGTTCTTTTTCTGACTGCTTGCGTTCGCTACTGTCGTGTAGTATTTCATGTATTTTTAACTGTTCTCCATTGGCATCGTAAAGGAAAGGCGCTGAATTGGCATCTGGAACAATTGAACGATCCAGCTCATTGTCAGATATTGAGCGGTACTTTTTCATCAGTGCCATTTCCTGCCTTAAAGCCTGAAGTTCGTCAATCAGTTGCTCCTTCGTTTTATTGTTATCTTCCATTTTAAGGCAATATTTTAGCAATTTGTAATCATCAATAATACAGTGTGTGACACGGTTCTCCCTTTATTGGACTATTTGGACGGATGGGACAAATTAGACATTTTCAAGGTGAGACCCCGCCCTAAGATCCCAGCCTTATGCTCCACGCTACCAGCCCCTACGCCTATTTCCCCACCCACTCGTCAACTGTTTGCAGAAAAAGCGCAAGGTCGAGCGGTTTGGTGAGGTAATTCTCTGCACCCGACTTCATCAATTTTTCGACCTGGTGCAGCATGGCATCGGCACTGATAATGACAACCGGGATTTTACAGGTACTTTCTTCGCCTTTTAGGAGCCTAAGCACTTCCGTGCCATGGATATCGGGCAAATCAAGATCAAGCAGGATCAGATCTGGCTTGTTTTCGATGGCAAGTGGCATTGCCAACCGGCCGTTCTTGTTGGTGATCAAATGGATAAAGGGGCGTTGGGCCGAAAGGACCTGTTCGATCAGTTCGATATTGGATACATTGTCTTCGATGTATAAAATCGTACCCGATTTACCTGCCGGTTTGGATGTCACTGTCAATAAACCGCTTGTTTTATCCATAAATTCAAGTTGACTTTGGCCTTGTGGGAGTTCGATCCAGAACGTGGAGCCGACGCCAGGTGTACTTTCCACGCCAATAATTCCGCCCATGGCGTCCATGAGTTTTTTAACCACAGCCAGGCCAAGCCCTGTCCCTTCGGTTTCGGTCTTTTCGGCACCAATCCGCTCGAACGGTTTGAAAAGCTTTTGCAGGTCATCTGATGAAATTCCCCATCCTGTATCTGTAATAGAAACCCGGACTTTGGAATTTCCAGGAATTTCGGCGGATCCCAATTCAATCCTGATCGTAACAGTGCCTTTTACACAGTTGTACTTGATGGCATTGTTGATCAGGTTTAGCAGGACCTGCTTCAACCGCTTGCTGTCTGCCATCACGAACAACAAATTGGCCGGTGAGTCGATGAACTCAACCGTTTGTTGTTTCTCCAAAACAGATGGTTTGACAATGTCCATCATTTCGCGGATAACCCCTAACAACTGCACTGGTTCCATTGACAGCGATATCTTGCCTGCTTCGATGCGGGCAATATCGAGCACCTCGTTGATCAGGTTAAGTAAGTGATTGCCACTGGTTAAAATATGTCGTACCCCTGTTTTTTGCCGTTGGTTCAGGTCGCCCATCTGGAG
>CAZGSQ010000197.1:0-4548 GCA_964528535.1 uncultured Tangfeifania sp. | reverse complement strand
GGCCAGTTCCCCGACTTCCGGTCCGGTAGCACCGCTTGTCGGATAGAGCTACAATGTAACCAAAACAGTCGATACTTACCTCACCGCAGGGGTCCCTTCTCAAAAATTGATGCTTGGTGTGCCATGGTTTGGCTACAACTGGCCAGTAGCAACTGCCGACCGCAAGGCCACGGCAACCGGCACGGCTGCTGCAGTTACAGCGGCAGTTGCGGAGACACTTTCAGCAAATTACAGCAAGACATTCGACCTGGTTACAAAGGTTCCCTGGCTAAGTTACAAGGATGGTTCGGCAGTCAACCACCAGATTTGGTACGACGATCAGCTCAGTTACAATTACAAATTTGACCTTGTTAATTCACGTAATTTGGCCGGTATTGGAATATGGGCTTTGAGCTACGAAAATGGTAAGAAAGAGATTTGGAAAGGAATCCTGGCCGCATTTTCAACTACAGGAACCTCTGAGATTGTCTTGAATCAAATGATAATTAATTATTTAGCAATTTATCCCAATCCTGTTGTTTCCGTCGCAACTATTCGGTTTGCACTTACCGAGCCACTTCATGCAGAATTGAAGGTGGTCGATCTGACTGGAAAATTAATTGCGACAGTGCTCAACGCCGATTTGCCGGCTGATGCCAACACGGTCAGCATGGACTGTTCAGGGTTTCAAAGTGGTGTTTATTTATTGGTCTTCACCACAAACAAAGGAAACCTGACACGAAAATTTGTCGTAAAAAGCAATTAAAAACTTACCTTTGCGGCAGTTTTTAAATTTTACAACGAATCAAAATGACAGATATAAAACGCACTGTTTTGATGATCCTCGACGGCTGGGGAATTGGAGATAAAAGCAAATCGGATGCCATCTTTTCGACCCATCCTTCCTACATTGACCATCTTTGGAAGAGCTATCCGCATGCTCAATTGTTGACCTCCGGAGAAAACGTAGGACTTCCCGACGGTCAGATGGGTAATTCGGAAGTTGGTCACCTGAACATTGGTGCCGGCCGGGTACTCTACCAGGATTTGGTAAAGATCAACAAGGCCATTCGCGAAAACACACTCAAAGACAATTTACAAATCATCAAGGCCTTCAATCATGCAAAAGCGCATGGAAAGCCCGTTCATTTGATCGGATTGATAGGTCCCGGCGGTGTGCATGCCTTGAGCCTGCACATGGTAGCGCTGGCACAGATTGCGACGGACATGGGTTTGGATCAGATCTTTGTCCATGGCCTGACGGATGGTCGCGACACTGACCCACGTTCTGGTTATGGGTTCGTGGAAGAAGATTTAAAGAATCTGGCAGGTACAAAGGCAAAATTTGCCACCCTCGTGGGTCGTTATTACGGAATGGATCGCGACAACAACTGGAATAGGGTGAAATTGGCCTACGACATGCTTACCAAATCGACTGGACAAAAAAGCCGGGATCTGTTGGCCACCATCCAGGAGTCGTACGATGCCGGTGTTACCGATGAATTTATCAAACCAATCGTAATGACGGATGAAAACGATCAGCCTTTGACCTCCATCCGGGAGGGTGATGTCGTGATCTGCTTCAACTACAGGACCGATCGCCTGCGAGAGATGACCATCGCCTTTACGCAGGAAAATCATCCCGAACAGGAGATGCATACCCTGCCGTTGGAATGGTACACCATGACCAATTACAAATCCTCCTTCAAAAATGTTCAGGTAATATTCGACAAAGACAACGTTTTTAACACACTTGGGGAGATTGTTTCAAATGCAGGATTGAAACAGATACGCATTGCCGAAACCGAAAAATATGCGCACGTTACCTTCTTCTTTTCAGGTGGAAGAGAGAGTGAATTCGAGGGTGAACGAAGGATCTTGATCCCATCGCCAAAAGTTGCAACCTACGACTTGCAACCGGAAATGTCTGCGCCAATTGTGAAGGATGCGATTGTAGCCGAACTTAATGACAAGAGTGTAGATTTTGTTTGCCTCAATTTTGCCAACGGCGACATGGTAGGCCATACAGGTGTCTACAGTGCCATCCAATCGGCTGTCAAAGCGGTCGACCATTGTGTGAAGGAGGTTGTAGAGGCAGCCAGGGCCAACGGCTATGATGTGGTAGTTATTGCCGACCATGGGAATGCCGATTTTGCCGTAAACGAAGATGGAAGTGCCAACACTGCCCACTCCCTCAACCCCGTTCCTTGCATCTGGGTTACTGACAACAAAGTAGCTACTGTCAGGGACGGAATTCTGGCCGATGTTGCTCCTACTATTTTGACGATCATGGGATTGAAAGTGCCGGATGAAATGACGGGCAAGGTGCTGATATGATTGAGATTGGAAAGGCTATAGTAAGTCTGGATGTGCTGGAGTCTAAATTTTGCTGCGATCTGGACCAGTGCAAAGGCGCCTGTTGTGTGGATGGCGACAGTGGAGCGCCGGTCACACGAGAAGAAGCCGGGGAGATTGAACGTCTCTACCCGCTTTTCGAAGGATATTTGCCGGTAGTAAATAGGGAGGAGATTGCCCGGCAAGGTTTCTCTCTTGTTGATCAGGACGGTGATCTGGTCACTCCCATCATCGGGAAAAATGAGTGCGTTTTCACCTTCGTCGATGAAAAGGGTACCACCTTGTGTGCCATAGAGAAGGCTTATTTTGAGAAAAATACAGGTTTCAGGAAGCCACTTTCATGTCACCTTTTCCCTGTCAGAATCACGGAGTACAAGAGATTTGACGGGGTGAACTACGAAAAATTGAAGATTTGCAAACCAGGCAGAGCATGTGGAAAATCAAACAATCTGCCTCTTTATAAATACCTGAAGGAACCACTGATACGCAGGTATGGAGAGGAATGGTACAAAGAACTTGCCTTGGCGGCCGAACATCTTCCTGGTAAGCCAAAAGAGCTATAAAGAATCTTGATTGTGCCTTTTTCTGGTTCTCGGAAGTTTGTCGATACAAATTTTTAATCTGTTGGTAATTTCTTCGACAGAACCTATTCCATTGATGGACTCATATTTTCCGGCCTTCTTGTAGTATTTGATGAGCGGCTCTGTTTTGTCGATATATACCTGAATCCTGTTTTCAATAATCGAACGATTGCCATCATCGCTCCTTCCGGAAGTAGTTCCCCTTCCCATCAGCCGACTGATCAACTCTTCTCTTTCAACTTCCAAAGAAAACATGGCGCTCACGTTTCTGCCATAATGAATCAATAGATTGTCGAGGGCTTCGGCTTGAGGGACGGTTCTCGGAAATCCATCGAAAAGAAATCCATTGGCGGCAGGATTCTTATCGAGCTTCTCCTGAATCAGATCGATCACCATGGCATCGGGAACCAATTCGCCTCTCGCGATGATATCTTTGGCCATCATCCCGATGGGCGTTTCTCTGGCAATCTGCTCCCTGAGAATGTCACCCGTTGAGAGGTGGATCAAATGGTATGCTTTTGAGAGGAAACTAGCCTGAGTCCCTTTTCCTGCCCCGGGAGGACCAAATAGTACCAGATTTATCATGATAATTTATTTAACCAAGGTGTAAATATCTTTTAGATTTCGGCCTCTTCGATCGTAATCCAGGCCATAGCCAACAATGAAGTCATTGGGAATCACGATACCAACATAATCGAGGTCGATTTTTACTGTCATTGCATCAGGTTTGAAAAGCAGAGTGGCAATTTTTACCTCTTTCGCTCCCCTTGCAGTAATCTGCTTGATAACATCTGAAATGGTATGTCCCGAATCGACGATGTCTTCTAAAACAACCACAGTTCTGCCTTCGATCTCTTCGTTCAAACCAATCAGCTCTTTGATTTCGCCTGTAGAGTTTGTTCCTGAGTAGGATGCCAGCTTTAGAAATGAGATCTCCGCATCGTTGAGTTCCAATTCTTTCATTAAATCGGAAGCAAACATGAAGGATCCATTTAATATACAGACAAATAGCGCACTTTTACCTTCAAAGTCACGCTTCATTTGAACAGCCATTTTCTTAATTGCTGCCTGAATCTCCTCGAATGGATGAGATATCTCAAATACTTTGTCCCACAGTTGGATGCGTTTCATAAACTATTCATTCATTGAAAATGTAACACTTCATTTTTTACCTTCAATTTTTTACAAATGACCTGAAAAGAGAGCCTCATTTGAAATCAAACAAATGTTTTACAATTAGCCGGAAAGACTGTACCAGGATTGTTACAAAAGTGTTGCATTTAAGGTTCTGCAAATATAAAATTTTCTTTTCGGGGGGGCAAAATAAAATGAAGATAAGGTCAATATAATGGTGATAATCTTGAATATATTGTAATTTTGAGACGATTTAAATAAAAAATCCTTTCCATCAAATGCTTTCTGTTAAGACATTTATAGGTGAAGTTAGTTTATTTTTTTAAACAAGTAATGGTATAAAAAAAATAGTTTTATGACACAAATTTTGAAACCCATGGTAAGCATCATCATGGGCAGTACATCAGATCTCTCAGTAATGACAGGAGCCGCCGATGTTCTGAATCAATTGGCCATTCCTTTCGAAATGAATGCGTTGTCAGCCCATCGTACGCCTGAG
>CAZGSQ010000196.1:0-4550 GCA_964528535.1 uncultured Tangfeifania sp. | reverse complement strand
GCCTGTCCAATTTGCAGTGCCGCTACATCGTTGGTAGTGACTTTTTGAAGAAAAGACAGTGCGGCAGGGCCTTTGACCCATATTTCGCCCATGTGGGAGACATCAAAGACGCCTACCCCATTGCGAACAGTGAGGTGTTCATCTTTGATCCCGGAATACTCAATAGGCATGTCGAAACCGGCAAATTCTGCCATCTTTGCTTTGTAACCAAGGTGGATGCTGTGAAATTTGGTTGTTTCCATGTCAAAATAGTTTGTATTTTTTACCTTGAAGCGTGAACAAAATGAGTAACAATCTGTTTAATCAAAAAAAAAGCAAGTTCAAAAATCGTAGCTCCCGTTGTAAAAACCAAACGATTTTTTTCAGTATCTTGGCGTCTTACGGAGGCTTTCGGGTTGTCTGTTTACGCTTCAAACTTAAGAATAATTCAATGAGCTGCACCTAACAAAACTCATGTAGGAATGAATTAAAATTTGACCGGTGTGCCTTTTTTATATAATATCCTGGATTAATTAGCAGCAACAATATGGCTTATACCAATTTAGAGTATCTCAAAAAAATGACTGACGGGAACAAGGAGATCATTCGCGAAATGATCGAACTGTTTTTGGCACAAGTTCCGGGTTTCATCCACAACCTGAATGCCTGTTATGCCAATCAGCAGTACGAAGCCTTGGGCAAAGAGGCTCACAAGGCAAAGTCATCTTTACAGATCATGGGAATGGGTGAGCTGGAGAAGGAGATGAAGACATTTCAGCACAAGACGATTGAAAAAATTGATGTGGAAAGTTATCCCGATTACATCAGAAAATTTGAAATCCAGTGCGAAGTCGCCAAAGCAGAACTCCTTGCGGCGTTGGAAAACTTTAAATAAGCCCCGCAAGAACCAACTTAGGTCTCATTTACCCCGAATCACTACAGGGACAAAGCTGGTCAAACCTTTGCGGTCAATAAAAACCCAGCATTATTTACCAGGTTTCATGCCCAATACTTCAGTGGCAAAGTCATATGTGGCGGAGCGAACCGCTTCAACCGCACCGGATGTTAAGTCGCAGGCCAACACATGGTTACCCGCTTCCGCGAAGGCCACCTTCCGCTTGTTGGAGGCGGAAGTCCCGAGTTGGCTGAACATGCGCAGGGTTGCCTTCACCTCCACAACCTCATCCTGATGTTGTTCATCCTTGTAATAATAACCGACGAACACAGGGCATTTTACTTTGGCGAACAGCTCTCTTTTCATGGTTACATCCAGCAACTGCTGAAGGTAGACAGTAGCCTCGGCCCGGTAGCTGCAGTTCCAGTATTTGCACATCTCATCGGGCGAATCATAGTGAAGGATCCTGAAATTGCTGCCATAGTTTAACCTGGCGAATTGGAGTCCCCAGGGGCCTGAGAGCAGGGATGCCTCCTTCTGCTTGATCTGTACATTGGGCGAGTAGAGTATCAATCCTTGTACCAATTCCGGAAAATCGGCTGCCAATTTCAGGGCCAGCGTGCAACCCGTCGAACAACCCATGATGACCACCTTCGTGCCAAGCTGACGGGCTATTACGAGTGCCTCTTTCGCCGACTCGTAGAGCTTTTCGGGGGTCATGCCAAGGAGCGGATTTTCGTCGGCCAGACCATGGGCAGCCAGACGGGCGAGGTAGGCATTGCAGCCAAAATAACGCGGAAAATCCTCATTGACAGGATAACCTTCCCTTCGACTGGCAGAGAATCCATGTAAATAAAGAAGTACATATTCGGTAGCCTGTTTGGCCGAATCGTTGGCCCATACAATTTTTGCCTCACACCCGGGTTTGATCTGCAGTCCAGGACGGTGCTCGATGGCCGATACAAAATTTTCCACGCTGCCTTCCAACTTCGGCAGATTCGGATTCAGAACAGGCTTTGGCATCTTTGGACCAGCCAAATACAAAAGGATCACAACAACCAGGGAGACAAGAGCGTATTTGACAGTCTTCATTTGTCAGTGGAAATTTCTTCCGTTTTTAGTTTGGTGAGCGCGATAATGACAAAGCTAACAATAAAAAAGAGCGACAACAACAGGGTGCTGTTCCGCATGCTTCCTGTAACCTGTTCGATGATTCCAAACCCCAGCATGCCAATCACAATGGCCAGTTTTTCGGTACTGTCATAGAAACTGAAGTAGGATGCTGTATCCGTTGTATCGGAAGGGATCAGTTTCGACCAGGTTGATCGGGCTTGCGACTGGATTCCACCCATGACCAGACCTACCAGGGCCGACAAGACATAAAACTGGTATTCATTGTGAACGACATAGGCCATGAAACAGATGATGATCCAGATGGCGAGCATCCACAGGAGCGAGGTCTTGTTTCCGAAACGTGAGGAGACCCTTCCGAAAATCATGGCACCCAGGATCGCAACCAATTGGATAATTAAAATGGTCATGATCAGTTTGGTGTCAGTGATTCCGAGTTCAGCCTTGCCAAAAAGCGATGCAACAATGATGATGGTCTGGACACCCATGCTAAAGAAGAAGAAGGAGAGCAGAAACCTGTACATCGCCTTGTGCTTGTTGATGTATTTGAATACCTTGAAGATTTCGTGAAACCCTTTCGTGAAGATCGTGGTGTCCATCTTGACCTTCTTGCGCTCTTCGCGGAGGTAGTAAAAAGCTATTTGCGAGACTGCCAGCCACCAGATGCCTACTTCGATAAAAGAGAAGCGGATGGCTTCCAATTTGTCTGCAAAGCCGAAGATTTGGTAATTTTCGAGCGAGAAGATATTGAATATGAGCAACAACATGCTTCCGGCATAACCGAACGAAAAGCCGCGGGCACTGATGCGGTCGTGGTGATCGGGTGTAGCGATGATCGGCAAAAAAGAGTTGTAATAAACCAGTGATCCGGCAAAACCGAGTACTGCCAGCATTGGCAGCAATAGGCCCAGCCCCAGGTTGGTCCCATTGAATCCGTACAATCCAATGCAAGCCAACGAACCCAGCAAGGTAAACGACTGCATGAACCTTTTCCGATATCCGCCCATGTCCGCGATTCCCGACAGCGACAAAGTCATAAAGATGACGAGAAGGTAACCGAGCGCGATGGCGTACTCATACAAGACAGTGTTCTTGATGCTCCATCCCATGAATTGAATTACTTCTGAACCAAATGCCTGTTTGGTTACAATCTGGTAGTAAATGGGGTACAACACCGTATTAACGCTCAAAATATAGGCCGAATTGGCAATGTCGTAAGAGCACCAGGCATTGATCACCTTGGGCGAATTTACCGGTAAAATGGGTCTGGTCATGTTGAAGTGATTTGGTTTACCAACAAAAATAAAAATTTTATTGTATGCAGCATCAGGTATTGAATTTTATTCATATGTTCACTTATGACTATTTTAAACCAAATGTTGACAGGTTAACCGATAGTTGCTATTTTTGGTTGCAGCATAAACTCTTCAATCAAAAATGACGATGCCGGCAAAGAAACAACCGATTACCCAACGATGCTCCTTCGGACGAAACGAGCATCGGCAAGACCTGCAAAAGGCGATGCAAATTCACCTGCGAGTTCCATGAGTACTTACAGATATTCAATTATTTAACAAAATAGAATTACGAGTGAAACGAGCATGGGCAAAACCCACAAAAGGCGATGCAAATGCATTTTGTGAGTTCCATACGTACGATTTGATATTCAGTATTTTAACAATGATATTTACGTATGAAAAAAAACGACACCCTTTTTCTCTTTGTATCTAAAATTATTGCATTCAAAATCAGAATTTTACTACGAACAAGGTACAAGATTCTGGTGAAAGGAACTGAGGTTTTTCAGCATCCTTCGCCAATGCTTATTTTGCCCAACCACCAGGCATTGGTGGATCCTATTGTCCTGATAAGTCAGATTTACAAGTATTCGAGTGTCATGCCTGTCATTTCAGAAATATATTTTGACCTGCCAGTCATCAAATATTTCTTCAGGCGATGGGGGGCGGTTCGGGTAAGTGACCTGGAGCGTGGCAGCCGCGATACGCAGGTCTTGAAGGTGATTACCCGCTCGGTGCTGAAAGGGTTCAAACGCAACCGAAACATTGTGCTGTACCCCAGCGGACAGATAGCCGCACAGGGTTTCGAGAAAATCTTCAACAAGAAATCGGCTTGTCACATCGTCACCAAGTTGCCTGATGAGGTTCGGGTGATAGGGGTTCGCATGACCGGTTTGTGGGGAAGCATGTGGTCCAAGGCAGCCACGGGCAAATCGCCCGATTTTTTCACACAGCTGGCGAAAGGGATGTTTGTTGTGTTAGCCAATCTGCTCTTCTTCGTGCCAAAACGGACCATTACCATTGAATTTGAAGACCTTACCTCCTTGGCTGAAAGCAAGGCATTGGAGGGACAGAAGCAGTTCAACCTGTTTTTGGAGGAGTTTTACAACCTGAAAGGAGAGGAACCGGCGCTGTTCCTGAGGCACTATTTTTATTTATATAAATAGTGCTTGCAAGGAGAATCTGAACACTAAGAAACTGTTTAAAATTTATTTCTAAATCCCGTGAGGGATTGTATGTGGGTAGAA
>CAZGSQ010000195.1:0-4570 GCA_964528535.1 uncultured Tangfeifania sp. | reverse complement strand
CTCCCCCGACTTCTTCCACCACTGGAAAACAGTGACGTTGCAGGCCGAGCACGGGCCGGAAGGCTCAATTTGACACCACCCAATAATCGAGCGGCCAACTCACATGACACAGAGAAATCACATCAACCTTGCCAGCGTTCCGGCGCTCTGTGTCGCGCTTGGCCGCTCGTCCTCGCCGGGACGCTGGCCTTTTGTTTGATATGACATATTCCGAAAAACTCAAAGATCCAAGATGGCAGAAACGCAGGCTTCAAGTGCTGGAAAAAGCAAAAAGGAAGGCTGGCAAATGATCATCTGCCCATCCTTCCCAGACCACTGGAAAACCCGCGTTCTTCGCTCGCTGGCTGGCGATGCCGGGGTTTTGTGCCTTCTGCGGCTGTGGGGACATTGCCAGAACCGGAAAAGCCAGAAATTCGACGGTTCTCCGGCCATTGTCTCAGCAATCGCGATTTGGGACGGAGATCCTGTAACGCTCGAAAACGCGCTGATCGAATCCCGTTTTGCAACCCGCGATGGGAACACGTTCACCATGCACGAATGGGAGCATCACAATGCCAAGTTAATGACCGCATCAGAGCGCGGAAAACTCGGCGGAAGACCACGGAAGCAAGAGCAGGAAAAGAAGCCAGAAAAGCCACAAAAAAAGAACGGTTTCCAGCTCCAAAAACCAGTCAAAAACATGACGGTTTGATAGAAAGCTAAAAGCTAAGTGAAACCTAACCGAAACCTAACCTTGCCAATACAGAAAGCGATAGAAGGAAGGATACTTCCTTCGGAAGTAGCGCTTTCGCGCTGCGCCAAGAGGCGCATCGCAAGCGCCGACCACTCCAAAAACCACCGATGAAAACAGAAAACAATTTCACCCGCCAAGACAACCGGCAGGAATCACCAAAACCACTGCCGAGAAACGAGGCGGCAGAAAAGGCAGCAATTTCGATTCTCTGTCAGGACTGGCGGCTTCTCACAGTCGGCTGGCAGGACGACCTTTTTTTGAACCCGGCTCACCAGCTCATTCTTCGCACCATCCGCGCCTGCAAAAACCAAGGAAAGCCGAACGGAGACCTGTTCGCGCTCCAAGCCATGCTCGAAGACAACGGCAAGCTGGCCGAAGCTGGCGGGCCTGCATACCTGACGGAAGTGTTTATCGCCTACCCAGCTCCAAGCGCGGGAGTCCTGTCGCACTACCGCGCGGATCTCGTCAATGCCAGAGCCTACCGCAAGGCGCTCGCCATCACCACAGGCAACGAGCGCGACCTGTCCACATGCCAGGCCGACATTTCCGCCATCGCAGCCGAACTCATGGCCGCAAGCGGTGATGACGCACAGGTTGCCACGTTCAAGGACCAGCTTGCCGGGTTTGTCGCAAATCTAGAATCCAGTGAAGCGCCGGAACGATTCGGCTTCGGCATTTACGGACTGGATGCACAGGTGCTCAAAGGCGGCATCGAACGCAAATCGCTCGCCGTGATCGCGGCAGAGACTTCCGGCGGAAAGTCGATCCTGCTTCTCCAACTGGCTTTGGAGTCCGCGCTGGAAGGAAAGTCAGTCGCGATTTACTCGCTCGAAATGTCCGCAGATCAAGTCATCAATCGAATGGCTTCTTGTGCTGGTCACTGTCAGATGCTTCGCGCTGATGAAATCAAAACGGCCTCCGACATCGCAGCGATAAGAAACGCGATCACAAAACTTGATGGTCTGAATATCCACATCAGAGACAATCTTTCTAGCATCGAGGACATTGAGTCAGACATTGCGGACTTAAAGGCTACATCAGGCGTTGATGTTGTCATTGTCGATTATATCCAACTTGCAAGCTCGACCGCTAAAGGTCGCAACGACAACAGAGAACAGCAAGTCAGTGAGGTTTGCCGCAGGCTTAAACTCATATCTCTTTCGCACAATGTGGCTGTTGCAACCGCATCCCAACTCAACGATGACGGACTTCTCCGAGAGTCCAGGGCCATAGGAATGCACGCTGATTATGTTCTGCTGATTCTTCATGATGCTGGAAAAACGTCGATCGTAACCAAGAAAAACCGAAACGGAGAACGTGACCGCAGCACTTCTGCAAGGATGATTGGCAGTCAGTTCCGATTTGAATGGGAGCCAATGCAATGACAACCCTCCACATCGGGATCGACAACGGCATCAGTGGCGCGCTCGCCGCAATCTCGCCACATTCCCAGATTGTCTCTGTCCTGCCAATGCCGACGCTGAAGGCAAGGAAAGGCAACGAGATTGATGTTCAGGCCGTCTGGCAATGGCTGGATAGCCTCGGACGCGATAAGTTGACCGTGACCATCGAGGAGCCGGGAGGATCGAAGTCGGCCAATGCTTGCGCTAGCATGGCTGGATCGTTCCATGCGCTGAGAGCAATCTGTGTTCTGAAAGGGCTACGCTGGCACAGGATCACTCCGCAGGCATGGCAGAAGGAAATGCTGCCTGGTTGCAAGGCTGGTGACACAAAGCCAAGGGCGCTTGCTCTGGCTCGGCAGCTTTGGCCGCATGAGGCGTTCTTGGCTTCTGAACGGTGCAAAGTTCCTCACGATGGGATCATTGATTCCGCGCTAATCGGCGAATGGTCACGCAGAAAAAACTTTTGAAAGAGCTTGACTTTATGAATTTCGTCCAGCACTCCGCGGCCGCCAACCAATATGTTTGACCACGACGCAGCAGACGACAACCGGGCCTCAGAAGAATCTGACTTACTCGACCAGATCGAGCCGGAGGATCGAACGAGCGATTACAGGCAGGCGGCGCAAAAGATGATCGTCTTCATGTTCTCGGCTTTTAACTTCATCCACGAGGCCAGGACTCAAAACGAAATGGCGATCCGATTCTGGGCCGTGTCATCGGCTATCGAGCATCCGGTTATCGACGGCCGCTCAGATGCAGCGATCGCAAAGCTCCTGGGCACGACTCGCGCAAACCTTTCCAAGCACGTTCTTTCATTCGAGAAGCAGAACCATCTCCCGCCGACGCTCTCGCAAAAGTCAGTTGAAGCGCGGGCCAGCTACTCGAATGCGCGGAACGCTCAACTCAAAACATCCAATGCAAACTGACCACGACGAAACCATAAAAGCACAAAGCCTTGAACTCGAATCAACGCTCATCACAAAAATCAAAGAGGCATACGCGCAGAGCGTGTCCCTTGCAGCCCTCGCAAAAGACAACGCAAGCGCAGCAATCGAAAAGGCGTTGGAATGCGGGCAATACCTGATCGAAGCCAAGCAGACGGTGGGGCATGGGAAATGGACTGAATGGTTTTCGTCACGTGTGACGGATTTCAATCAGGACACGGCCGCGCGTTACATGAAACTGGCTAAGTTCGTGAATGACGGCGGATCACTAGCCGACGCAACCAGCCAGCGCCAGGCAATGCTGGCAGCCGGCATCCTGATTGAGAAAACACGCGAGGAAGGATCGCAGAACTCGCACGGAGAATCCTGCAAATGGCTTTCCCTCATCTCCCGCGCGTGGGCCGAACTCGACACGATAAAGGCGAAGCTCGATCAGTGGCCGACAGCACAGCGCGTTACACTTAAGGAGAAACTCAGGCCATACGTTGAGCTTTATCAGACACTGTGAACGCTCGCAACGTGGGCAAAAAGCTACAGATACCCCGGCAAGGAGTCTCCTATACGGCCTATTTGATAGCAAGTGCCCGCTAAGACGATGAGGTTTTGTATAAAAAGCTGCAAAATCCGAAATCACCCACCAAGATGAGCAAAAAGAAACAAAGTCAAACGACATTGGCCGAGTCATTATCCAGACTCAGCCGCCCGCGCGACTTTGCTTTTGAAGTTGCACCGCGACACATCGTGCGAAAAGTTTACGACGCGCTGAACGCGCGGAAGCGGGCCGCTCGCCGGATGCTGATCAAAGCAGAAAATGCCAGAACGCTTTGCCTCGCAATTTCCGACCTTGAACCCGGCAGCCAACTCCACGCGGTGACGCCAGGAAACTTCGTTTTCTGCGAACTCCTGATCCAACTTTGCACGGCCATCAAACCGAAGAAGCTCACGCTCGCGACCTTGAGCCTGAGCGTCGGGAACGTGGACGCGCTCAAACTCGCGATTGACGATGGACGAATCCGCCAACTGGATTTTCTCATCTCCGACTATTTCGCGAACGTGAACAAGCCGATCATGGGCGCGATGGAACAAGCCGCAATCGGGCGAAAATGGAAAATCGGGAAAGCGCGAAACCACGCGAAAGTTGCGCTATTCGATTGCGGACTCGTGATCGAAACGAGCGCGAACCTGCGGAGCAGCGACAACATCGAGCAAATCACCGCCGTCCATGATGTTGAACTTTACGACTTCCACCGGGAATGGATCGCCAAACTGATCCCATGAAAACCCGCGTCCGCATCACCCCGAAGCAGGCCGAGGAAATCCACGCGGCAACGATCAAGAACATCGTGGATAAAGTGGCAGCCGGCGGAGTGCCAACAAAACGCGAAAGCGAGATGCTGAAAGCTGCCACGAAAGAGACTCACGAAAAAGTCAAAGGCAGATCGGAAGAGCGTCGTGTAGGGAAAGAGTGTTCAGAGCCGTGCAGCTCTCGG
>CAZGSQ010000194.1:0-4612 GCA_964528535.1 uncultured Tangfeifania sp. | reverse complement strand
CCTCCAACTCCACCACCATCGGAATTGAATTTTTTCGGCCCAAATAATTTTCAGGTATCACATCAGTCAGATCGGTAAACGCTTTTGCTAAATCAGGTTTTCCACTCAGGTCAGCATAGTTGCCTGAAAACAGCGAAGGTTTGTTTACCAGGTCGTTGTAGCTGCCCGATATAGCCACCGCATGAAGGATTACGCCCAGTGGAAGGATAACTTCCAGATCCGGAAGGTTGGCCGATCGCTTAAGTGTTAATTTCCGAAGTGGAATGTCGTAGGCCATTTCCCTGACATACTTATCCTTGAAAATATCCTCAGAGATTACATCGCCCAGGTCAATAGCAATCAGCAACCCCTCCTGAGTACCCGTTCCCACAAATTCCCTGACTTGTCCAACTGCCCAGACTTCCGGATCAGTTAGCATCATTAGGCTACCGGCAGCAGTTGTTGACAGGAAGTAATTTGCTCCCGCGACATACTCACCGGCCAATAATCCGGCAACACGAACATCAAACGCATCAGCGTTAATGATCCGGCAAACAAATCCTTCAGTTCCCGCATTTGCCAGCGAATCAGCCATTGACCGCACCCACAATCCTGTTGTTTTATCCATCTTCACCGCCATGCCAGGATCAAAATCATGAGACAGCTGCACAATACCTTCGATCACATTATTATCATGGATCTCGCGCCAGAGTGAATCGATTAATTCTCCCATTTTTGGATCAGGGAACATGGCTTTTAGTTCTCGTCTTGTTCTCATCGGTGAGCCTCCAGTATTTTTAGATCCAGATTTTGAATATCCTCGCCGGAGTCGAAGAGTTTGTGATCACCTGCTTCTATATTCACCGGAATAAGTTTTTGTCCCGAGAGTTCGGGATCAGGATCGACCATCCAGCATTGTTTTGCTGAAAGGAAATCACGCAAAGCGAGTATTTCAGTCTGGGATTTTGGACCGGTATTAAGTTCCCAGCTGCGCTGAGAACTGGAAGAAATTGTGGTCTGGCTCGCTTCTTTGGAGCCTGATAATGCAGGTACAGTCCGGTAAGCAATTTCGGATTCTGTTTTCAGGCCTTCGGAATATGGACCGGTTAGCCAAATACTATCAACACCAGACAATGGATTGACGTAAATGAATGAAAAAGCTTTTTCATAGTACACATTGTCAACAAAATAGGTTCGACGTTCGGAGATATCACCAGTTGAATCTGACAGCCAGAAGGTATAACTTACAATATTTTCGCCTTGACCTATGCCATAACCGATGAAAGCAGGATTGACGGAGAATTCAAGTAATCCGCTGACTGGGTTTAAAATGGCCTCACCTGATCTGGGTAAATGAGCAACCTTCAGATCAGTCACTATTGAAAGGTTCCATTGCGCATTATGGATGCCCGTCCACCTGGAGAGATACCAGAGTTTGACAATCTGAGTTGGAGAAACAAGCTGGTAGTTTGGAAGGTGAGTCAGGAATTTCCCCCCTTCAATGTATTCACTTGCAAAACTTTTCCCGTTATCATTCAGAATACCCAATTCATAAGGCCGGAGCTTGCCTTTTATAACTGTCAGGGTATTGTATGTTGCCAGATTATTCCATTGAACTTGACGATCGCCTGATAAGTCTGTCCATACCTCACCAATATCAATGGTAACGGTAAAAGCCAGTTTCGGATGAGCAGTGACCACACCAATTGCTGGAAAATCAAAGTCATAAGTCACAGGCTGATCAATGAACCCGGAGATGTCGAATACCGAATCTAAACTGAACCCGTTGATGATCGGGGCAATCTCTTCCACAAAAGGAGACCCCATCAAAGCATCGCAGCTTACCTTGATGCAAAACTTGCGGTAGAGCTTTCCCATGTCAAAATCCGGAAAGGTCGAAAGCCTGACCTGTATTGGGTTTCCGGAAAGATGAACCAGGCCACCGGTGATTGAATGGGTTAACATGAAGCCCCTCCCCAGCCCTCCCCACAGGGGGAGGGAGCCGGAATGCTCCGATTAATGTTATTTGGATTTGGATATTGATAATTCATATTTGCAATTTTTAATCAAATATCGGTTGTGGCAGTAATGCTGAAAAGGACAGTTTTTAAGCCCTCCCTTGTGGGGAGGGTTTGGGTGGGGCTGTATTATTTTAACCCACTATTGGTCGTTTTCTGGTATTGTTCCCGTTTTCGTTCGTAGCTTTCAATTGAAATGGAAGGATTCCAATTGGTCAGCCTGTCAATCGAATCTGCCAATCGATTAGCTGTCTGGTTATCAATACTGCTACTGTAATTGATTTTACTATCCCGCAGGCTATTACCAACACCATCATTCAACGCTATTTTTAAGCCCTCCCCCTTCGGGGAGGGTTTGGGTGGGGCCGTTGCTTTCACTGCTCCTGGTGTAATGGTGTACCGTGTTTTCCGGAAGTTCTCCAATCCGGCCACCATCATGGCGATTTGCGGATTGCGGAGCATATCAGCAGGGATGACATATTCCCCTTTATGAACTATACCGGCAGGTTCATACTTTCCTCCCGGACCAGTGTACCCACCATCGGAATAACCTTTTGGTTGTGAGAAGTTGGCAATTGATTGAGCCACGATTGATGCAATACTTCCAACAGCGGTAGCGGTATTGATAGCAACCCAGGGCATTCCGAGTGTCAATGGAAATGTGGCCACTGCTTTGGCATTGGCAATAGCTGTATTAAAGATCACCTGACCAATGGCAGCTGCCTGTTGAAAAAGGAACAATGCTTTTCCCAGTGCAGTTTCTTTTCCGGCCAGTTCTGCCAATCCACCAAACACCGAATTGGCGGCAGAGAAAACAGCATCACCGATTTCCTGCCGTTTGGTTAATTCGTCGACTTTGATCAGTATCAGCTGGTCAGAAAGTTTGCGTTCTGCCTGTGCAATAAGAACGGCTTTACCATCAGCATCTGCAATATCCTGTGCGTATTGAGCTTTTGCAATATCCCTTTGAGCTTGAAATTTGGTATCGTCATCAGTTGATTTAGCTTCTGCAATTAAGGCAGCATCCATTAGGATTTTAGCTTGTTTGGCCTTTTCCAGATCGCGCATAATCTTGTTGTGGGCGATGGTCTTCTGCTCGATGGTTTTCTGGTAAGCATCATTCAGTGCTATTTCCTGATCATTCAGGTCAGCCTTGTCGAGTATCTTCTTTTTTAGTGAAGCCAATTCGTCTGCCCATCGGTTTTCTTCTTCCGCTTTAAGTTTGCTCATGGCATCATGAATATTTTCCACTTTAGCATCAGCCAGTTCTTTTTCTGCCTGAAGCAGAAAATCAGCCACTACTTTTTGAGCATCTACCTGGTATTCCAGAGAAGCGGAATAGGCCGTTTCATATTCCTTGCTCCCTTTTTTGTAAATGGCCATTTTTGCCTGCTGGAAAGCAATATCTTCCATCAGAAGATCCGCTTTGAACTGATCTTCTGAACCTTTAGTCTCCAGATGGCTTAATTTGATGGCTGCCATTTTTGCTTCATGTTCGGCGATAGCAGCATCCACTAACTTTTTCAGGCGTTCCTTTTCTTTCTTTTCAGAATCGGATTCTGACTTATCATCAGCTTTGCCTTCTTTTTTTGTACCCAGTTCATTGTAGGCATCGATTTGTTTCTGGATCGTTTCTATGGCAATGTTCCGGGCTTTGATTTCAGCCAAAGTGGACCGGGGCATTTTTTCAGCCTGTTCCAGCAAAAGCTCCTGTTCACGAACCAGGTCAGCTACTACAGTTGCGCCACCATCCGGAGTCTTTGAATTGGCATCTGCCTGTTTTTGTTGCCTGGTAATATCAAGTAATTTAAGTTTTTGGGCAATCAGGGCTTCCTGTTGCGAAGCCTGATTTTCGGCTACAGTCATTGCTGACCGGCCAGCAAGCACTGCGCTATTGCCAAAGGAGAGCGCTCCGTTTTTTACATCCTGCCAAAAGCTTGTTTCCCCTCCTTTTCCTGATGCCACATCAAGTAACTCTTTTTCGATTTCGATGAGTTTTTCCTGGGCAGCAATGACCAGTGCCCTTTTCTCCAGTGCATCAACAAAAAGATTAACTGCATCGGTTGCTTCCAGGGTCGCAATGCTTTCCAGGGTCAACCCTTTTAAAATCTGTGGGGATTGTTTAATCATTTCACCGATAGCCTGATTCCGGACATCATCAGAAAGCTTTTTGTCACGGGCGGTTGTCAGTAAATCTTCCATGGCCAGACGCTCTTCTACAATTGCTTTCTTTGCTGTAAGGTGAACCTCGCCAAGCATCCGTTGTGCTTTCTGTGCCACTGTCATGGCTCCTGAATAAAAGTAAAGGGCTGTTCCTGCAGCTACGATTAAACCAACCATTAGACCGATTGGATTGGCGGCCATGGCAGCAGAGAATGCCCGGAACTGAATGGTTGCAACGGCAAGGTTTCCAGAGAGAAGTGCTACCGCTGCATTATAAAGTGAAACGGCAGCGAATTGAGCCATATAAGCCAATGCCTGCAGGCGTTGAGCGATGATGCTCTGTAAAGTCATACTATACTGAACTCCACCAATTACGACATTCCGGGCTTTTAGCTTCGCTGAAATACCTTCCCAGATTGTAACAATTTTTACTGCAGCGGCATAGGCCGTGA
>CAZGSQ010000193.1:0-4617 GCA_964528535.1 uncultured Tangfeifania sp. | reverse complement strand
CTATGGTTAGCAGTATTCTTGCAGGAGCAGGGCATTTTTTCTACATTTTCAACGGGGCGGAGAAACCATCACCTTTAAGTGGTAACTATTCGGATACAACGCCATTCACCTTATCTGTCACTGGTACTGAAAATTACAACAATAGTGGCAGTTTCAACTTTGGTATCACGAAAACTGCCAGAACAGTCCATCCGACATCAACCGGCACTACGGATCAGGCAGCCTATGCCGCCAACGAAGGATGGAATGTTGTCGGCAACCCAACAGCCAGCACACTTGATTGGGATGCTTCCGGTGGATGGACCAAAACAAGTGTCGACAATACAATTTATGTGTGGGATCCTGTCACAGGAACTTATCTGGTTTGGAATGGTTTTACCGGATCGCTTGGTAACGGTCGAATAGCTCCTTTTCAGGCATTCTGGGTGAAGGCAAATGCCGCTTCACCTAACCTGAGCTTTGACAACCATGCCAAAACTGCCTTGGCCGGAACCTACTATAAAAGTGCTGAGACCAAAAGCGTCGTAGTGGTTCCGCTTACCCTGAAATACACTGATATGAAAACTACCTGCTTTCTCAGCCTGAGTGACCAAGGCATCGCAGGCGAGGATCCGATGGATGCCTATAGGTTGCAACCCATGTCAGACACCTGGCTTGCACTTTACATGAATAGTACACCTTCATCAAATCTGCCATTGGTAATTAATAACCTACATAAAAATTTCGAAGGAGAAATGCGAATCCCTCTTTATGTGGATGCGTCAAAAGCAGGCCAGACCGTCGGAGGTGACTTTACACTACAATGGGAAATACCTTCCAACTGGCCTGCAGAACTGAGCATTTCACTGATGGATAACATGCAACAGAAGGCCATTGACATGTTGCAACAGCAGACTTTCAAATTCAGCCAGAATAATTTCAAAAATGCCATTGTGGCTTCCATCAATCCTCTGTCACTGCCTGAAAGTCTTATAAAGCCAACGGAAAACTGTACTGGACTTAAAAGTGCAACATCACAACCTTTCACAATAATAATCCGAAAAGGCAAAAGCGCTGTTGTCCCAACATATCAAAGCACAGTTCTCACCATGGCACCTCCTGCACCAAATCCATTTTCCAATAGTTCGATACTAAGCTTCACCCTACCCGAACCGGCTCCAGTAATAATTGAGGTGTTTGACATGAACGGGCGACTCATTGAAATCCCGGTGAATGGAGAATTTCCTGCAGGAACGACACAGGTTCTTTGGGTCGTTCAAAGTCGGATTTCCGGCTCTTGTATGATACGGTTGACCAGTGGTAATAAGTCAATTGTGCAGAAGGGATTGAGAAAGAATTATTGAATCTAAGGATGGTTGACAAAAAAATGAAAAATGAAAAATAAAACAGGAATAGAAATTATAAAAACCATCTTGGGGTTGTTACTCGTTTTTGTTGCAATAACGGTAAAGGCACAGATTACCACCAAAAATGGCATTTCAATCGTGGTCTCTGCAACAATCGTGAGCGATTTTCCTGTTGAACTGACCACACTCAACAATCTGGTTGTATCCGGAGACGAAAGTGCGGAAAGGGAAATTTACATATCTCCGCTTACAAGCTCCTGGGCAGGCCTGATGCGTGCCAAAGGAAAACCTGGTACGCAGGCCAGGATGACCTACATTGTAAAGGAGGTGCTTAGCAATGAAACCGGCATGGGTTACATAACGCTTAACTATGAAATGAGCGGAAACGCTGAACGTGTTCAACGTGCATCAAATCTGATTAATACGGGTAACGCAATCCTGAAGTTTGGTGAAGATGGCCTCTATTATCTCTGGGTAGGAGGTAAAGTTGATACAAGCAATGCCGTTTCTGGAAAATACACCGGACAGTTTACGATTGAAATTGAATATATCTGATGGCTACAAACAACACATACTGGTTTGTCACTGGACTGATGTCGCTGGTATTAAGCAGTCTTACTGGCTATTGCCAACGCATCAACTTTGGCACCTGGGCAGGCAGCAACATCACGATTCAGGCTGTTACTGTCAATAGCCTGAATTTCGGCAATGTGGTCAGAGGCGTATCTACCCCAAAATCTATTGAGATTACAGGGGCTACAGCCTATGCAATTAGCGCCCCCGAAGGATTTGACCTCACGGTGACGGTAACATCACCAACTTCCCTCGATGGTCCTGACAGCAAGACAATACCGTTGAATCTGAAATTCGCCTACTCTAACCAAGGATTGCCGGAATCATCTGCAAGGCTTAATACAGTGGAGGTCCCTACACTTTTCAACATTGTGACATTTCCTATACTTCGGAATACAATGGGTTTGCCGACGCCCCCACCCACCCCTCAGGACAAAGGAAGTGCACCAAGAACAACTGCAACGGCCTACCTCTACTTGTACGGTTCGGCCGGACCTGCAGGTAATGATGCTGCTGCAGGTGAATATTCAGGGACGGTAAATATTGCGGTGGAAGTTGCGGGATTGTAGGAGAATAATAAAGAGAGACGGAGGGACTGAGAGACAAGGAGAACTTGAAGAGGGAAAAAGGGTAAACGGAGCTATTTAAAAGAAGATTAGGATGCGAAACGAGTTAAGAAATAGAATAAAAGAGTGGAGTGCAAATCTGCTGAAGCCAATGCTGACCGTCCTGATATTGCTGGGAGGATCTCAATTTACATTTGCACAGTTTGTGGACATAAGGATTGAACTGCCGGCATCAGGAAACCAAGTTAAGACAATGGACATTCAATCCGATTCGAACAATTCACATCGTTTGCAATGGTTGGGGATCAGTCTATCTGAAAACATAGAGCTTACCGTTGAAATCAATTACCTGAATCTGCCCGCAGGAGAAAGTCAGATGCGCTCTTTCTTTCTGAATGACGGTACAGTTAAGACAGAAAATGCATTGCCTTTCACTAACAACCATTCGACTTTCGTTGTCAGCAACCAAGGCAGGTTAATCAACCAATTACCTGGACCACCAAGAAAATTGACTGCCTGGATTGGATTTCCCTTCTGGCAAATCCGGGAACTGACGGTCATTTATAACTAAAGTAAACGCCCAACAAATAGAATTCAATTTAACATTTTTATTCATGAAAAACAGTCATAAAAACAAAGAGCCGGTCATGGAAAATGGTCCCTGAAATGGGAGAACAAAAGCAGGAGAAAATGCATCAAAGTATCTCTTGTAAATAATGCAACTTCTTTGATGATATTTAATTACACCAATTTTTTTATTAATTATTAAAAATTATCACGATGAAAAATTTATCAAAATTTTTACTTGCTTCCGTTTTATCTTCAATGATTGGATTTGGAGCGAAAGCGCAATCCAATGCCAATGCTGATATTACAACCCAGGCAGTCGTTTTGTCTGCATTAACTATCACAAAAAACACAGACGTTTCGTTTGGAAATATTTCCCAGACTACAGCAGGAGTGGTATTTCTGGACCCAACAGGAGTTACCAGCAATTATGTTTCTGCCTCAGCCCATACCGGAAAATTAACCATTGGAGCAGCAAACAGTACCATTGTCAAATTAATCTGGCCAGTTTCACTATCGTTGAGTGATGGTGCCTCCCACAATCTCAATTATGATCTTTCATTATTTGGAAAGATTACTGATAGTCAATCTGCTTCTGCAACTTTGAACGGAACGCCAGGCACTGCCAATGTCACAACGAGTGGATCAGGAGCCTATTATATCTATGTAGGTGGTAGTCTGGGCGGAGTAAGCGGAACACCTGCTGCATTAAGCAACCAAGCTACCGGTACTTATACAGGGACAGCAAATATCATGGCTGAATACAATTAATTACTCAAAAAGCAGGGCAATTGTGCCCTGCTTTTTGATTTTCATATTCCAAAATTAAAAATCATGAATCGCACTTCTTTATTTTTATTTTGTCTGCTTCTGATAGGTCTGGGAAGTATTGACAAAGTTTCGGCGCAGATAAGTCTGGCACCCACCTCCGTATTTATTACGGATCAGAACAATGTCGCCTCACTGTATGTCAGCAACAACTCTCAGGTAGTGCAGGAAATGAGCGTCTCGTTTGAATTTTCCTATCCCGGCTCAGACAAGGAAGGCAACATGGTTACGGTATCCGATGACTCGGCAAGTGCGGCCCGCTATGGTCTCATTGGTAGTCTTAAAGTTTTTCCAAAACAATTTATTTTACAACCCGGAAAACAGCAGGTTGTCAGACTTCAGGTACGGCCATTATCCGGCAAATCAGATGGTGTCTACTGGTGTCGTGTGATCGTAAGTTCACAAACCGCAACAATGGATGTTGATACAGTTAAAATCAGAAAAGGGATTGGCACAAAAATCAATTATGTCTTCAAACAGAATATTCCCGCCTTTTATCTGAAAGGAAAGGTCACCACCGGCCTAACGCCAGGTTCTGTAACAACTTCTATTGAGAAGAACAACCTTGTCGCCATCGCCCAACTGAAACCAACGGGAAATGCCCCTTTCAACGGCAGTGTGACTGCCCGGTTGCTGAATAGTACAGGAATGGAAGTAATCAATCACCAGCAAACACTGGTGGCCTATTTTAATGCATTACGCCGTATAGAACTGCCTCTCCCTGCCGGTGGACTCAC
>CAZGSQ010000192.1:0-4672 GCA_964528535.1 uncultured Tangfeifania sp. | reverse complement strand
GACCTTCCAGAGATGACTTATGTAGACCGCGAAGTCCCGTTAACACTGCAGCAACAAAAATACTACGACAAGCTACGGCAACAGTTGTTGGTACAAGCGGCTGGGGAAGACATATCAGCGGTTAACGCTGCGGTTGAAATGAATAAGCTTTTGCAGATCTCCAGTGGCTGCTGTTTCTCGGATACAGGCGAAGTCATAGAATTTGATTGCTCTAACAGACTGTCAGAATTAACAGATATTATTGAACAGAGCAGTCATAAAACACTTGTTTTTGCCAATTTCACGCACAGTATTGAAACAATCAAACGGTACCTGACAACAAAAGGAGTCAATTGTGACTGCATATATGGCGCAGTGTCCCTTAAACGACGCTCTGAACTGATTGACCAATTTCAAAAATCCCCCGAACTCCAAGTGCTTATAATCCAGCCACAGGCTGCTGCGCACGGCATCACACTACACGCGGCAAACACAATTGTCTGGTGGGGACCAAGTATGAGCGTGGAACATTATCTTCAAGCCAACGCCCGCGTGTATAGAGCTGGGCAAAAGAACCCGTGTACCGTAGTGCATCTATTCGGCAGCAACGTGGAAAAAAAGTTGTACGCCCGCCTGCAGAGCAAGAAAGACGACCAAGAAAGTTTGTTGGCTATGTACAAAAACATACTTGACAATAGATGAAAACACTGTAAACTTAAAACACCTAGCAAACACAGCTAGAGATTTAGGAGACTGGGATGACCGACATTACCGCCGTAGGAGACTGAGATGACTGATATCACTGCTGACCGATTGGTGTCGGTCTATATAAAGCTACGCGACCGCCGCGCTGAGATCAAGCGTGCTTACGAAACGGAAGATGAAGAATTGAAGGCACAACAAGAGCTTGTGTCACAGAAGTTGCAGGACATTATGAAGGAGGTTGGGGCCAGCAGCTTGAGTACCACCAAAGGTACGGTGACTCGTAAGGTACGCGCAAAGTACAGCACAGACGATTGGCCTTCTATGTATGCGTTCGTTAAAGAACACGACGTATTGGAGCTATTGCAACAACGCATCAGTGAGACAAACATGAAGAAATTTCTGGAAGAGAATCCAGATTTGTTACCGCCGGGCCTAAATTGCTTTAGCGCCTATACCATTAGCGTCCTTAGAAAAAATTAGGAGCAACTATGATTGACGAAGATTATGACGAAGCATATGATGGCCCCTCTGCCGAGGATGATCCGTGGCTGACCACGAGTGAAGTGACGCATCTTTTGGATGTTAGCCGCACTACCCTAGCTAAATGGAGGGCTAAGGGACTGGTGACTGCATACCGAATCGGAGTTTCGCGCTCGGTGCGCTTCAAGAAATCTGAACTGTCCGACCTTATTGACCAAGCAAAAACTGTTACGAGGATCTAACTATGTCTACCGATCTTTCCCTTTTCCGCGATAAATCCGCTACCATCCCGGCGCACCTTAACAAAGGTCTTGATGATCTTACCAAAAGCCTTATGGGTGGAGCGTCCCTTAGCAAGCGCATCTCTATTATGGGCGGCTGCTGGCGCATGTTTGTAGGCAGTGAAGAAATTGCCAAAGTCGAAGAACGCTCTATTGATGTTGTCATTGTCAACGCAGCTGCCAAGACCAGTCGGTCTTTTCATAAGGAAGCCTATAGCGAAGCCAACAAGGGTAAGATCCCAGACTGCTGGTCTAGCGATGGCGTAAAGCCGGATCCGCGTGCAGAGTCCCCTCAGTCCAGTGCATGCGCTACTTGCCCCATGAATATTGCGGGGTCAGGTCTGGGTACTTCGAGGGCTTGCCGCTTCCAGCGCCGTCTGGCTGTGGTCCTAGCTAATGATGTTGAAAGCAGTGATGTGTTTCAGCTAGTGTTGCCCGCGCAGTCTATCTTTGGTAAAGCAGAGAATGGCAAGATGCCTTTGGAAGCCTACGCCAAGTTCATTGGCGGCCATAGTCTGAGCATTAGTTCTGTAGTTACAGAGCTTAAATTTGACACCAACTCAGCTACGCCTAAGCTATTTTTACGCGCCGTCCGCGCACTAACCGAAGAAGAGATGAATGTGGTGGCTGAGAAGGGCCAAAGCCCTGATGCTCTTGCTGCTATTACTTTTAACCCTTCGTCGAATGACAGCGCATCCAAGGTAGCTACCACTAATGTAGCGCCAGAAGAAGCTGGGCCTCTGTTTCGCGAAGAGCCAAAGCCTAAAGTTAAACTTGAAGCCGTTGCAGTAGAAGAAGCTGCTCCTGTTGTACGGGAGAAAAAAACACCTGCGGCCCCTGCTCCAGAGACTAAAAACTTAGAGGCGGTTCTCTCTTCTTGGGGGGATGACGAGTAATTTATAAACCGTGTCGGGGGCGGTACGCCGCCTCCTTTTATTTTTGACAGGAAGCAACCATGACACGGCGAGAATTTTTTAACCAAATATTTGGGCCAACCGGAAAAATATGTATCCGGGGTCTTTTTTATGACAGGGCGCGGGGTGCAGCCAAGCAAGTTATATGCGAAACCCTAGACGAAGCCGACAGTATTATTGCAGCCTACGAAGAGGAAGGGCGTGAAGTCTACTTCACTACCGGTGCGATTAAACCAACATCTACGAAAGCGTCGATATCCGATATCCTCTACCATAGGTCTTTTTTCATAGACATCGACTGCGGGGAGAATAAGCCATACGCATCAAAGAAAGAGGGTCTAACAGCGCTGGTTAAATTCTGCGAAGCGACGACTCTGCCTATGCCCACACTGATTGATTCCGGCAACGGGGTACATGGGTACTGGTTCTTAGGCGAAGAAGTTATGTATGACTTGTGGAAGCCCGTAGGGATGGGTTTAAAGGACAAGACTAGGCAGCTGGGGTTTGAGATAGACGATGGGGTAACGGGCGAAGGGGCGCGCATTTTGCGGGTGCCGGATACTTTTAATAAGAAAAACCCAGACAAGCATAAGCCAGTATCTGTAAAGTCTGTAGGTGCAACGATTAGTTTTGCGGAGTTCTCAGAAATTATACCCGCAGTAGCGACACACGCTACGTCTAAAGGGGACCAACCTGACGAATTAACCCGCAGTTTGATGGGGGAATACCCCACGTATAAGTTCGACATAATTTTAAAAAAGAGCCTTCGCGTTAAAGAACATGAAGAACGAGTGAAGGTCGTCATACAGGACAAAGAGGGTAACGATACCTATGAATACAGGAAAAGGATTGTGGAGCGGTGCGCTGGTTGCCCGCAGATTAAACAGGCTTACGAGACTAGGTCTGTAGCAAAAGAAGAATTTTGGCGCTCCGCGTTATCAGTGGCTAAGTTTTGTACGGATAGTGAGCAAGCTATTCAGATCATATCGGAAGGTCACCCCGAGTACAGTCCAGAAAATACCATAGAGAAGGCAGAGCTTATTGTAGGTCCGCACCGTTGCGAGACATTCCAAAGAGTTAACCCGGACGGGTGCAAAGACTGCATTCATAAGGGGTTTATTTCTGGCCCTATCTTGCTGGGCAAATACACAGAGTACGCCGCACCGTCCGACAACATTATTGATGACGTTATACACGACGGGTTTTTTGAGAATGTAACCGTCGAAGTACCCATGTTTTACCCGGGTAGCTGGGCAAGACCTAAAACGGGCGGCATTGTTAAGCGGCATTTTGAGGACGCAGACCAAGCCGACGAATTAGACAAAGACATGGAGACCTTTGTGTATGAAAACGACTTGTGGGTTAAGCAGTTGCTTAATGACCCCGGTTACGGGGAGACAGCACATATTGTGCATATAAAGCCCCATGGGCCAAATATGAAGCGGGTTATTGAGTTCACAATGCCTTTAACCGATGTGGGTAAGAAAGACGTTTGTCAGAGGATACTGACATTTCATGGAGTTCATCGAGCGGTGCTACCCGCTACACTTACTTTGTTGCAGGCGTATATACAGAGTTGGGTGGCTAAGTTAGAACATGAGCAAATAGGTGGGCCTTATATGGCCCGAGAACATTATGGTTGGCATAAGGAGAGTTTTGTGTACGGATCAAAAGAATATACTTTCGATAAACCCCCTGTTTATAGTCCCCCCTCCAAAAACACAGAGGATTCCGCCCCCTCTTTTACTGCGAAGGGTAGCTTAGACTTGTGGAAAGATATGGCGAACCTGTATAACGCCCCGGGCAATGAGGTTAGAGCTTTTATTTTGTTTATTGGTTTTGGTGCCCCGCTCTTTAGCTTTTTGAACTTAGGAAGCGTGCTTGTGCATCTGACCAACAAAGACTCAGGTGTGGGTAAATCAACGGCACAGAAAGTGGCTGCAAGCATATGGGGTGACCCTAAAGAACTTGTGCTATTAAGCACGGATACTGACAACGCCCGTTATCAACAGTTTGGGGTGTTCCGGCACTTGCCCGTATTTGTGGACGAAATCACGAATATGCCGCACGATAAGCTCGGTGAATTTGCCTTCCGTGTGTCTCAGAACCGTGGTAAGCATAGGCAGAACGCGCACAACAATTCCCTCAGAAAGAACACGACCAAGTGGGAAACTATCGTGGTGACTTCAGGTAATAACAGCCTATACGACACACTGCGACAGCACAAAGTATCCGTGGATGGGGAGCTTAATCGCATCATCGAACTGCCAGATCGGAAGAGCACACGTCTGAACTCCAGTCACCTGAAGCTAT
>CAZGSQ010000191.1:0-4810 GCA_964528535.1 uncultured Tangfeifania sp. | reverse complement strand
CGAATGCACAAACCCTTCAGCAAGCACATTCAGTTTGCCGAACTCATCCTGCCCAGCAACCGCAATGCACACCTTCGAAGTTCCTATATCAAGACCAACAGCTATATTGGCTTCCCGCATCAATTCCTGCATAATTTAATAAAGATATCCCCTCAAGGCTGGGCCGGAACTGCCTCAACCCTCTCCTTCACAACATTCGGCACCCCCGCAGCCCCGGTGTAGAACACCACAAGACTTGCCGGTTCGCTCCCCGAATTATAACCATTATGCAACGTATCCATAACCTCAAGAATGACATCCCCTTTTTTGAACACATAGGTTCCGTTGCCTGTTTTGCCGCCTTTAATCTCCACATGCAGCTCACCCTCAAGCATATAGGCATAAACCGGCACAGGGTGCTCGTGCCACCCGGTGGAACCCCCCGGCGGAACACGCACAACAACAGCCGTCACCTCAGGCTGCCCCGTTTGAAGATAACGTAACGGCTGACCATTGCTCGCAGTAGACGAAGTCACAAGCCTCTGAACCTCAACACTTTTATACTCCTCCGCCCACCCGACACAACTTACAATCACCGACAAAACCACCAGAACCAAACCTCGAACCCTCCGCATAACCAACTCCCCGAATAATTATTGTACCCTCCGCAAGCCCCCTCTCATCCCTCACTCCCCCTGTCATCCCGACAACGGAGGGATCTCTCTTTCCCCCTCACCTCACCAATCCCCGACCCCAATAATAAACCCACCCGATCATCTCCCGCAAAGCCGTCTCCGACTGCGCAAGCGCCCCCCCACTTGGCAAATAGCTTAAAACCGTCAATTGAGCTGTATCATCACTATGATAATCCACCCTGAAAGGAACAACCTTAAATCCTTCCTTTTCAAACAGCAAAAGAGCCCTTGGCATATGATAAGCACTGGTCACAAGAATAATGGTTGTCCTTCCGCCCAGTAACTTCCCCGCAGCCACCGCTTCCTCGGCAGTATTACCCACCCGCTCAGTTAACCTGATCGCCTTTTGCGGGACACCAAGCAACACCGCCCTCTTTGCAAGCAGCTCCCCTTCAGGAACCCTGTAGGGATGCCACGGAATCTGCCCACGGGTAAACACAAGCACCGGCGCCCTCCCAGCTTTAAAAAGATCAATCCCCCCCTCAAACCGGTCAACGGCATCACCCCACTCGCCTAACGGAGCCCCCTCAATCTGATGGAGCATCCCGCTCAGCACCACAATAGCATCAGCTTTCTCGACCCCATGAACAGGCATTCTCCTGGGCACACCCTCAACAAAACGCATCAGCGCATTGCTGACAACCGGCATACTGAACATCCACAGCACCAGAACCCCATACCAGAACAACAGCCTTTTACGCAAAACAACTCCAACCATCAGGCACAAAAGGCTGAATCCCAAAGGAAGCAGAAACAAAGGAAGAATTTTATTGACAAACAGCATATACCCAGGTTTTTCCTATAAATATAGTCCTACAGCAAAATACAAGCCATTGGTTTTGTCTTCCCTGCCCTATGTTCGGCCAATGCTTCAACTGCCATCGTTTCCAGCAAAGCTTGCGATTTGTCTGTTGCAAGAAGTGCGTCCCATTGCTCATTATCAGCTTCTATCTCAGAAGTACCTTCTTCCTTTATTATATCCTCACTGTAAAATCTGAGCCTCCAGAAAACGAGCAAAATCTATGAGTTGCTCCACCCTGTCGGATGACAAAACGCGTACAATCTTAATCAACGTTTGTTCATTTTCTTTGTTCATGACCGTATTCATAATCTTTCCCCGATGCCTATATCTGATGTAAATACCAAACAAGAATACAAAACAATACTCAATAGCACAAGTAGGGGCGACACTTGTGGTCGCCCTCCATAGTCTTACCCCCTGTCGCCAATATCACGCTAACTGAAATTGCATATTCGAAAGCTCTTCTTGAGTTGCCCTGGACGACACATTGAGAAACTCAACTCCAACGACACTATCCTTGTCATCAAAATCAAGAATTACTCCGGGCCTCACCTCTTCCGATTCAACTATTTTGGATTCATCAAACCTGAAATAAAGTGTGTCGGTCTCTTTATCTATTGTAATTTTCATATTTTCCTCCTTAATCTACGGGTATAAAACTGCGAAATAATTTTTTTTGATTTGTTACCATAAATGCTAACTTAAAAATATGACCTATGAACTTGAATATTTCAATCTTCGAACGAAAGAGGAAATTATATCATGGCCAAAATCCATAAAGATGGATTACGCGCGTTTAGTGGAATTACTGATTGAGTTTGGGCCGGATTTAAGGATGCCAAACTCCAGAGCACTGGGTGAAGGCCTTTTTGAACTCAGCCCCCCCTCTCCCCCTCAAAAAGATCTAAAGAGAGCATATAAACGAATGAACGAGGTGAATAATGGATGACCTGACCTTTAAACCCATCAAGCATAACCACGAAGAATTTCTTCGTGAGGAAATGAAAGATGAAGAGTTTCGTAAGGGTTATGAGGCATTAGGGCCGAAGTACGCCCTTATCCGGCAACTGCTTTTAGCTCGTCAGAACTCGGGTTTGACTCAGGAAGCTATTGCTCATAAAATAGGTACTACGAAAAGTGCCATTTCACGGTTGGAGTCAGGAGGAAAACATGTTCCTTCCATTACCACCCTAAGAAAGTATGCTGATGCAGTTGGCTGCGAATTGGAAATTAAGCTGATTAAAAAAAAACAGAACACCCTATGAGGCAAAACCAATTTCAGTTCAATTATCGATAAACATGAAAATTAATTATTACCCGGATACCGACTCTTTATATATAGAATTCTCAGAAAAAGAGAGTTCCGACAGCATCGAAATATCTGAAGGCATTGTCCTCGACTACGACCAGGAAGGATCCCTTGTTGGAATGGATATTGATAATGCCGAAAAAAAAGTCAACCTCAACGAATTAATTCTCAACAAGTTACCCCTCGCAACTCAAAAATTGTCAGCCTGACAAAGGCTAACTGGCTACTGATAACTGGGTACTGAAAAAGATTGTATTTTTTTTACACAACGTCCTGCCATACCTCCCCAAAAGTTAAAAATTGAGTTGGGGTTTAATAATTCCCGACACCAGTCAGGAAAAGGCGGGTTGATGGTGAAACACTTTGCAAGTAGGCCAAGTAATCTTTAATATAATCGATATGGACCGTAGATGGCGGGTCACTCACTCGGCGCCAGGTGGATACGCGAACCATAAGATTGTCAGGAATGTCGCCCATAAGGATTCTTGGCACTTCTTTGAAACGCTGTGTCATGGGGATGTTTTTTTGTAGTGCGGCATCGTGGATTCCTCCGTTGACTCTCCAATAGATGACATCTTCGATCATATCTCCGTAGCTGCCCTCAAATGTAACGACATCAAGCTTTTGCTCACCAACCATAACTGAACTGTTCCGGGGCGTAGAGACATGAAATCCATGTGAATTATAGCAAACTTCCTGAGGGTGTCCTGCTTGATGAAAACCGTCGAAACTCCAGGTCATGACGATAGAGGCTGCCTTTCCATCGGCACGCTTATAGATTTGAGTAGCAACCAGGTCGTATGGAGCGTTCTGGGCACTTGGATCCACCGTTGAGCCGGGAACTGCCAGCCAGCCTTCGGGATGTTGCTTTATGATGCTTTGCAGATCAGGTTTCGCTCCCTTATAAAGGTACTTCGGGCTCTGCCTTATTTGCACCAGTACCTCAGAGCAAATAAGCATGAGGCCAAACACTATAGCAAGAAAAGTGTATTTAGTCGGCCGCATGAGAGCTCCCCGCCTTAGACTTTACAAGAGAGTTTGCAAAAAGCAATAATCTATCGATGAGTGTAAGGAGCAGAAGTGCCAGAATAAAAGCTACAACGCCAACTGTCTCATGGAAAATGCTCTCGGCAAACCAATCCCCAACGTACCAGGTTGCAAGTACCAATAGCATCACCCGCATTAAATTGGTAAGTACCGCAACTGGAATGACACAGGCAACCATCAAAAAAATATGCAAAGGCTTTCTATTAACCCCCTTTCGAAGGTATAAAACAGAGAGTGCTGTCAATGAAAATATGGAATTCATACCCGAACACTCTTTGGTCACTGTGGCAACATATTGACCAAAATAGAGGGTAACGCCGTTTGCGACAACCGGCAGAATTGTCGCGCTTAGCACTTTTGCTGAAAGTGCGGCTAAAGCGACAGCCAATTCAGACGATAAGAGAGAAGGAGCAATCGAACCAAAGGTTACAATAACGATTCCAGCAACAGCGATGAAGTACGATGAACGAAGATAGGCATTCGGAGCAAAGGCAGCTACCAAACCTGCTGCAATAAAAAACAACCCTAAAACCTCAACAACTAATGAAGGTGTCAGCCCACCTATTAACAATAAAAAACATCCAGAAACGAAAAACACACTTCCCAACAAAGGATGGCCCAATACACTACTGCGGAATGCTCCGACAATGCTGCTGCGTTCCATCCATAAGACCGCTAAGAGAGTCGGGAATAACAGCAACAAGTCGTTTCCGAGAGTAAGCAAAAGAATGTACCTTTCTGCCGAATGGAGCGTAACAGCAGCAAAAAGCAGCCAGGGAAACCAGCTAGCATGAGGTCTCAAACTCATACTCCTGCAAATCGTAGCGTAACTGCCAGCGCAGCCGCCAACGATAGTAAGATAAATAAAACAACAGATACCCACCACCTGGGCAAAGGGGAACGTGCATAGAGATGGCTCAATCCAGTTCCAAGCAGCACGCCTGTCACAGCACTCGCCAAAACTATCCATACCTCAAG
>CAZGSQ010000190.1:0-4875 GCA_964528535.1 uncultured Tangfeifania sp. | reverse complement strand
GCTTCAGGTGACTGGAGTTCAGACGTGTGCTCTTCCGATCTGCAGATAGCCGAAGCTAAATCGAAATCAAAAATCACTTCAATTGACCACTTGTTGTCCAGTGGAAATACCTGGACGGTGGAATAGCGAGAAGATTAAGAAATAAGACATGAGAGATAAGATATAAGACATGAGATATAAGATATGAGATATAAGATATGAGATATAAGATTGAAGCTAATTCATGTCTAATGTCTCATCTCTGTTGTAAAATAAGAAAGACCCTGAAAAGGGTCTTTCTTATTTTACAACAGAGAGTAACCGTCTCTATATTGGTAGTGCAACATCTTCGTTGCAGCGCCATCGGTATCGTCAATAAACTGTTGTTTGGCGGGATCCCATTTTACAGTCCGTTTCAGTTGACAAGCGATATTGCCAAGTGTGCAAACCGTGCAACTGCTGTGTCCGACCTCTACCGGAACTGCAGGATCTTTGTGTGCACGTACGGCCTCTACAAAATTCACCTGGTGGGGAATGTTGGTTTCGTAAGAACCTTTGACCTCTTCTTTCTTGGCCGGCATAAGTTTTGGATCAGAAGCGTTGAAATAGCCGCGTGCCACCTCAATCCAACCGTTTTTACCCCAGAATTTTACTCCTTTGGTCTTCTTCTCATCAAATGGCTCAGAAGTCATGACGACTCCATTGGCATATTTGAAAGTCATGTATTCGGTTCCATCCCCGATGGGAGAGATTTCAACAGGACCATTTTTGTCCATGCCCAATCCCCATTGTGCGATGTCAAACATGTGAGCACCCCAGTCGGTAGTGAATCCGCCACCCATTTCTGTGTACCACCGCCAGGCACCCCAAATCTTCTCATCAACTTCTGGCTCAATTTGAATAGGTGGATCCAATTCATGGTTGAAATGAATCTTGGCCGTAAGGGTTCCCAACCATAAATCCCAGTTAAGGTCTGCCGGAACTGGTTCTTCGGGTAGATCGTATGGTTTTGGTGGCGCACCAACATATGCATTCACTTTTTCAATGGCACCAATGGCACCCGAATGTACCAATTGAATGGCATTTTGGAAATTAGCATCAGATCTTTGCATGCTGCCGATGCCAAGAATACGGTTGTTCTCACGGACACATTTGACCAGCTCCTGGCCCTCTTTGATGGTGAAAGTCATCGGTTTCTCAAGATAGACTTCTTTGCCTGCCTTCAGGGCAGCAATGGCAATTCTTGCGTGAGAGTGATCCGGAACGGCGATGATGACAGCGTTGATTGTAGGATTTTTCAACAGCTCTTCAAATTTTTCATAGGTCTCAATTTTTACCTTTTTACCCGATTTGGCATAAAATCCGGTTACCCGCTTCTCAAATCTTTTGCGTTTGATGCCATAAACATCACATCCGGCGATTACCTCCACCCCTGGAATTTGTAAGAATCCATTCAACAGGAACATGGACTGGCGACCCATTCCGATAAATCCCAACCGAACATCCGCTGGAGGAGCTGAAGGTTTTGTCTGACAGCTTGTTACAATACCTGGCACAAGAGCTATTCCCGCTGCACCCATCATCGATGTCCCAAAAAAAGAACGTCGGTTTAATTTTTTTGTTTGATTTTCTGACATGGTTTTAGATAATGATTAGAAATTTTCTATAAAAATAACGAAATATTTTGCAACATAACATCTAATTTGACGTTCAATTCTTAGATATCGCATGTTTTATTGCAATTCTTGATGGGTTTGAAATTATCCTGATTTTTGTTTACGCCAATTGGGTACAGAACCGGAGGAATTGAGTTTACTATTTAAAAGCTACAATGAAACGAACATGTTGCTTCACAACATCCAGGAGAATGACAATAATTTCATCAACATGGAGTTCCATACTACCTTTGAAAATCAAATTATTATAGTATGAATATCAACACATTAACCAAACAAGAAGACTCATTTGAACTTTTTCTTGACGATTTCAAAGCGAGGTGCCGTCATGCCTACCGGGTCAGGTCTGATATTGATCAATTAAGTACCAGTAGGGGAATGCCTCCGTTTGTGCTCCGGGAGGTAATGTCAGGCAATCCTTTGTCAATCAATATTCCGGTTCAATATGGTGGCAGGGGTGGAAAGGTTGAGGAGATACTGGCACTTCTCTCTTCAGCTTCCTATGAATCATTGGCCCTCTCTCTCACCCTTGGCATTAATTCAGCATTGTTTCTCCAACCTCTCGCCAAATATGGAACAGAGGAGGCAAAAAAGATGGTATTTGACCGTTTTATGACAGCTCAAAACATGGGCGGCTTGATGATAACTGAACCCGGTCATGGTAGTGACGCCTTGAACATGCAAACTTCATTTACCACAGGAGATAACTCCTACAACATTCGGGGTACCAAACATTGGGCAGGATTAACAGGTTGGGCCGATTTCTGGCTGCTAACGGCAAGGGAACAGATGAAAAGTGGTGATTTGAAGAGGGATATAGATTTTTTTCTCTGCGATGTGAACCAGAATGGTCAACAGATCGTGGTGGAGGAGTTCTTTGATAACCTCGGGCTGTATCAGATTCCTTATGGACGAAATAAAATTGATGTGGAAGTGCCGGCATTGTACCGACTGCAACCACATTCAACAGGACTGAAATTGCTTCTTGATCTTCTGCATAGGAGCCGTCTTCAGTTTCCTGGAATGGCCTTGGGATTTATTCAACGCATGATGGATGAAGCGCTTGCGCACACGCGGGAAAGATCGGTCTCCGGGAAACGGCTGGTTGAATACGACCAGGTTCAGCACCGTCTGACTGATTTGCAGTCTTCTTTTACAGTAGCTTCGGCCATGTGCGCCAGTAGCAGTCGGAAGGCGGGTATTGAATATGATCTCTCTCTGAGTGGGGTAGAGGCCAATTCTGTGAAGAGCTACGTGACAGATTTGATGCAAAATGCTGCCCAATCACTCGTCCAGCTGGTTGGCGCCAAGGCATACCGCCTGAGCCATATCGGAGGCCGTGGCATTACAGATAGCCGTCCATTTCAGATATTCGAAGGATCTAACGACATGTTGTACTCTCAAATTTCGGATTCGGTAGTCAAACAAATGAAACAAGCCAGGGTCGCCAATCTTTTTGAGTTTTTGAAGACCAATGAATTGAGCCAAAAGACCTCCGACTATTTCAAAGGCTTGCTAAATTTTAACATCAATTTTGAAATGCCCCAACGAAAAATGGTAGAACTTGGCCAGGTTCTTTCGAGGATCATTTCGATGGAAATGGTGCTTAATCTTGGTGAGAAGGGATTCAATCCAAATCTTATTCAGAACAGTATTACAACGCTCAGAAAGGAGATATCCGCTTTGATAGGTCAATTGAATTATAATCTACAAGCCTCACTCGTTGAGGATTACCATGAAGGAAGTATTTGGTATGCGTTGGCTGGCCGGTAATTGGCAGAGACTTTGGAGGCAACATCTCTAAAAGAACGGGCTAAATAATCTGCTTTATATAAATTCACACAAAATAAAACGGCTGCTTCAAATAATGAAGCAGCCGTAAATATTTACATCTAATTAAGGATTAGTATCCTGTGTTTTGTTTCAGAACTCCAGGTTCCAGATCCATCTGTGTTTGAGGAACTGGTTGGTATTTGTCCTTCTCATCGAATGAAGCACCTTTCATGACATCAGGTCTGATTCTGAGGTCATTTTTGGCAAAAGCATTCAGCGTTGCAGCCATACTTCCCGGTGTGGCTTTGTCCCAACGTCTCAGGTCAAAGAAGCGCATTCCATCGGTACCGAACTCGAGACGGTTCTCCCATTGCACTGCTCTCATTGCAGCAGCTTTGTCAGCAAAGGATGGATAAGTCCCAACTTTATAATTGGCAGCTGGTTTTGTGAAATCAACAAACTGTTTCCAGTTGTCGCCAGTGTTGACACTGATTGGCAATTTGGTAATGCTTACCTTACCCATGACAACTTCGTTTCCTGCTCTCACACGAACTTGATTGACATATTTCAATGCGGTAGCCAAATCACCTTCAGAAGCAGCGATTTCAGCCCTCCACAACAAAACATGAGTTAAACGGAGGTAGCGGAAATTGTTGGCACAGATACCTGTTTGCCAGCCTGTTGTAGTTGACAAAGTGTTGCGTTCAGCTTTGTAATAGAATGTTTTCTCAACGGTAACATAAGGTCCACCCCATGATTGATCGCGAATCCAGTCCATACCGCGGTTGATGCCCCAATCCATGTAAGGAAGGCCACGACGACCCATCGTAAAGTCAATTCGAGGATCCAACAAATCAGTTGCAGGAACGAAATCGTCTGTAGAGGCGATACCCTGGTCGTTCTTTAAATCTGTATTGTTGAAGGTGTCAAACAAAGGCAAACCGGTAGGATCGACTTTGAATGCATTGGCAAGGTTTTGAGTTGGCTGGTGGAAACCACAGCACAAACCCATTTCAGGAGCATATGGAGCATTCAAACCAATACCCATTTCACCATTTAAGGATTCGTTGATATCGTTGACATTACGTTGGATTTCGAAAATAGACTCAACATTGTTGTTGGTAGCGATCCGGTAGTTGTCAAAGAATTTTGGTGCAAGCGAAAATTTGCCTGAATTGATGATGTTGTCGAGCAACGGTTTGGCATTGGTATAATCCAATACTTGCATGTAAGCACGTGCAGCCAGAGCCATGGCAGCATACTTGGTAGCACGGCCGGGTTGTGTCTGGGTTGCAGGAAGGTTGGCGGCAGCAAATGCAAGGTCATCGGTAATGAATTTCAATACAACACCTGGAGCATTGTCATTTGAAATTGTGTTGGCGACATCGACTTTATCTTCGGTGAGATCGGAAGAGCACACGTCTGAACTCCAGTCACCTGAAGCTAT
>CAZGSQ010000189.1:0-5030 GCA_964528535.1 uncultured Tangfeifania sp. | reverse complement strand
ATAGCTTCAGGTGACTGGAGTTCAGACGTGTGCTCTTCCGATCTGGCGGCATTGTCGAGGCCCATCATGTTGGCGGCAAAATTGAGCATCATCGGACCGTAGGCCGGATGGTTTCTTCCCAATTCGGGAAAGAGTTTGTTAAAAAAAGGTCCTATCAACCTGGAGACGATGTTGACAATTCCCCCCTTCTCCCCTATCTTCATGATTCCAGTCCAGAATGTCAGAACACCTGTCAAGCCAAGCGAGATCTCAAATCCGGTCTTGGAATTCTGGAATACGGCGTTCACCATTTCAGGGAAAATTTCGGTATTACCGAAGACAATCAGCTTGAATAGTGCGATGATGAAGGCAATGACAAAGAAAAATATCCAGATATAGTTTAAAGCCATTCAGTTTGGTAGCTATTTGCCGGTTTACTTAGGATGGTAAAAATAAAAAAATCCGGACTGATTCCGGATTTTTTATCGTTTTTAATGAGCTTAAATCAATATTTCTTTGCGAACTCATCTGTAAAGGCGTTGATAGCTTCGTCAGTGAGATCAGAACCGTTGTGAATGACCAATCTATAACGGAAAGTGACAGATTTCCCTGCCGGGATGCTGTAGTTCAAAGTCTCTTTCCCTTTGGTAAATATGCTCCATCCAAGTGGATTGGCAGCAAACAATCCGTAGCCACGGGCATGCCAATAAGTAGGATAGCCCACATTCCGGGGATGATCGCACATGAGAATGGAGACTTTGTCCTTGCCGATTGTTCCAGTCAAAATCATCCATTTGCCTCTTGTTGACCACACAGCGTCATCTTTGATGCCTTCGCTGCTTCTGTAACTTCCGGTGACACCCTCGGTGCTCATGGCTTTCACGGTAGTTGGAATTCCTTTGGCATCTGTCATGACTACCTGATCTTTCGATGGCAGTTCCAGCTGTCTGGCCACCCGGATGGCATAGACACCCTCTTTGTTGTCGGCCATTGAGACTGCCTCATTTCCAGCTGTCAAAGTGGTAATACGGTCGATGATGCGGGTATCTCCCTGGTTGAGGAAATGCAGTTCAGTTTTGTCTGCCAGCAGTTGTTTTCCGTCGGGCGTATCCCAGGTAGCGTTGACTACCAGGAGACCTTGGCCATCTCCACCCACTGTCTTTTCAACTGCTCTGTGGTGAATGGTTCCATACTCGCTCTTTTTGTTGGCTGGAATAGCCTCCGAGTTGTTCCAAAAATCCAGTTTTGCTACGTCGCCATAATTGAACCAGATGCCAATGTGGTGTGGATGGTCTACCCTTTCGCCAGCCCTTGGTTTCAACGGATAACCACGGGTAACCTCCGTACCGGAAGCGGTCACGACAGGGTAAAGAACAGGTTTCATGACATTATCAGGCCAAATATAGGATGTGAAGAGTTTTCCATCCATCATTACATCCACCTGTTTGTTGTTACTTTTATCGACAAAAGAGACCTTCCCTTGTTCTTTGGCGGATGGACTTTTCTTTGCAAAAAGAGGTTGATTGCCCATAGACAGCAAGATTACAACACCCAAAAATAGTGCAGTTTTCATTCTCATAAGTTTGATAAGTTTAATGATCCGTAAAAATAACAATTCCAAACTTTCCATCTGCCTTGATCGACAGAATTATGGGGGAAATTAAAAAAATCTACCAAACTTTTTTTCAACTGTGCAAAATTGTATTTTCACGCCATAAATTACGGAAAGGTAGTTGTCAACTCTCCTCAGGCGCCTTGGTTCAGAAAAGGTGATAAAACTTTGAGAGAGGGTTTACTTTTTACTTCCTGAAATTCAAAAAATTGAGTTGCCGGAACTGACTGAAACGTCCGGCCATTTTTTCCGTAAACCGTTTAAGAATAGAAACATTTAATCTTGACAACAAAAAGACTGAGCATGCAAACCAAAAAGACATTGATCTGGATCTTTGCTGTAATACTAACCATTTCTGCAGCTATCTACCAAAGATTAACAGGGCCCACCTATCCCCAGCAAACCCAGGCATCCATTGCCGGGCAGACCTATAAATTTAAACTTCTTCGTACCTTCGATGGAGATGGGGATTGCCCGATTACCTTGACTGTGCCTAACAAAGAGGTATCGGGGACACTCGAATACAGGGTTTATCCCCGGAAGGTTGAGTTTACCAAACTGGCCATGTCGCGCGATGGAGAAAATCTTACGGCTCCCCTACCACACCAGGGAATGGCTGGAAAACTCGAATACAAAATTACGCTGAGCAAAGGGAGTGAGCAAGTTTTGCTGAACCAAGGAGCACCTACCGTGATCCGTTTCAAAGGTTATGTGCCATTGACTATCCTCATTCCGCACATTCTGATCATGTTTTTGGCCATGCTGTTTAGCAACGTAGCCGGGATTTTCGCACTTTTTAAGATTCCTTCGGTAAAAATGATGAAAATCACCCTTGCAACCATCTTCGTTGGGGGGTTGATCATGGGACCGCTGGTACAGAAATTTGCCTTCAACGAGCTATGGGCTGGTGTTCCTTATGGCTGGGACCTGACCGACAACAAAACCCTGATTGCCTTCATGGCATGGGTGGTCGCCTATTTTTTCAACAGAGAAAAGGAATCAAGGTATTGGGTGGTTGCAGCGATGGTGGTGACCATGGCCATCTTCTCAATTCCCCACAGTCTCTTTGGCTCACAGCTCGATGCAACGACCGGCAAGATCATCCAGGGAGCAATTCTTCCCTATCTTTCCATCCATTTTTAGTATTTAACTTGATTGTCAAGCAATAACCTTATGAAGAACTTCCTGTTTGTTGTAGTGTTTTTGCTCTTTTCGAGTCAGTTGTCTGCGCAACCCGACAATTGGTATTTTTCAATTTCGATGGGTGGTTGCTGGCCAGCCGGATCATTTTCAGGAATGGATGCTGCCAGCAGCAGTTCCGGATTTGCCCACCGCGGATTTGCCCTAAACCTGGATGCTACCTATCCGCTCGGTACCAACTGGGGGCTCAAAGGGATGGTGGTATTGAACAACAATCCAATCGACCGAAATGGTCTTGGAAGTTTGATGGAATCGAGGATGAAGAAACAGATCGCATTTACAGAGGCACAGCGTGAGTTTCTCACGCTGACAACGGATCCCTGGATGTCGAACAGCATTGTTTTCGGACCCGTCTACTCCATCAATTTCGATAGGTTGTCCTGGGATTTCCAGTTGATGACAGGGATGAATGTAGCTTATCTTCCCAACCAGAAATTGCTCTTCTCCAATCCTGCTCAAAACTGGGAATATCTTCAGCACAACACCAACCAGATCAATATTTCGATGGATTTTTTAGCAGGTACTGCCTTGCGCATGAAGGTCACCGAGAAAGTGCAGCTTAAAGTTGCGCTAAACCTGCAATATTCCAGATCCAAGAGCAGTTACGAAGAGGTAAAAACAACCACCATCAGCAATTATTCCACAATTGAACAGTTGAACAGCGGGAGTACTCTGGTTCCAAAAGAGATCGTAACAGGAACGGTAGGATTCGTCTATTACTTGTAGAAAACAGTAAGATCCGGCGGCTATAGGATTTCTCCATCTAAAATCACCATCTCAACCACATCCGAACTGAAGGCATAAGGCAAATACTGGCTGGAAGGTATTTTGCGCGTCACGAACACATTGGCAGCTTTTCCTCTGGTGATACTGCCATAACCATCGCCGATTCCCATCACATGGGCGGAGTTAAGCGTGGTGGCATTGATGACCTCTTCAGGCAAAAGACCATGTTGAAGGCAAGCCAGCGACTGCATAAATTTCATGTCGCACGAAGGCAGGGAACCCGGGTCAAAATCTGTTGAGATGGCCAGCGGTAAACCGGCATCAATCATCCCACGCGCCGCACTAATGTTGCGGTGGTGAAAGAAAGAAGCCCCAGGCATGACGACTGGAAAGAGTCCTGCACCTGCAAGTTGCTGCATGTTTTCAGGGGTGATATCTCTGCCATTGTCAAGAATGTCAAGGCCAATTTTAAAGTTGGCTTCGTTGATATTTGTCAATCCCAACTCTTCCGAATGAATTTTAACATTCAACCCCAGCAGTATGCCGGCAAGGAGCAACCGCTCCGAATCACTCCTGGATAAGAACTTCTTGTCGTAATACAGGTCAAGATTGTCTGCCAGCTCTTCCGCTGCGATGGCTGGGAGTAGCTCAAGGATGTGATCCAGGTAATTGGAAGCTGATCCCCTGAATTTCTCGGGGCAGGTTGGAGACCCCATGAAAGTTGATTTGATGACGAGTGGCGTTGTACATTTGAGTCTTCTGATCACCTGCAGCAGCTTCATCTCATCTTCTGCTTCCAAACCATAACCACTCTTTATCTCGATGGCACCTGTTCCCTTTTTGACAACTGCCTTGAGATGGTCCAAAGCTTGTTGGTACAGCTCATCCACTGAACTGTCATGCAGTGTGACAAATGAATCGCTAAAATTGACGCTGTCGTTATTTTTTAATGTTGCTGTACCCGAAAAATCAGATGTGTAAGCGAAGGGGTACAAAAGGTGGGAATCAGGATCACAGAAACTGGGAAAGACGCATCTTCCGCTGCAGTCGATCTCCATCAATAGATCGTAATTCTCCAAATCAGACTGATTCAAAGCCTCCATGGAGCCATAATCTACAATCATTTCATCACTTATCAGCAAAAAGGCATTTCGAATGGAACGCAATGAACCCATCTCTTTTCCCGCCAGATAAGCAGGCGGATTTTCTCCTGCCTGCACCAGCTCCTTGATGTTAAGAAGCAAAAGTTCCATATTGAAAATGTTGTAAATGAATGAATTGTCTGGCTATAAGGCTTAAAGTTAACAAACATATTCAACATAATTAACATTTATGACAAAAAATTGTTCAAAAAAAAGCAAAAAAAAACCTGCTTGTAAAAAGCAGGTTTGTCAAAGTCTTACGTCTTGTTATTCAGGAGAAATGGCATCGGTAGGACATACTTCAGCACATGATCCGCAATCGGTGCAAAGTTCAGCATCAATTTTGTAGATTTCACCTTCGCTGATTGCTT
>CAZGSQ010000188.1:0-5057 GCA_964528535.1 uncultured Tangfeifania sp. | reverse complement strand
GCAGTGAACTGTGTGCATGCCTATAACTTGTGCGGATACTGCGATTTGTGCGGCGGTGACCTCAAACCTGATCCAAACGCCAGAAGCACAGCCGCCGAGAACCAACTCTGTCCAACAGCAGCCATTCAACGCAGGTTCATCGAAGATCCCTTCTACGAATACGTGATCGATGAGAAACTGTGTATTGGCTGTGCCAAATGTGTGGCAGGTTGCAGCTCTTTTGGCAACGGGTCGCTTCACCTGCAGGTTCGTCACGATCTTTGTAAGAATTGCAACGAATGTGCCATTGCAAGACTTTGTCCGGCTGAGGCGTTTGTGCGGGTACCTGTCGACAAACCGTATTTGATCAAGGGTGGGTTCAGGAAGGATGATAGAAAAGTTTAAAGGAAAAAGCAAAAAGGTAAAGTGAGAAGATTTTTAATATATCTGGCAGCATTCATGGTAGTATTGTTGGGCCCTTTGAGCCTGATAGCGACAGACATGCAGCAGAGGTTTCCGAAACCTGAATTTGCAAACGGATATACCCAACCAAATACGACGACAGCATCAGCAAGATTTCAACTACTTGAATACCTGGATGTAGCAATTTTACTTGCCGTGCTCATGGTACTGACCTGGCTGATTCTAAAGAAACGTTCGCGAAAAGGGGTCTTCTGGGTCTCGGTATTCTCTTTGCTCTATTTTGGTTTCTACAGAGAGGGTTGTATCTGCTCCATTGGTTCCATTCAAAATATAGTCCTGGGATTGGCCGATCCAACCTATGCCATCCCGCTCACCGCACTTCTATTCTTCCTGCTACCCTTGATATTCGCCCTTTTTGCGGGTCGCATCTTTTGTGCGGGAGCCTGTCCGTTGGGTGCGATCCAGGATCTGATCATCTTCCAGCCGATCGAACTTCCAAAATGGATCCAAAAAGTGCTTGGTTTGATCCCCTATTTGTATTTAGGGCTGGCGGTACTGTATGCGGCCACCAAATCGGATTTTATCATTTGCCGTTACGATCCGTTTGTGGGTATTTTCAGATTGGATGCGCCTTACACCATGCTGTTTCTTGGAATACTTTTTCTTGCAACAGGAATTTTCGTGGCCAGACCCTACTGCAGGTTCTTCTGCCCTTATGGCGTTTTGTTAGGTTGGATGTCCAAATTTTCTTCCCGGCACATGACCATCACTCCGTCGGCTTGTATCCAGTGTAAACTTTGTGCCAACTCATGTCCTTTTGGAGCCATTGATGAACCTGTGGCAGAAACCGGCCGGCGACGGAGCAATGTCAAGCGCTTTGTCCTCTATTTCTTGGTATGGCCGGTCTGGATCGGGTTGGGTGGTTTTGCAGGTTCCAAAATGCAGGTTCCGTTGTCTGGTTTTAACAGAACAGTCTATCTGGCCGACCTGCTGGTCGAGCATCCGGAAGTAAAAAATGATCCAAACAACATTGATGTACGCTCGTTCATGAGTTCGGGAAAATCTACCGTGAAGTTGATCTCCGAAGCCGTTGCCATCCGAAAGCAATTCTATTGGGGAGGCTGGATCTTGGGTGGTTTCATGGGATTGGTGATTGGCAGCTCCCTGCTTGGCTTGTCGGCTTTTCGCAGGCGTGACGACTGGGAGCCAAACAAGACCAATTGCCTGAGTTGTGCAAGGTGCATCCCGTTTTGCCCGGTAAAGGAATAAATCAAGGAAAAAGGAAAAGAATGAGAAATAGGTTTAACATATCAGACGAGGAGAAGCTCAAACTGGCGACAAGAATTGGCTGGATGGCTACCCTTTTCTCGTTGGTGATGTCAGGTTTGCTCCTGGCCAATTTTATTCAAATCAAACTGAATGACCCAATTGGCAACAAAACCATTCCGGCATTGGTCAAACGTCTCAGCCACAATCCATCCGATGAGAATCTAAAAGCCGAAATCCGTGCCTTCGACCTGATGGCCCGAAAGGCCTATTTTACAAGCCAGTGGCAACTCCGTACCGGAAGTTACCTGCTGATATTGGGTGTTTTGGTTACAATTCTTTCGGTACGTTCGATTCAATCCCATACCTCTAAACTTCAGGAGATGGAAAGGATAAGACCTGTCAATGAGTTGGACGAAATGCTGACCCGCAAATGGGTGGTAGTCGCGGGTGCCGGACTCATCACCATTTCACTTTTAGCCGGTTTCTTGTCCGGCAACATGCTTAAAGAGTACGCTGTGAATGAAAACACTTTGGCTTTGGAAGATCAGCCGGTAGCGGTCAATGAGATTTCCTCGGCAGTGGCAAAGGGTGCAAAGACAGATCCTGTTTCCGTTAAACCGGAAAATTCTATCAATAAGACAGTTGGCAAAATAGATTCCTCAAAAGCCAGTGTCTCAAAAGAAACGGGTAAGACAGAAACGACTGCCGTAGCCAGTATCTTTCCAACGACTGCCGAAATGAAATCCAACTTTCCTTTCTTTCGTGGTGCTGAAGGAAATGGAGTAGCCTTTCAGAAAAATGTCCCCACCGAATGGGACGGAGCCAGTGGCAAAAACCTGTTGTGGAAGGTGAAGATCCCGAAGTCAGGATTCAGCTCTCCGATTCTCTGGGGGAGTCAGGTTTTTGTGACAGGAGCAGACGCCGAATCCCGGATGGTCTATTGTTACGACAAAAACAAGGGCAATTTGATTTGGGAAGCAGCAGCAGACAAGATAGAAGGCTCTCCTTCAAAAATGCCAAAAGTAACCTCTGATACAGGACTCGCGGCCCCGACAATGGCTACCAACGGTCGTTCGGTATTTGCCATTTTTGCCACAGGCGATGTCGTTGCTTTCGACATGACAGGCAAACGGCTCTGGGGCCGTAACCTGGGACTTCCCGACAACCATTATGGACACTCCTCCTCATTGGTCATATACAAGGACAAGCTGCTCATTCAATTCGACACTAACAAGTCCGGGAAGCTGCTGGCGCTGGCAACCAAAACAGGTGAGACCATTTGGGAAACACCGCGCAAATCAAGAATTGCCTGGTCCTCCCCTGCCCTTGTGAACACGGGTTCCCATGTTGAACTGTTACTCTCCTCTAACCCAAGCGTATGCAGTTACAATCCTGAGACAGGAAAAGAACTCTGGTCAATAGACTGCCTGTCGGGGGAAGTTGGACCCTCGGTAGGTTACGCCGACGGAATGGTCTTCGCAGCCAACGAATATGCGAAACTCGTAGGAATCAAACTGGGGGCTTCCCCTTCAGTTGCCTGGGAATCGGATGAATTTCTGCCCGAAGTTTCCAGTCCGCTCGCCGTAAAAGGATTGCTGTACATCGCCACTTCCTATGGCGTCTTCGCCTGCTTCGATGCCAAGACAGGTAAAAAATACTGGAGTCAGGAATATGGAGACCCCTTTTATGCCTCACCCATTTTTACCGATGGCAAAGTATACATCACAGATATGTCCGGAAAAACACACATCGTAAAGGCAACCGCAGATTACCAGCTGATTGGAACACCTGCACTGGGTGAAAAAGCGGTATGCTCACCGGTATTTTCGGAGGGCAGGGTCTATCTTCGCGGAATGAATCAATTGTACTGTTTTGGAGCAAAATAAATTGAGCCACCCTTAGTGAATGAACAAATAGCTATATACCAGGAAGTTGATCGAATTATTGATCAAAATGGTCGTTCGTCAGGATCTGTAATTCCAATCCTGCAAGCCATCCAGAACAGGTACAATTATCTGCCGGAAGATGCGCTCAAATATGTGTGCAGAAAAACTGACATCTCCAACGATCAGATTGTGGGGGTAGCCTCCTTTTATTCGCAATTCAGGATGCATCCGGTTGGAACGCACATCATCAAAGTATGCGTTGGAACAGCATGCCACGTCAAGGGAGCCGACCATGTTTTCGACAGCATCCGCAGGCATTTAAAGTTGTCAGACAACGAAACAACAGATGTTGCAGGGAAATTTACAGTCGAAAAAGTATCCTGCCTGGGGTGCTGCACTTTGGCACCGGTGGTACAAATAGATGAAATCACTTACGGTCACGTGGCTTCTGACAAGGTTGCACAAATGTTGGGAGATTTCGAAGCGCAACTGGGAATTTCAGGAGCAGAAAAAGGGCTGTTCAGAAAAACAAATGGCTCAAAAATTCAAGGAGAGATTAGGATTGGTCTTGGTTCTTGTTGTGTGGCATCGGGAAGCGAGCAGGTCAAAAAAGCTGTCGAGGAATCCATTGCCGATACGGGTATTGTCGTTGGTCTCAAAAATGTTGGCTGTGTAGGGATGTGTCACCAGGTTCCATTGGTCGAAATCAGGCCATACGGTCAGGCACCAGTCCTCTATGCAAAGGTCAAGCCTGAAGATATTCAGGCCATGATCAACACCCATTTTAAACCGCAAGGCACCTTGAGCAGACTAAAAAACAGTCTCTATCAATTTTTTGAGCAAGTACAAACCAATGTGGTTTGGGAGGGTGTCAAACAATATTCGATAGATGCCCGCGAAAAACAGGTATCTGATTTCTTGGACCGCCAGACGCCCATTGCCACCCGTTTCCGGGGTACCATCAATCCCCTTGATCTTGAAGAATACAAGTCGCACGAAGGATTTGAAGCCCTGAAAATCTGCCTTTTTTCCTTATCTGAAGAAGAGATCATACAACAAATCAGGGAGAGTGGGCTTCGTGGTCGCGGGGGTGCAGGATTTCCTACCGGAACCAAATGGGCCCTTGTAGCCGGCCAATCTTCCGAATGCAAATATTTGATTTGCAATGGGGATGAAGGCGATCCGGGCGCCTTTATGGACAGAATGCTCCTGGAATCCTATCCTTACAGGGTCATTGAAGGAATGCTTGTGGCCGCCAGGGCAGTGAAGGCAACCCACGGATTTTTTTACATCCGTGCCGAATATCCGCTGGCCGTCAAACGAATTCGTCAGGCCTTGATCAATTGCCGCGAAAACAACCTGCTCGGAGATCACATTCTGGGAAGCGATTTTTCTTTCGACATCGGCATTTACGAAGGTGCAGGAGCCTTCGTCTGCGGCGAAGAGTCGGCCCTGATTGCCTCCATGGAGGGCCAGCGGGGTTATCCGCGAACCAGGCCA
>CAZGSQ010000187.1:0-5148 GCA_964528535.1 uncultured Tangfeifania sp. | reverse complement strand
AACTCGATCCTATCGAGGCACTGCGGTACGAGTAGGAGGTGTGGTATTGAAACATAGTTATCTTTTTTGCGTATTTTGTGGTATCCTACAACTTTGAAAATCTAAATGAAATTGATGCTTTCTGCTCTTGCTCTCGTATGCCACTTTTTGTTGATTTCTACGGTCGGTGTCGAGACAACACATAATTTTCGTGATTTGCTTAATGCAAAACCAGACAGTAATTCTATCAAAGTGCTGAGTGATTTATGCTGGGATTACCGATTCAAATCGGCCGACTCGGCCCTGTTATTTGGGAGTCGCGCTTTGGAATTAGCCAGAAAAATTGGTTACAAGAGAGGAATTGCCCAGGCATACAATGACATGGCAATTATTTACATCGACAGGGCCAACTATCATCGCGCGTCGAATTATCTCAATGAGTCTATGAAGATTCGCCTCCAGATGAATGATCAAGCAGGAATGGCTTCTCTGTATAATAAATTGGGAATCATCCATCAAAAACAGGGAAGGTTAAAAGAAGCACTTGAGAGTCAGTTGTCTGCATTGAATATTTATCAGAAATTGGGACAAGATAAGTGGATCGGATATACCTACAACAACATTGCCATTATTCACCAAAACCTCGATAGTCCGGAGAAGGCGCTGGAGTACCACAAAAAGTCTTTGGAATACAGAAAAAAATTGAACGACAAGTCTGGAGAGGCCACATCGTACAGTAATATGGCCAATCTTTTTATCCGGATCCATGATACGATTTCGGCAATTTCCTATTACCAGAAAGCTCTTGATATGGCTATCTCCTTAAAGAATAAAGAGCTCATCAGTGGAAATCTTAGTAATATTAGCAATATTTACATGGGCAGGCGGGAGTATGGAACAGCATTGAAGCACTATCAGGAGTCGTTGGCAATACGGGAAAAACTTGGTGATTCAAAAGGAATCTCCTCCACACTTTCAAGAATTGGTACAGTATATACTGAGACAGGAAGATACAAGGAGGCATTGGCTGTTTTAAACCGATCCTTGAGGATTGCCAGAGATATTTCGGTTGTTGAGGAACAGATGAGCGCCTTATTGGGATTGGCCAAGCTAAAGGCAATTACAAATCAATTGGATAGCTCTTTCGTACTTATGAAAGAGTACATAAGCATGAAAGACTCAGTGTACGATGCGCGTATCAAACAGCAAATTCTCGATGTCCAATCTCAATATGAAACGAATCAACTGGAGCAGGACATAGAATTGATGAGAAAAGAAAAGGAAAATGCGGAAATAAGACTCAGGCAGAGAAAAATTGAATTGCTTTTGGTCATTTTTATTTTGATTTCCATCACTGGTGCAGGCATCTTCCTGTTTTACAGGCATAAGCAGAATCAAAAGGCTGAGACTGCTGCAGTAAAGCTTAATGAACAAGAGATCAGGATTAATGCCGTATTGGAGGCGCAAGAGGATGAACGGAGAAGAATCGCTAAAGAACTGCACGATGGGGTTGGCCAAACCCTAAGTGCCATAAAAATGAATTATCAAAGTCTGCGTGGAAGGCTGTCTGAGGAGAAAGATTCTCCTGACTACAAAAAAATTGATAATATGTTGGATCAAGTTGGCACGGAAGTTCGAAGTATTTCTCATCAGATGATTCCCAAAGAGTTGGAACAATTTGGTCTAATTCCGGCTATAGAGGGAATGCTAAAAATGAATCTCGAAAATAGTCATATTCAATACCTATTTGAGAATTCTGGTTGGTCAGGTCGTCTTATCGATTCAATTGAGCTTGCTATTTTCAGGATTTTACAAGAACTTGTGAGCAATAGCATCAAGCATTCCCACGCTAGTCAATTTTCTGTTCAGCTGCTGCGGCTTTCCAGCCATGTTGTTTTGGTCGTTTCCGATGATGGTGTAGGGTTCGATGTGGCCAACAAAGAGAAGAACGGAATTGGTTTATTGAACATTGCCAGTAGGGTCGATGCCGTAAAAGGTCACCTTTCATTTGAATCAACGCCAGAAAATGGGACTTTGGTAACCATCAGAATTCCAATTGTATGAAGCCTATTAAAGTGCTCCTTACTGATGATCATCAGATCATACTTGATGGCCTTCAATCCCTCCTAAAGTACACAGATGAGATCACAGTGATTGCAGAAGCCAACAATGGGCACGAGGCATTACGTGTACTTGAGCTATACCAACCGGACGTGGTGCTGATGGACATAGATATGCCTGTCATGAACGGAATCGAAGCGCTGAAAGAGATTCGACTCCGTTTTCCATTGGTCAAAGTAATTATTCTTTCAATGCACTGTGAGACTGGCATGGTCAAGAGTTTGATGAATCTGGGCGCACAGGGCTACCTGCTGAAAAGCTGTTCTCAGGAGGAGCTTTTTTCTGCGATTAGAAAAGTTGCCACAGGTCAGTCGTATTTCTCACCCGATGTTACACTCTCTTTGCTTAGATCCAAAAGTGGAGAGTTAGCTACTAAGGAAGACCTGAGTGGGGTGCTCACCGACAGGGAGTTAGAGATTCTTAAGCTCATAGTTGCCGGTTTTTCGAACAGGGAGGTAGGAGAGAAGCTTTTTATTAGCCACCGAACCGTTGATACCCACCGCACCAACGTGATGAAAAAGCTGAATGTCAGCAATATTGCTGGCTTGATTAGTCTTGCCATCAAAAACAGGATTGTTTAAGAGATCATCTGATTGACTGACTTACATTGTCAATGAGTCTTGAAGTATTTTTCCCTCTTCACATCATTACCCTAATATTTCAGATAAATACGTTAAAAGTCGTAGTCTAAATACGTTGATTAGCTTATTCCTGATAAAGTTTTATGCGCATAGATTTGTTTTGTAATTGCTTACTCAAAAATCAAAACATTTTATCAGGATACATTAAAAATATTCACAGGGTTTTCAGGAGGGTTTCCAGCCACTGAGGTGATTTGGGGTAACCTAAGCAATTACACTTCCTCCCGTAACTCTGTGATTTTTTTATCAAACTTTTCTTTGAATGAGGTTTCCTCGTCATAAGTTGTTTCGATTCACAAAAGTGGCACATGTGTGCCTGTCCAAAAAATACCATTGAAAATATAAATAAAAGTAAAAGCAAATAATTTTTTAAAATTAAGATGATGAATAAAAAGAATCTAAATAGTAGAACAAAGTTACTGAACTGGACAAGAAAACATGTCTTTTATTTTATCCTATCCATCTGTACACTTGGAGCTATTCCCGTATCGGCCCAAGTCCCAATTTTTGAAAAATCATTCGATGTATCACGCAAAGCCAAAAATGGTTATTTGGCACATATTGAAACCAATAATGAAAAGGGAACAATTGATATGATTTATGTTTTGTCTTCAACCACGAAACATAAAATAAAATATGAGATTTATACTTACGACAAAGATTTGAATTTGATTAATACAGTACAAGAAGAAGAGTTTGTCGATAAGGTAAAAAGTCGTTGGTCGTGGTTTACTTTTAAGGGTGAATCATTTGTTACCAACAGTTTGACAGCATCCAGCGATATGACCGGTAAATTGGTTTTTAGAAAAAAACAGATTACAGGCACCTGGGTTTGGTTAACAGGATCCTATTACAGAAACATTAAGCAACTTGAAAAAGTAAAGCCTAAATCGGAGGATAATTTGAAATATTTTTACTCATGCGCTTATGAGATAGAGAGAGACAGCTCCGTATTGGTAATTGCAGGAAAACCCGAAAAAAAGACACACAATGAAACGATGATTTTTGACATCATGAGTTGTGATAACGAGGTGAATATTTCTACAGTTGACAAAATAGAATTCCCTTATCCACAAAAGGTTGTCTTTTCAGCACCTCTTCAGGATGATCACACTAATGTGTCAAACGCTGATCTACCAAGAGATTGGATTGTAGTATTTGCTCCAAGCGGATTGTATAATAAAGAATCAGATCCAAAACCCACAAATTATACCTATGTCCGAATTTCCACCAAAGGGAAAGTGTTGGAAAAATTCAGTTTTGATTCTCCTTCTAATGGGTGGAGAGTATTGGGGGCCTATGAAAAAGATAATTCAGTTTTCATGTATGGTTCGGCAATAACAAAAAGTCCAACCAAAGATTATTCAAACGACGTTTTCAAAAACTTACAAATGGTTGCGACAACCTCAGCTTCTGCATTAGAAAAAGAAGAGGGAAATAATTCTGGTTCAGGGTTGCTCGGTGGTATTTCTGCTATTTCTTCCTTGGGTTCAAAAGACATGGGTAAAACTCAAGAGGAGGTGGATACCCCATTGGATGAGCTAAAATATACGAACATTCAGATTGGGAAAATCACAAATAGTAAATTTGAATTTTTAAGCTCGCCCGATATTGAAGAGTTTGAGAAGAAACAGGCTAAACCAGCTGATCAAAAGAAATTTGTCAGTTTTGACGGTAAAAAATTCGAAATCAATGGAATCCACTTTTCATCTTCAGGTGATATTTTTGTCAGCGGACAGGATTTTACAGACAGCAAAAAGGGACGAATTTACAAAGGAGTCTATATGTTTCAATTTGAATCTAATGGCAATCTAAAACGAAACTATGGTGTAAAATTGGACCAATCTAAGAAATCTTCATTTTTCAATAAATCGCCCTTGACTTCCGACATGTATATTGCTCATAATGCGCTTTTTGAATCAGCTGATAAAAAAAGTCTGTATTGGTTAATAAAAGATGTTAAATCAATCAGAGAAGAATCTAATTCAAGTTTTGTTTCCTTATCGACTGTCAGGGTAAAAACAACCTGGACACCCTTATATCAATATGAATATGGAAATATAAATATTGCCGATGGTGCGTTAAGTGAATTTAAAGGTTTTGGCGACTCAGAAAAAAAAGAGTTTTATCTTTTCTCGAACACAGGCACCTATCAAATGGATCATTACCTATTCTTCTTCAGTGAAACATTGAAAGGTGATAAAATCCTTTTGTCAAGAATGGATCTAACGAAATAATTGCAAAATGAGCAGACTACAACATGCGGTAATAATTTTTACAATCCTATTTTCTAAGACCCTTTCTGCCCAGCAAAAAGTTTTACCCAACCAAATAACGCTTTGGAACCCATACGACATGCAATTTACACCCGATAATAAATACCTGGTTGTTAGTTCGCCAAACGATT
>CAZGSQ010000186.1:0-5238 GCA_964528535.1 uncultured Tangfeifania sp. | reverse complement strand
GTTCAGACGTGTGCTCTTCCGATCTGGAGCAACTTACATTGGATGAGCTTACACGTCAAAGGGTACTTGATTTTCTTTCCTGGGTTCAACATGAACGAAACTGCGGCATAGCAACACGTAATCAAAGACTGGCCTCCATTGGCTCGTTCATCTCGTATCTTCAATATGAAGAGATCGATCATCTGCAGGAATGGCAAAAGATCCGTTCTATAAAGGCCATGAAAGGTGAAACGAAAAGCATCAACTATCTGACCACCGAGGGTATAAAATTGCTGCTGGAACAGTGTGATACTACGACCGGAAACGGCCGCAGAAACCTTGCACTCTTAGCTCTCATGTATGATACCGGAGCAAGAGTACAGGAAATGATAGATCTGACACCGGAATCTCTTAAAATTGAAAGCAGCCCTTACACGATCAGGATCTTTGGAAAGGGCAGAAAATCCCGGGTGGTTCCACTGGTGGAAGAGCAATTTGTTCTTCTGAAACGGTACATGGCTGAATATCATTTGTTTGAACAGTACAAGCTGAAACACCCGCTTTTCTTCAACAGTCGAAATGAGAAACTTACCCGTTCTGGTGTGACATACATCCTGAAAACGTACGCCAATATGGCAAGACAGATTAATCCCGGGTTGATACCTGAGAATATCAGTTGTCATTCTTTACGCCACTCTAAAGCCATGCATTTGTTGCAATCGGGAGTGAATCTTGTGTATATCAGAGATCTTTTAGGCCACGTATCGACACAAACAACCGACATTTATGCAAGGGCTGATTCTAACCAGAAACGTGAAGCACTTGAAAAAGCATATGTGAACCTTGTTCCTGAAAAGGCCAATCAAGCTGAATGGGAGAAGAATCAGAATCTGCTTGGTTGGCTGAAAAGTCTTCAACGATAATATTATTATGCAAAGTTGTAGTGTAAAGTTGACTTACAACTGTTTGATTTACAGGATGACTTTGCCTGCGACTTTGCATAATGATATACTTTGCATAAAAGAATTTATGCAAAGCTTTACATAAGTTTTTCAAGTGGATTAAGCAGCATTTGCGTGTCAAATCCTTTTGGGGAGAATCTGAGAATGCTGTTCGAATACAGATACATGTGGCCATCATCACGTACTGTCTCATCGCCATTATTGAACACGACCTCAAACTGCACAGGTCTGTCGTTGAAGTCATGCGCATCCTTGGAAACTCCTTGCTGGTCAAGGATCCCATTCAGGAACTCTTGGCTTCTATTGAAAATAATACTGATGATGATAACAATTCCCAAATGCACCTGGACTTCAAATATTTTTAACATTTTTTAATAGACACCAGTGGGTTAATCTATGAAATCTGAACTGTTTTTCTCCGCAATCACACGGAGAAATGAGGCCGATTTATTCGTAAGGACCAGTTAATCTTTTGATTTCATCCTTAAGCTTCGGCAGGTAATTTATCAAAACACCCCAAATGTTTTCATCAGAAACCGTATCATAGCCATGAATTATTTGGTTTCGTAACCCAACAATCCGGTGAGCATTTTCAATTTCAAATACAGGATCTTCTTTAAGAATTCTGTTTGTTGCTTCACCAATAATTTCCAAATCTCTTTCAACAGCTCGTTTTATAAGAATATTGGCCTGATAATTTTCGAACGATTTGTTTCCCTGATCAAAGAATGAATCAATTTCTTCAATGGCAAACTTAATGTCGTACAAACATTTAAGTACTTTTTCGTTCATAAATTAAGAGTTTATCGCGGTCAACAATTTTTCTGAAAACTGGATTTTTAATGGTCTGGTTCTCCACGAGATCAACAGGCCTTTCTAACAATTTCTCAAATTTTTCCTTGAGGTCCATGTAATTGTCAAAATATTCAAGTAATTCAACATTTGAGAATTGGACCAGCATATCGATATCACTGGAATTATTGAACCTGTCAGAAAGGATGGAGCCGAACAGGAATAATTGTTTAACCTTATGAATTTCACAAAGATGTGAAATATCTGCTTTATTTTTATCAATCAATTCCATTCTGCAAATTTAGGCAAAAACACCTTCCAGTTATGGCACATGGATAAAACGGAGTATCTGACCAACTGCCACCGGTTGTGATTGACACCTTTATTTTTTTGACAATCTGTAATGTTAAATGATTTGGCTGTTCCCGAGCTGCATGGTTAAAGCGAGCTTTCTGTCCAACATGCAAGATTTATAAAAAGTGTAAAATCTTAAACGAAAAATGCAAAGTGCAAAAAACTGCACCTTGCACCTTACACTTTACATTTGTTCTGCGGAGAGAGAGGGATTCGAACCCCCGGAGGCTTGCGCCTCAACGGTTTTCAAGACCGCCGCAATCGACCACTCTGCCATCTCTCCGGGGGCAAAATTAAATAAAATTTGTAACCTGACAAATAAAATTGTCCTGCTTCACCTGTTTAACAGGGCAAAACCGGAATATTGGCGATTTTCCTTGATTGTTCACTGCAGCGCGAGTATCTTTGCATCTGAATTATGTATACTGGTCTAACCCATTTTCCAATGAAAAAAATCACCACTGCCCTGGTCATCATGATGAGTCTAATGATATCAGGGCAAATCCAGTCGAAAAATCTTTGGGCTTTTCTCTCAAGTGCCACTTTCAACTCCCCCGACGGGCCCTATGTTGAAACCTACCTCTCGGTGGCCGCAAACAGCGTTAAATTCGTGCTGAAAGAGAATGGAAAATACCAGGCTACCGTGAATGTCCTGATGACGTTCAAACATGAGAACGAAATCAAAGCTTTTAAAAAATACGAACTCAACAGTTCAGAACTGATCGACACACTGGATCTGAATTTTTATTTCGTTGATCAGCAGCGCATTGCCATCCCGAACGGAACCTATAATTTTGAGATCCAGCTGTCCGACAAGAATAAGGATGTCCCCTCAAGTCCCTTCTCCCAGGCGCTGACGATTGATTTCCCTGCAGACAAACCCTCCTTCTCCGGCATTGAACTGGTAAAATCATACACAAAGAGTGAAACTGCTTCGGAACTGACAAAAAGCGGTTACGACCTGGTGCCGTACACCTATACTTTTTTCCAGGAAAGTGAGGCGAGGCTGACGTTTTACAGCGAACTTTACAACATTGAAAAGCTTATCCCTGAAGGACAAAAGTTCATCCTCTCTTACTACATCGAATCTTTTGAGAACAATGTCAGGCTGAGTGAATTTTCAAGGATCAAAAAGGAATCCCCCCGGCCGGTAAATATTCTTCTAACGGAAATCGGCATTGAAAACCTTGCCTCAGGCAACTACAACCTCGTGGTGGAAGCAAGAAATCAGCAGAACGAGGTCGTGGCATCGAAGAAACTTTTCTTCCAGCGCAGCAATAGCAAGGCAAAGCTGAACATCGCCGATCTCCAGGCCACGGAAACCGCCAGCACTTTTGTCGACAAGATCACCAATCCGGATTCCATCCGGGAGTACATCAACAGCACCTACCCGGTGGCGACGGGGATCGAGAAGGCTTTCATCAGGGAATCACTGAAAACCGCAGATCTGCCAACGATGCAGAAGTTTTTATATTCCTTCTGGGCCAGGCGGGATCATGTAAATACACATCAGTCGTTTCTCAACTACAAGGCCATGGTGTATAAAGTCCAGGTAAACTTTGGAACGCCTGTTAAAAAAGGGTACCAGACCGATCGCGGACGTGTCTACCTTGAATACGGGCCACCCAACACAAGGAGCACCCAGTACAGCGAACCGAGTAATTACCCTTACGAGATATGGCAGTATTACACGCTGAATAACAACCAACGAAACCGCAAATTCGTGTTTTATTCGCCCGACATGGTCACCAGCGACTTCCACCTGCTGCACTCCGACGCAACCGGTGAGATCTACAATCCCAGGTGGCAGGTCGACCTCAGAAACCGTATCTACAGCACCATTGATCTGCAGGATACGCAGGTGATCAACTCCTGGGGCGATATGCAGAATGACTACTGGGAATTGCCGAACTAATTTAAAATTAATTAACAATTACCAATGCTTATTTGTACTTTTACGCCGCAGTAGTGGGCTGCGGCTGGTAATTATTAATTTTTCCCGATTCCATGCGGATTTCCGTTGTCATTCTGAACTGGAATGGTCTCAAATTTCTTAAGCAATTCCTGCCTGCGCTTGTGAGGCATACACGGGATGTTGCCGAGATCGTGGTGGCAGATAATGCCTCAACCGACGGATCGGTTGCTTTCCTGACCAGGGAATACCCGAAGATTCGCATCATCCGTAACCATCTGAACGGCGGTTTTGCCATGGGTTACAACCTTGCCCTCAGGCAAATCGAAAGCGACTATTACATCCTGCTGAATTCAGATATTGAAGTGACTGAAAACTGGATCCTCCCGGTTATTGATCTGATGGAGAAAAACCCCGGCGTTGCCGCCTGTCAGCCAAAGATCAGGTCGTACCACGAACCAGAGAAATTTGAATATGCCGGGGCAGCCGGAGGTTTCATCGACAAGTACGGCTACCCGTTCTGCCGTGGCCGGATCTTCCAGTCGATCGAAACGGATACGGGTCAGTACAATGATGCCTGCGAGATTTTCTGGGCCACAGGCGCCTGCATGTTTGTGCGGGCGGAAGTTTTCCACCGTATGGGCGGGTTTGACGAAGATTTCTTTGCCCACATGGAGGAGATCGACTTCTGCTGGCGCCTGAAAAACAATGGTTTCAGGATCATGTACTGCCCTGATTCGACGGTCTATCACATCGGAGGCGGAACACTTCCGAAAGCCTCCTACCGGAAGACCTATCTCAATTTCAGGAACAATTTCTACCTGCTGTATAAAAATCTGCCCGACGACCGGCTAGTCAGGGTATTTATCGTCAGGCTGCTGCTTGACGGTGTTGCAGCGGTCAAATTCCTCTTTTCCGCCGGATTCAAGGATTTCTGGGCAGTTACCCGCGCCCATTTCAGCTTTTACAGATCTCTGCGAAAAACCATCCAGAAACGAAAAAAACAGAAACAGGGATCAATGTCGCTTGTTTACGGAAAGAACATCGTGTCGGAATATTACCTGCACGGAATCCGGAAGTTTTCAGATCTGGCGGCTGACAGGTTCCGGGAAAGCTGAAATCCAGTAAATCTCCTTTTATTTATTTCCATTAATTTCCGGATAGCCTGAATTAAAAATTCTCCTGCGAATAGATCGGAAGAGCGTCGTGTAGGGAAAGAGTGTTCAGAGCCGTGGAGAT
>CAZGSQ010000185.1:0-5480 GCA_964528535.1 uncultured Tangfeifania sp. | reverse complement strand
ATAGCTTCAGGTGACTGGAGTTCAGACGTGTGCTCTTCCGATCTGGGAAACCTTCAAAATAGGCTCTGACTCAAAGAGGTCAAAAGAAGAAGTATTCTCAATAATTTTGAATCTTATTGCCTGACAGCCTTGAATGTTTTAGCTTTACACAAGAAATAAAATTGAGAGGAGACTTATGCATACCATGCGGGAGGATGCCACAACCATCATCAAAGAATCTATTTTGGCGGTGTTGCCGGATGTAGCTGTTAAGAGGGCTTTGGGTAACCGGAAATTCGGAGAGAATTTGGTTTTGATTGCCATTGGTAAAGCTGCGTGGAACATGGCCAGGGCGGCCAAAGATTCGTTGGGTGCAAGTGTGGGCAGCGGAGTGGTGATCACCAAGTATGGTCATTCGGGTGGTCCCATCGAAAGTTGTGAAATTGTTGAAGCCGGTCATCCCTTGCCCGATGAAAATTCGGTAAGAGGTACCATGAAAGTCCTGGAGATGACTTCCGGGCTGACACAGGATGATCAGGTGATCTTTTTGATATCCGGCGGAGGGTCCTCGCTTTTCGAGAAACCGCTCGAAGGAGTGTCGCTGGAGGAGATGATGGACCTCACCAGGCAGCTGCTTGGCTGCGGCGCCGGTATTGTCGAAATAAATACCCTCCGCAAGCACCTGTCTGCCGTGAAGGGAGGACGGTTCGCCTTGCAATGCAGTGCAAAAATTTATGCCCTAATATTGTCGGATGTTGTTGGCGATAAGCTGGATGCAATCGCCTCCGGACCGACCATGCCTGATCTGACGACTTCCGAGGATGCTTTCAGGATACTGACTAAATACAACATTTCCATCTCAAAGAACCTGGTTGAGGCCATGGGGAAGGAGACGCCAAAATCAATTGACAATTGTGAGACGGTTGTTGTCGGAAATGTCACAGACATGTGCCTGGCAGCGGCTGAGAGTGCCGGAAAACTTGGATATACCACCACGATTATGTCAACATCCATCGAATGTGAAGCCAGGGAGATGGGTAAGATTCTTGCTTCTAAAGCGCTTGAAATCAAGATTGCTGCTGTTGACGGGTCTGCTCCTAAGTTGCCCTGTGCCTTCCTTTATGGAGGCGAGACCATCGTTCGCCTGACGGGGAATGGCAAAGGCGGCAGAAATCAGGAGGTGGCCCTGGCTGCAGCACTTGAAATTGAGGGGATGGAAGATGTAGTTGTCTTCTCATTGGGTTCGGATGGCACCGATGGTCCGACGGATGCCGCCGGGGGCATGGTGGATGGTCGCTCAGTGGCCAAGATGTTGGCCCATTCCATCTTTCCTGCAGGATGCCTTGCCAACAACGATTCTTATCCTGCGCTCGAAGCCAGTGGCGATTTGATCATGACGGGTCCGACAGGTACCAATGTGAATGACCTGATGGTGGTCCTGTGCAGCTAACCGAAAGCCTTGTTCCTTCCCGTTTATTGCTTCTCTCAAATGTTAATTTATTGTTAGGTTGTCAACTGTATCATTCCTGAGATGTGCAGGTGAAACGCAGCTTTCTGCCTGAGCCGAAGGCAGTGAGGTTTTGCCTGTGTTGTTTCGGTTTTAGCCTCTCCGCCTGAGGTGGGGCGGACTTTGCAGAACATTTTCCAATGATTTGAATGACAATTGCTTTGGCCAATGAGTTTGGAGGTGGAAGTGGCCAGAAATTCATGGCGAGGATGCCTCTGTTTTATTGTTTTGGGAGCTTTGCCATGGAGGGTGAAAGTAACGGAAAATGAACTGTTAATTTAAAATGAACTCGTCCAAAAGTAAATGTTAAGTAATTATAAAATAGTAACTTGAACACAATATGTCCGTCTAATAGAATGTATTTAAACATCAAGTATTTATCAAAACAAAAAAAATGAGAAAATTAACAATAGCAGGTATGGCACTTTTAATGGCGCTGGGTATGTTTCAATTGAACGCCAGAAGCGCTGCCTACAAGGAAGCTATGAAGAAGGAGATCCGGTTGACAGCTACGAATTCAAGAGTGTCAGCAGTGGGTCGCGTGAGTACTACAACCATCCATAAATTCAGCCAGAACTTTGGCTTGGTCAGCAATACAGTTTGGGAGAAATGCAAATCTTTGGACAAGGTCACTTTTGACAGGGATGGCATCCGGATGGTAGCCTATTACAATTCGACCTCGAAGCTGGTAGGAACCGGTGCTGCCGGAGATACTGACGGGATTCCGTTGCAGGCATTGGCTGATCTGAAGACCAAGTACAAGAACTATGCCGTCGGATATGTTGTTTTCTTCGATGGGAATGAGGCCAATGCCCTCTCAAAACTGGTGTATGGTACCCATCTGAAAGAGGAGAATTACCTGATCGAACTAACCAATGACAAGCGTAACGTTGTTGTCAAGGTGAAGGTAAATGGTGGAGTAGCCACTTTCAACCAAATTTAACCATTGCGTTGAGCGACTATCAAATATAATATTTCGACTTTTTGGAATAATGTTTGAAATAGTTGCTTATTTTTGTGGGTTGTTAACCAAAGCAGATTCTACTTCTTCTTTGAGTTTGTAGGATCTGACGTTTTGAAGGGTCGGATCGTAAAATAAGTTTAAGATTATGCTTTTTATCAGATTAATGTTGGCTTGTTTTCTTTTCATCAATATCAATCCTGGGGTAAAATCTGACTGGAAGTTGAGGAAAGAGGCATCAGGGGTTAAAATTTATACACGGAACATCGAGGGATCTCCGTTTGAAGAGTTCAAGGGAACAGTTACGATTCCAAATTCAACTTTGACCGGGGTTCTTGACGTGATCATGGATGTAAAGAATTACCCAAATAATTTTCCGAATTGCAGCAGTGCCAAGGTACTTGAGCAAAAGGGCAAGTACAGTGATGTGCATTACATTACCATCAGCGCACCCTGGCCTGTGATCAGCAGAGATGCCATCTATGAAGCGGCCACTACTTTTTCGAATGATGGAAAACGTGCGCACGTTAAATTGACTCCCCGTGGTGATTACAAGGAAGAGATGAAAAATTTTATTCGTGTGCGGAATGGATCTGGTTTCTGGGAGCTTGAGGAGATTGCCCCCAACACCATTGAGGTAATTTATCAGTTTCATCCCGATCCGGCAGGTGAAATACCTCCCTGGATTGCCAACCTGGTCATTGTGGCCAACCCTTTAAGAACTTTGGAAAGTTTAAGAAGTCTGGCCACCAGAATTTAGTTTATTGATCCATCACTGAACCATCCGTATTCAGTCGGGTTTTTATCGGACGTGGGCGGAATGGAAATCTTTTTTGCGCATCCTCGGCAAGTTCGACGCCGATACCCGGTGCATCCGGAACTATCAGAAACCCTTTCTCCAATTTCAGAACACTCTTGACTATTTGGTTCTTTGGTGCCTCATTTTCTCCTACCGGATACTCCTGCAGTGCAAAGTTGGGGATGCATGCCGCCAATTGAACGCATGCAGCCGTACTGACAGGGCTTAGCGGGTTGTGCGGAACTACCTGCACAAAATGTGTTTCGGCCAAAGCCGCGATTTTCTTGCAGTTCGACAATCCTCCCGCCAGACAAATATCGGTCCGAACATATTGAGCGGCGCCTCTTTCAAGCAGTGTCTCAAATTGCTGCAGTGTGAAAAATCTTTCGCCTGTGGCGATTGGGATTTTTATCTTGCGCGACACAAAATCCATCGCCTCGAGGTTGTCGGGCAGGATCGGGTCTTCATAAAAATAGGGATTGTATTTGGCAATACCTTCGGCCAATGCCACGGCTTCGGCCGGTGTAAGCCGCCTGTGAATTTCGATGCAGAGATCGACCTCATTGCCGACGGCTTCCCTGTACCTCCTGACAGTGTCAACGGCATCGTCTATCTTGTCGGTATAGGTCTTGAAGTATGGGATATCCCTTGATTCGTCCAGAAAAGGAGTGAGATGACCGACTGCCGTGAATCCTGCTTTTTTTGCATCGATGCATCCCTGGATGAGTTTTTCTTTCGTATCGCCCCTGACGTGGTAGTACACCCTGGCCTTGTCACGGGTCTTGCCACCGAGCAGTGCATAACAGGGAACTCCAAAATATTTGCCTGCAATGTCCCATAAGGCAATGTCAATGGCGCTGAGTGCACCCATGATAACGGCTCCTGTAAAGTGGGAAGAGCGGTACAAATATTGCCAATGGTGTTCGATGCGCAATGGATCCTGTCCGATGAGATAACCTTTGAAACTTTCGATGACTGTGCCCGATGCCTCCAGGAAGCCCCATGCTCCTGACTCTCCGAGTCCGGTGATGCCGGCATCCGTATGTATTTGCACGAAGAGGTAATTGTCGATGGGGAGCACTTTTATCTCAGTAATTTTAATTTTGCTTCGTGTCGTGTTTCCAAGGAGATTCATTCCTGTCATCGAAAGGGCGCCAACTGTAAGAAGGCTTTTTGAAAATTTCCTGCGGTCCATTGTCTGTCTGGTTAAAATCTGTTTGATTTCAAAGGTAAAACAAAATTAAGCCTGATGGTCCCTTCCCCCGACTTTTAGATTTAATTCACAACCAGCTGTGTCCAAATTAACTAAATTGCTAACTTGCAGACGATACAAGGCTTCCTGCCGGGAAGATTTTTATAATTTGCCACAACATAGCTGTCTTTTGGTGTGGTTGGCGGGGGGTTTGCCCAGGGGAGGATCCATACATCAAAAATAGAGCAACCTATGAAGAAGACACTGAAGGTAATTGGAATGCTTGCAGCAGTAGCTGTGATGGCGGGATTTATTGTTGTGAATTATTTTAAAACCCGTGCTTTACCGGATTACAACAAAGACATTAAACTGTCGGGACTTTCGGCTGATGTGACGGTGATTCGGGACTCTTTCGCCATTCCTCACATCTATGCCGGGAACGAGCATGACTTGTACCTCGCTGTTGGCTATGCGATGGCACAAGACCGGCTTTGGCAGATGGATCTGCTCCGTCGCGTGACGCAGGGTCGGTTGTCAGAGATCTTCGGGAAGGATCTGGTAGATGCCGATCTGCTTTTCCGTTCGCTGCGGTTTACTGAGAAATCGAGAAAAATCTTCGGATCATCGGGAGACAGTGTTCGTTCCTGTGTGGAAGCTTTTTCAGCGGGTGTCAACCAATACATCAGCCATGCAGGCAAGAATCTCCCGCCTGAATTTGGTCTGTTGGGGTATCAGCCTGAACCCTGGTTGCCAGAGCATTCCCTGAACCTGATCGGTTACATGGCTTGGGACCTCTCCACAGGCTGGCCCTGTGAAGTTTTGCTCGACAAGATGCGTCAGAGGCTGGGACCCGAACTTTCCGGGTACATGATGCCTGATATGGCTGCAGTACACAAAAGCACCATTTACCCTGATTTTAAGTTGGACAATGGCACTGTGGATCTGCTGACCAAATTCTCCGAAACTGCCTCCATCGTCGATGAACTCGGGCTCGATGTTTTTAGAGGCAGCAACAACTGGGCCGTTTCGGGGCGATCGGAAG
>CAZGSQ010000184.1:0-5639 GCA_964528535.1 uncultured Tangfeifania sp. | reverse complement strand
GGATACAGGACAACAACATGCTGGCAACCAAGGCCACTTTTCTGCAAAACATGCTAACTGTTGATGGGAAGGGATGCCATTGGCCACCAGCACCGGGAACCTGGCTCGGGGTGAAGGAATCGACAGATGGCCTGATTGCTGCCGGTGATGGTAAAAATGGATATTCCTATAGCAAGAGCATGCAGGTTCATCCTTTGTATTTTCCCTCGGCAAAGATTCCTTACTTCGCACCCTTTTCGGAAGGAAATTTTGATTTAAGCCGTGATATCCAGGCTGCCTTTCACCCCGGAACTGTCAAATTCAATGATGGATATGCGCATACTGACTACGGACCGTGGAGCAGTGAAACCCGTCTCGTGGAAGGTTATCGTTTGTGGAACCCGATGCAACAGTTTTACCGGACAGTCCAGTTGGCACGTGGCGAAAATCCTTATGTCATTGTCATTGATGATGCGAAGAAAGACAATTTGCCTCATCTATTCGACTGGAATATTTCCGTACCGCTTAACGTTGAATTGGTTGAAGCCCTCACCCCTGAAATTCAATTCCAGAATACCGATCCCTCCGAATTAAGAATGGACGATCTGATCCTTGGAAAAACAGGCATGGAAAAGGATTTGATTACCGGTAAACCCAAGCCTAAAAAAGGGGATCCCCTTTGCCTGATCCGTGTATTGTGGCGGAATTCGGAATATGGCTTTCCGGTCCCACGGTTCGAAAGATACCAGGGCTACAACCAGGTGGTAGTTCCAGCCAAATCTGTATCCCCCGAATTCAGGATTCTGGTTTATCCTTATAAATTTGGCGACCCGATCCCCAAAACCACCTGGAACAAAGAGAGGACAGTGTTGACCGTGCAAATCAAAGACAAAACCGATGTTTACCAATTTGGTCAGACGGAGGGTGGACGCACGGTTTTATCGATGGAACGCAACGGGAAGCAGGTTTTGGCAAGTGATGCCAAACCTGCAAGGCCAGCTCTATTGATACGCGGAAGCCGGTTCGAAAGCAGCGACCTTCGTGATACACGGGAAGAGGGCAAACCGCCCATCTATCTTGTTGATGGAGTTGAAGAAGTTCAATTGGAGAGGGTTTCTGCTCCGGCGCAGATCCGATATACCCTTGATGGGTCAGAACCCAGCCAGAATTCCTTGCTGTATGATCGTCCCATTGTCATCAACAAAAGTTGTGACCTGAAAGCCATCGTTTTTCAACCTGAATGGGCTTTTGGAACAAATAAAAGCGAGGTGCTGACAGCCCATTTTATCCTGCGAGCTGCTGCAAAGGGGATCACTGAAGTTCCAACCGGAAGTCAATCCGGACTTTTGGCCAGGGTATATGAAAAGAACACCAAATTGTACAACGACAAAGGATTTTTTGATGCCTCAAAAGTGATGATGCCCGATTTGTCGAAGGAACAGGCCATCATTACCAATGTGGTGAGAAATTTTTCGCTTCCGCAAGCCATTTCCAAACAGCCATTGGAGCAGCAATGTAAAGGATTTTACCGTTTTACCGGCTATTTCTTTGCCAAAGCGAAAGGCGTTTACAAGTTCGACCTCAACTCCTGTGGTCCGGTCATTTTGGATATTGGAAGCCAGTCGGTCATTGAACGTACAGGTGTTTTTCACCAGCAACAGGCTCGCCGCCAGGGGGAAGCAATTCTCGATAAAGGCTGGCATGACTTCGACCTGACGGTTTGCGACCCACTTTTCTGGAATATCAACAGCCTGGAACCAATGCCATTGGAACTGAAGTATGCTGTCAACAACAATAATTTTGAGGATATTTCCGATTCGGATCTAAGGTACATCGCAGATAATAAAATTGCTATAGCACCAGAGCCACAGATCAAATGGCTTGAAGCCCTGCAAAATATGCCAATCCTGGAACCCGGATTTGATCTGCGTTATTTTGACCAGACAGGAAAAAGACGGGACAACGACTTTCTGGATATTGAAGGACGGAAACCCTATCGTTCAGAGAAGGTCAATGTCCTCGAATCTTCTGAAAGTCGCAATACCGTCCGCACCTATTCCGGCTATTTTAAGGCACCAATGTCGGGCATTTATACCTTTCAGTCAGTGGGACGTGTCGGCGAAAGTGCCGGATTGGGAGCCAAACAGGCGAGTTGTCAGAACCAAATCAGGATTGGAGATGAAATTGTCGTCCAGCGAGGTGTTTACGGACGGAACCCATCCGGAAAGATCGGCTTGAAAGAGGGGTGGCATCCTGTTTCCCTGCGTTTTGGCCCAAGTGAAACGACGTGCAAAGTTTTATTGCCCGATGGTCAAACCATTCAGCTTACTGGAAACAATATTTTCCGGGAACGGGAAGCAATCCAATCCTCTGCATCCAAATCCGATCTTGATTCTGCCTCTTTGGGAGCAGTAAAATTCGACAAATGGGATGGGAAAACCGCCTATTTTCCGGTATCTGCAAAATACCAAATTTGGATCAATCCAAGTGGAAAATTGGTGGAAAGTCCATTCGGCAAGGCAGTTGAAGTACGGTCCGGATCACCCAGGACTACAGAGGTTGATGTAAATGTCTCGCGGGGCGATATGAAACCGGGGATCAAGCTTCATCACCTTAACCTTTGCGACAATGCCCTGTCGGTTGCTTTGTGGTTCAAAACAGGCGAAAAAACAGGAAAGCTGTTTGGAAAGGAGGGTTACAATGCTTTTGGAAAGGGGTACAAAACCATCTCATGCAGTATTGAGAATGGCCGGTTGGTTGCCAATCCGGGTCGGCTGACAGGGGGTAACCTCCTGCCAGGCCAATGGCAATGCGTGGTGGTAACGGCAACGGAAAGCCAGATGTGCCTTTACCTGAACGGCGAAAAAGTCGCCAGCGGTCCGGGAACGAAGGAGATCACCACCGATGCGCTTGATTTTTTTCTTGGACACAATGCCATCGTTGCAAAGATACAGCTTTTCAACAGGCCTCTCGACGATAAAGAAGTGAAGCATTTATTTAATGGAGGCAAATAATTGTGAATCAATCACATAGAATTAATTTGTTTTTTATCCCGCGAAAGATTTATGATGAATAGACTAAAACATATTTCCGGATTTCTAACTGTTATAGCTAAATTGCTCATTTTTAGCTTATTGGTAGTCTGCTGTATAAATAGGACAATGGGGCAGAATTCAATCCAACCTGCCAAAGGGATAGGCTATTTCAAGTCCGAAGACACAAAACCGGATACAATTATTTATAAAACCGTGGATGGAAAGAAACTACGTTTATTGGTTCTAAGGCCATCTCATGCGGCGGATCAAAAAGCACCTGCCATGGTGTGGATCCATGGCGGAGCTTGGGTGGCCGGATCCCCGGAAGGGTTTGTTCCTCATTTACGCTGGTCGGCAGCCAATGGAACTGTGGGCATTTCAATTGAATATCGTTTAATTCCCAAACTTGAAAACAGGACCGAAAATTCCAGCAATTCCACAATAGCAGATTGCCTGGCCGATTGTGCAGATGCAATTCGATACATCAGGCAACATGCCAATGAGTTGGGAATTGACCCTCAGCGAATTGTTGTGATCGGTGATTCTGCCGGAGGTCATCTGGCACTTTGTTTGGGAACCATGGATTTGCCCAATGAGGCGAAAGCCAATGTTGTGATCAACTGCAATGGCATTTCTGATATGACGGCAGAAAAATGGATCAAATACATTTCTCCCGGCACAGGTCAGCTTCAGATGGCAAAGAATTTGTCACCGGTCAATTTTCTTGATTCAAAGGACTCCCCGATACTTACCATGAATGGGGCAAATGATCAGGTAGTGTCTTCAGCGGAAGCTGAAGCATTTTATAATTCCTGCAAAGGAGCCGGGATCGATACTGAATATGTTCTCTTCCCCGACATGCGACATGCGTTTATCGTGACCAATTATACGGCAACTGAAGAGCAGACAGACAGGGCCCTGGAAGCCATAAAAGCATTTTTGATAAAGCGCAAAATTTTATAAGAAAAACTTTAAAAGGTCAATTTTCAACCAACAACAAACTGAAATGAAAAACAAAAGTGGTATAATTTCCCTGTTTCTGGGATTGCTTTTCATAGCGCCATTCCATGCAGAAGCCCAGGTTCCAAACCAAACGGATGGACTGCCATATACCCGCTCGGCATTTTCGACCGCTACCGAAGCGATAAAAGATTATGTGGCTTTTTATCCCGGCAGCCGTTATGCATTCGTATATGGGAAGAAAGTAAGATTAAGCGAGACAGATTTGTTGCGGGGTGAAGCTTTCACTGAAAATGGAAAATTTTTCATTCCTGTTTCGTTTGCCGGAGTATTCACGCAAAAACAAATCAACAGAGGCTGGATTCCTGTGGGTCTTGAAATTTTAAGTAACCGCTGGGTTTATTCGCTTTCAATACCCAAAATAACAATTCCTGCCTCCATTGAACAAAAAGAAAAGGGAACTGAAAAGTATTTTGCGGTGAACGATTGGGCCAAACAATTGGGAAAGGTCGTTTATACCGATCAGACAGGACTTCTCCTGGTAAGCGACAAGCCAATTCTTTACAACGGGAAAAACCAAAAACTGGCCGATTGTGTCACAACGCTGTTCGATACGCCTGAAAAATTCATGAATCCGGATATCGCAACCGAAAATATTCCGTGGCTGAAAGCCCAGAAAAAATGGACCGAACATGCCAGGGTTACACCGGAACAACTTGAACAACTTGTGAATGGTCCTGAAAAAGAATGGAATACCGTTCCCAAAAGCGATTACGATTTTTCGGGCTTCAATTTTGAATTGCTGGGATCCAAAGTGCCTGCACCCGGGATTTATCCCCGGTTGCTTTTTAGCCCTGAGGATATTCCGATGTTGCAACAGCAGGTGAAAACCAACAAGTCGGCCATGAAATCGATGATCGAAATTGAATTTCTACTGGGCAAATCCTGGCTTGACCAGACCTCAAGTGATGGGAAGATATTCAATCTGCTTGCTTCAGGTGATGTGGAAAAAATCAGGAGCCAAATGGATCCCGTTGTGGAAGGTCCTGCGGCCTATGCTGTTCCGCGCTTAACAAAAGACCACAAGCCGGTAATTTTCAATACCCACATCAATTACGTCACCAATTGTTTGTCAACCATGGCCTTGTACGCCCTGCTGACCAACAATGACCAATTGGGAAAAAAAACAGCCGATGCGATTGTCACCTATTTCAGATTGATTGAACCAAATGTTGATAAGCACCTCCGCACGTCCGACTCGGAATTTGGAGAAACGTTCGAAGGTGGAAATCACTCCACGACCCACTGGCGGGGTATGCACACTGTCGTTCCGCACATGGACATGGCTTTTGCGCTCGATTTTTCCGGAAAATGGATGACCCCTGAACAGAAGAAATTCATGCAGAACCTGATCGCCAAAACAACCTACGGCCGCAGGACAGGAGGTGGTGATGGTCCCCGCAGAGCCTGGCGCGATATCAATCATGTGACCTGGCACCTCACCCACCTTATTTCATTGGCTGCCATTGAAGGTCTGGAAGGATTTGATCCCGAAGGATATGCCTCCGGCGTCGAACTGACAAAGGATTTCCTTGACTGGGGCATCGACTGCAATGGTCAGGTCTTTGAAAGTAACGGGAAGTCGGGTGGCGGAATCCAATTTGA
>CAZGSQ010000183.1:0-5873 GCA_964528535.1 uncultured Tangfeifania sp. | reverse complement strand
TTCGACCCTTCGACCCTTCGACAAGCTCAGGGGAGTCCAAGCTCAGGGGAGTCCAGTCCCCTATTTCCCTAGTCCTTTTTATGTCCCTGGTGGTTACCCCTGTCGCGGTGTCTGAAATCTTTCTTGGCCGGAGCCCTTCGTTCGCCGCCTCTGCCTCCACCACCCGAAGCCCTGGGTGCCATCTTCCGGCGGACGGAGGGGTTGTAGGCAGGGCCATCGCCCATGCCTGCCGGCAAAGGAATCTTGATAATGTCACGTTCAATCAGCTCTTCTATCTTTCTGAAGTCGTGCATGTCGTTGTCGGAGATCAGCGTGATGGCCACTCCCGACTGGGAGGCGCGCGCCGTTCGGCCGATGCGGTGGACATAATCTTCGGGATCGCGCGGCACATCGTAGTTCATCACCAGGTCGATGCTGTCGATGTCGATGCCACGGGATACAATGTCTGTAGCAACCAGTATTTGTGTCTCCCGGTTACGGAAGCGGAGCATCACCTCTTCGCGCTCCTTCTGTTCGAGGTCAGAAAGCATGCCGTCTGCCGAGAAACCCATCCGGCGGAGTTCCCTCACGAGGCCGTTGACGTTGGCCTTACGGGAGGTAAAGATCAAGACACTTTTGTAGTCGGTCTTGCCTTTCAGCAGCTCCTTCAGCAACTGGACCTTCTGACCTTCATAGACCATGTAGGCAGCCTGGATGATGTTTTCGGCAGGTTTGGAGATGGCGATGTTGATCTGTTCAGGATTTCGCAAGATCATGCCAGCCATTTGACGGATCTTGGGAGGCATGGTTGCCGAAAAGAGAAGCGTCTGCCTCACGAGGGGCAACTCACCTACGATGCGCATGATGTCGTCGAAGAAGCCCATGTCGAGCATCCTGTCGGCCTCATCCAGGATCAGTGTCTGGATGGTGCTGAAATCAGAATATTTCATGTTGATGTGCGAAAGCAACCTACCGGGAGTGGCGACGATGATGTCGGCTCCATGCACCAGGGCAGATTTCTGCTGGTCGAAGGCCGCTCCTACTCCTCCGCCATAGACGGCCAGGGAAGAGGCACCGGTAAAATAGGAGAATCCCTCAATCTGCTGGTCAATTTGCAGCACCAACTCCCGTGTAGGGGCGATGATGAGGGTATGCATGCCTGTATGTCCCTCTCTTGAGATGTTGTTAAGGATAGGAAGCAGGTAGGCGGCGGTCTTGCCGGTGCCGGTCTGGGCGCAGGCGATAAGGTCTTTTCCCTCCAATATAACAGGAATCGCAAATTCCTGAACGGGGGTACATTTTTCGAAGCCCATGGAATTCAATCCATCCATTACTTCGTGGGTAAAGTCAAAATCTGAGAAATTCAATTGTCGGTAATCTTAAGATAAACGATATTATTCTACGTATAAAACCAGCCCTTTCAGGTATTCACCTTCGGGATGATAGATGTTGATCGGATGGTCGACCGGCTGGGACAACTGGTGCAGAATGCGCACCTCCCGTCCGGCTATCGCGGCAGCCGAAAAGACTGCTTCGCGGAAGTTGTTCCTGGTCACAACCTGTGAGCAGGAAAAGGTAAAAAGGATGCCTCCCGGTTTTATCTGCTGAATGGCTTTGGCGTTTAGCCTTTTGTAACCCTGCAGTGCCTGCGAAAGGACATTTCGGTGTTTGGCAAATGCCGGCGGATCCAATACGATCACATCGTACTTGTTCTGGATCTCCTGCATAAAATCAAAGGCGTCGGCCACAAAGGCTTCGTGACGCATGTCACCCGGAAAATTCAGCTCCACATTTTCGTTGGTCAATTCAATGGCTTTGGCCGACGAATCAACAGAATGAACCAGGCTCGCACCTCCTTGCATGGCCGAAAAGGAGAAACCTCCTGTATAACAAAACATATTGAGGACCGTTTTGTTTTGGGAATAGGCTGCAAGCAGCTTGCGGTTCTCGCGCTGGTCGATGAAGAAGCCCGTTTTTTGGCCTGCCTGCCAATCGACTTTGAAACGGTTTCCATATTCAAGCACCTCTCCCGCAGAAGATTGTCCGAATAGATACCCATCTTGTGCTGCCACGTCGGCCTTGAAAGGCAATGTTTTGGCACTCTTGTCGTAGACGGCCACCAACCGCTCTCCCAAGACCGACCTGAGTGCTTCGACGATGGCCACCCGCTCCAGCCACATGCCCACACTGTGTGCCTGAAGAACGACCGTCCCATTGTAATAATCGGCAATGAGGCCCGGCAATCCGTCACCCTCCCCATGGATGAGTCTGTAAACATTTGTGCCGGGGGCATCTGTCAGGCCCATGGACTTGCGCAACAGGAAGGCCTGCTGGATCCGATGTTTCCAAAATGAAGCATCCGGGGGAGTATCTCCAAAGGAGAAGAGCCTGACGGCGATCGAACCGATGGCACAATGTCCATAGCCAACGGTGGTTCCATCGCTCTTTTGCACCGAAACCAGATCACCCTCCTCGACGGCACCTTCGATCCTGTCGATGGCTCCCGAAAAAAGCCAGGGATGAAACCGTTCCATCGACTCCTCCTTGCCTTTCTTCAAAATCACATTGGCCACTGGTTGCATGGTGCTATTTTTCAGTGAGTCCAATGTAGATCATGTAGGAGATCCAGGCATCCGTTGCGGCATAGATCTGTTGTTGTTCAGTCAGAAAGGGGGCTTCCCAGTTGGTGAGCCGTTGTGACTTGGAGATGCGCAAACTGCACACAATGGCAGCAAGTTTCTTCAGGCTGAAATTTTCGATACCAAACTCCTTTACCAGATCCTGCAATTCGACAAAACCGCCAGGCTTGAATGCGGCTATCTTCTGCAATATCTTGATGTCGTCACGAATAGCAGCCCCAATTTTCAGAATCGACGGGGTGGCCAATATTTTTATTAGTCCGGGAGAGAGTCCAATCATGTTGGTCCTGAACAGAAAGGCCTCGTCTGCAGTAGAGAGCTGAAGCAGGGCAACCTGGTGATTTTGCCCCTTTTTGAAAGTAGGGCGTGTCTCCGTATCAAAACCGAGAATGGATTGCTTCTTCAGATAATTGACAGCCTCCGTGAGCTCTTCGATCTTCTCTATCAGATGAATCTTGCCCTCAAAAACTGAGAGTGGCAGTTCAGCCAACTCTTCATCCGTGATACTCTTTTTAAATTCCTTTTTATATTCGCTCATTGTTAACATCGACTATTTTTCTTCTGACAAATACAGAATATCCAGCACAAAGTACGATGAGTACTCTTACCTCTCCCGACCTTCCAAATTTGCATTTCCACAAACCAGCATGTGTACGGCACGAAGACCGTTGACAAGTTTTTGGCCCCAATATTGTTCAAAATTGTTGTTGCATTCCCACAAGGCAGCCCGCATGACATCCGTCGTGCCGATCCTGTAAGAGAGAATGAAATCCTTTAGATCCTGGTAGATATCGGCCACATTTTCAGAAATATTGGCTTCAACAGTGGCTTCGCCCAATGCCATGCCCTCTTCGAAAATTTCGGGATAGCTGTCAAAGGCTCCCAATTTCGAACTCAATTTACCCAGAATATAGCCATAATCACTTTCTGTCACAAATTTCTCCGGTGATTCTTCATCCTCCTCCAGTTTCGGCAGTAGGGATGCCTTCAGGTAGAGCAAGGGTAACAATTTCTGCAATTTCCCCAGGAAATCCTTCCTGGTAAGGTCATTGACTGACTCTGTAAATGCGCAAAATTCATTGGCTACAGTGGCAAATTCAATCACATTTCTGGAATAGACTACATCAGAAAACTGTGATTCATCCATCGATCTTTGTTCCATGTTACAACAACAACTTCTTGGAGGCAAAGGTAATCAAACTTATCTGAGTCAGCCACTTTTACCCGAAAAATGAATCTGATTTGCTATTTCTCAGGCGGGCACAACCATGTAGTAGCGCGATCCGACCAAACAATGGGTCTATTTCTTACAAAACAACTGATTGGAAGCATTCAGTTCGATCCGGCCCTGGTCCAACAACCACCGGGTAACCTTCAGAATATTTTTTTCGTTGCTTTTGCATTGACTCACCAACTCCTTTATCCCGACTGGATTCGATTGCAACAAAAGGATTATCTCCTGAGAAGCTGTTTCAAAATCGCCGTTTGAAATGCCCGATTGGTGTTCTCCTTTGCATACATCGCATTGTCTGCAGCTTTGTGAGCCGAGTTCACCAAAATATTCCAGAAGTTGAACGCTTCGGCACTTCCCCTCTGTCAGGGCATATTTGATGACGGCGTCGACCCTGTTCTGGTAATTATGCCTGCGGTCTCCATAGTTGGCCTGGGAGATCCTAATCCTGTTGTGATCGATTCTTTCCGTCAACAATTGGAGGACGGGGGCCTCCCTGCGGGGGATGTAATGAACTATTTTCTGTTGCGAGAGAAACTTCAGGTTGTTGTAGAGTTCGTCGGCTGTAACCTCCAATCTTCTGGCCAGCAGCTGTTCATCGATTCTGACGAAATCATTGAAAAGCCCCGAATAGGACCTTAAGAGCATCCCGATCAACTGCTCGAGTTGTTTGCTGCCTGTATCTATCTTGTAGAGTTCGTCGCGGTGGGCCAGGAAATAGAGTCTCGATGAATTGTCGGGATCATCGGTATATTCGAGATAGCCTTCCCATTCCATTATTTTGAGGCTGTGGTAGACTGTCGTAAAAGGGAAATTAAATTTCCTGGCAAAATCCTCCGGCTGAAAGGTAAAAAAGCCATTTTTCCCGGTACCCACTGCTATCTGTAGGTAGTCGCACAGATGCTGGTACACCTCCCTGATACGGTGTATCTCCGGGAAGGAATCGGTCACCATCTTGTGGAGCCTTCGCTTGTCAGTTCCATTGTAAATCATGAGCGCCACGGCCCGTTCGCCATCCCTTCCTGCCCTGCCCGCCTCCTGAAAATAGGCTTCCAACGAATCCGGCAGATCGAGGTGAAGGACAAATCTGACATCCGGCTTGTCGATGCCCATGCCAAAAGCGTTGGTTGCAACCACCACACGGGTTGTCCCATTCATCCATTGCATTTGCTTCTCTTTTCGCAGGAGCGTATCCAGTCCGGCATGGTAGAAATCGGCAGAAACATTTAACGCACGCAGCATATCGGCTATCTCCCGGCATTTCTTACGGCTTCTCACATAGATGATTCCACATCCTTTGGATTTGGCAACTGTGTCAGCCAGGTAGCCGAGCTTGTCCTCCTTCTGGCGGACCAGGTAGGTAACATTTTCCCTGACGAAGCTTTTGCGCAGGAGGTTTTTGACGGAAAACAGCAGTTTGTCCTGAATATCCCCCACGACCTCTCTTGTAGCGGTAGCAGTCAGCGCCAATACAGGAACTTTCGGAAAATGTTTGCGTATTTCAGCGATTTGCAGGTAGGATGGACGGAAGTCGTAGCCCCATTGAGAGATACAATGGGCCTCATCTACAGTGATCAGGTTCAGGTTGAAACGGGTCAGGTACTCCAGAAAATTAGGGGAGAGCAACCTTTCTGGCGAGACATAAAGGAACTTGTAGTCCCCGTAAACGGCATTGTTACAGGCTATCTCGATCTCCCGTGCCGACATGCCTGAATAAATGGCCAAAGCCTTGATTCCCTTTGAACGGAGACTGTCCACCTGGTCGTTGATAAGTGCGATAAGGGGAGTAACCACCAGGCACATCCCTTCTACCGAGAGAGAATATACCTGAAAGGTGATGGACTTGCCACCCCCCGTAGGCATCAGTCCCAGCGTGTCGTTTCCGGCCGCAACGGAGCGGATAATATCCTCCTGCAGGGGTCTGAACTGCTCATAACCCCAATGTTTTAACAATATTTCACTGTACATGTCCATCGTTAACCAAACATATTCATTTTTTCACTCATTTTTCTTAATTTTGCGCA
>CAZGSQ010000182.1:0-5912 GCA_964528535.1 uncultured Tangfeifania sp. | reverse complement strand
AGATAGCTTCAGGTGACTGGAGTTCAGACGTGTGCTCTTCCGATCTGGCAGGCCCTGGAGCTGATCAACTTAGCAAGGAGCTTTCAGAAGATTGGAACCATTCGGATGATGAGATGTATTTTGTAGGATACTGGGGCCTCTACCGCTATGCCCTGAATGACACGCAAAAAGCCAGGTTCAAGGAATCCATTTTGGACCACTGGCAGATTGAGAGACCCGAAAAAGAGGGCGCCTGGAATATTTTTACCGCATTGACAGGAACTCCTGATTTTGATCTGAATGAAGCCGCCTGGTGGTTGAAAGCCTATCCGCTGGATCTGATCGAATGGGTCATTGTCAACAGCAACAGGAAGGACATCGACAGGCTGGAGCCCAATTTCAGAAATCAAACTACCAAAGAGGTGCTTCCGCCCCAGGAGCGACCCATCAGCCGCCACAATGCAAACATGTTCAACCTCGATCGCACCCATGGTAACGGGACTTCAGAGAGCAGCGCAGGTGATATTTGGTTGCTGCCTTACTGGATGGGAAGGTATCTCGGGGTGATCAGTGCACCTGTTGACAAGAAATGATAAGATTTGGGATTTTCGACTTTAGATCAGTTGTCCAAAATCGAAAATCCCAAATTGGAAATTCTTAGTTCTTTCCTTCGATCCATTTGATGATTTTGTCCTCATCGGGTAGCTCTTTGGGAAAGGCAACATCGGCTATCTGTCCCTTTTCGTCGATCAGAAATTTCTGAAAATTCCATTGAACCGGAGCGTCAAGGACCTTGTTTTCAGCTTTGCTGGTAAGCCAGTTGTACAAAGGATCCATGTCGGTTCCTTTGACAGAAATTTTTGACATCATTGGAAAGGTGACTCCATAGTTTTTCGTGCAAAACTCTTTGATCTCCGAATTTGTTCCCGGCTCCTGGGAGGCAAAGTTATTGGCAGGAAAACCTATGATGACAAAATTTTTGTCCTTGTATTTTTCATAAAGCTTCTCCAGACTGGCGTACTGCGGGGTGAGCCCACACTTGGAAGCAGTATTGACCACCATCACCTTTTTCCCTTTTAATGATTGAAGATCAAATGTTTGACCGTCCAAAGAAGTGGCTTTGAAGTCATAAAGCACCTTGGTTTGGGCAGAAAGTCCCAAAACCATTGCAACGAAACACATTGAAATAAATATTCTTTTCATTTTGAAATTTTTAAATAATTGAACTTATTACACTTTATACGCACAATCCTTTATCAAGTTACCCATCCAAATTCCAAACTCCAAACTATCCCTGGTTGATAACTTCTTCCAACCTTCATTTGCCTTCTCCCTTTTTTGTTGTATTTTTGGGGATCGTTTTTGGTGAAAATTCTGCATGGAACATTACATCGTATCAGCCCGAAAATATCGTCCCGACACCTTCACATCCGTTGTAGGACAGCCTGCCATCACTTCCACTTTGAAGAATGCCATCAAGAGCAACCATCTTGCCCATGCCTATCTGTTTTGTGGTCCGCGTGGGGTAGGGAAGACCACTTCGGCAAGGATTTTCGCCAAAACTATCAACTGTTTGAACCTCTCTGCCGATACTGAACCCTGCAACCAATGTGAATCATGCATTTCATTTGGCGAAAACCGCTCCTACAACATTCACGAACTTGATGCGGCATCCAACAATTCGGTTGAAGATATCCGTTCGCTGGTTGATAAAGTAAGGATCCCACCTCAGATTGGGAAGTACAGTGTGTACATCATTGATGAAGTCCACATGCTTTCTTCACAGGCTTTTAACGCATTTTTGAAGACATTGGAAGAGCCTCCGGCGCATGCCGTATTTATTTTAGCGACGACAGAGAAACATAAAATTATTCCCACCATTCTTTCCCGATGTCAGATTTATGATTTTAACAGAATCACCATTGCTGACATCGAAAAGCACCTCCTCGAAGTAGCCGGGAAGGAAAATGTAACCATTGAGCGGGAGGCCCTCAATGTGATCGCACAAAAAGCGGATGGAGCCATGCGCGATGCACTCTCTATCTTCGATCAGATAGTCAGTTTTTGTGGGGAAAAGGTAACTTACCAGGAAACCATCGCCAACCTGAATGTGCTGGATTACGACTTTTATTTTAAATTGACGGATGGATTGCTGAGGGGAGACGTTCATGGTAATTTGATGATATTTAATGAGATATTGTCAAAGGGTTTCAATGCACACCATTTTGTAATAGGCTTGTCGCAACATTTTCGCGACCTGCTGATCAGCCGGGATACGGTTACCTTGCAACTTTTGGAGGTTGGGGGCGAGATACGGGAGCGATACAGAAAACAAGCAGCGTTGTGTACGGAGGATTTTCTCACAGCGGCACTCATTCTTGCATCTGATTGTGACATTCAGTACAAAAATTCATCCAACCAGCGTTTTCTGGTCGAACTGACGCTAATCAGGAGTGCTCAATTGTTAGAGCAGCTAAAAAAAAAACAATTGATGAAGCAGTAAGTTCACAGTTGTTTTTGCCGATTTTTGATTCCATATTGGCTGTTGTTACCCCCCCAACGCCGGTATCCAAACCTGTCCATACCTTGGTTGAAAATAGAATTGCCAGGGTTTCTCCTCAGGAAAGTGTCCCCGTGCCAGTACAAAGGTCGCGACGTCCACACAACGAAAACCTTTCTACCCCCTCCATTTCGGGCATGATGAACGGAAACACCCTGTCCGCTGTAGCAGAGCCAGACAATAATACGGGTCTATCACACGAACCAGCCAGAGATCAATCGATAGATCCCAGTGCACTTGCCTTGGCGTGGAGAGCCTTTGCTGATCAAGTAGATGCGCCACAATTGAAATCAGCCCTTTCGGTGAGAGAACCTCTGTTGCTGGAGAATTACAGCATCGAGTACCATCTCGACAATGAAGTACAACGTCAAAGGATCATCCAGGATTTGAAACCCAAACTGCTCTCTTACCTGACCAATGAACTGAACAACGAGCATCTCAGTATCGAATTTGTAGTTTCTGAAAATCTGGAAGAGATTATGAATAAGCCATATACAGATCAGGAAAAATTTAATGTGATGGTTCATAAATATCCGGTCCTGGGTCTTCTGAAGCAACGATTTGGATTGGATTTTGAATAGAAATCTTGGCGTAGAACGATTTTAGCGAATAAAATCTTGTTACTCAGCCATAATTTTGTACTTTTATCCTGCAAAAAATTAAAGATTCAAAACAGAATATAGATGCAAAAAATTAAAGTTACAAACCCTGTCGTAGAACTCGACGGTGACGAAATGACCAGAATTATCTGGAAAATGATCAGAGAGCAACTGATTTTGCCCTACCTGGATATTGACATCAAATATTATGACCTGGGCATTGAATACCGCGATGAAACGGATGATCAGGTGACTGTTGATGCAGCCCATGCAATCAAAAAATACAAGGTAGGCATCAAATGTGCCACCATTACTCCGGATGAAGCTCGTGTGAAAGAGTTTGGTCTCAAAAAGATGTGGAAATCACCCAACGGCACGATCCGCAATATTCTTGATGGAACTATTTTCTACCAACCCATTGTTGTTGAGAATGTTCCGCGTTTGGTTCCCCAGGGGACCGCCCCGATCATGATCGGTCGGCATGCCTTTGGCGACCAATACCGGGCAACTGACATTGTTGTGGATCGTCCTGGTAAACTGACGCTCTCCTTCAAAGCCGATGATGGTTCGGAGCAGGAGATTCATGACGTCTATCATTTCGATGGACCGGGAGTCGCCCTTGCCATGTACAATACTGAAGAATCTATTCGCGGTTTTGCCCACAGCTGTTTTAAAATGGCCCTGACCAAAAAGTGGCCGCTCTACCTCTCCACCAAGAATACCATCCTGAAGAAGTACGACGGTTTTTTCAAAGATATTTTTGAGGAGATCTTTCTCAATGATTACAAATCAGACTTTGACAAGGCCGGTATTACCTATGAACACCGTCTCATCGATGACATGGTAGCTTCGGCCTTGAAATGGAATGGCAATTTTATTTGGGCTTGTAAAAATTATGATGGTGATGTTCAATCGGATACAGTCGCTCAAGGTTTCGGCTCGCTGGGTTTGATGACTTCTGTCCTTTTAACGCCGGACGGCGGAACCATTGAGGCCGAAGCGGCTCACGGAACAGTAACCCGTCACTACCGTGAATACCAAAAGGGACGTCCTACCTCCACCAACCCCATTGCTTCCATTTTTGCCTGGACGAGGGGTCTTGATTTTAGAGGAAAACTTGATGACAATCAGCCTCTTAGAGATTTTTCTGCACTTCTTGAAAAAGTTTGCATCGATACTGTAGAATCAGGAAAGATGACAAAAGACCTTGCGCTTTCCATCTATGGCGACAAGTTAACGGCTGAAAATTATCTCACTACCGAGAAATTTATGGATGCCCTTACAGAAGAGTTGAACAAGAGGATGGTTTGAGGAATGTGGAATGAAGTGACTAAAGTGAACTAAAGTATTGAAAATTTAAAATTATTGTTATGTTGAAAAAAACTATAGAAGCAGCATTGAATCAGCAAATTAATGCTGAATTTCATTCGGCTTACCTTTATTTGTCCATGTCATCCTATTTCCAGTCTATCGGAATGGCCGGTTGTGCCAACTGGATGAAGGTTCAGTACCAGGAAGAGTTGGCGCACGCCACCCATTTTTTCGATTATGTATTGGAGCGTGGGGGACGGGTCTTGTTGGCTCCTATTGCCGAAGTTGATGTCAATTTCAAAAGCGTTCTGCATGTTTTTGAAGAAACGCTTGTGCATGAGGTAAATGTGACAGGATTGATTAACAATTTGATGGATATAGCCATCAAAGAGAGTGATCATGCCACCAAAAGTTTTCTGCAATGGTTTGTTGATGAGCAAGTTGAGGAAGAGGCCAATGTTGAACAAATCCTTAATAACCTCAAACTGATCAACGGTGAAGGGCAGGGTTTGCTGATGATGGATCGCGAAATGCAGGCAAGGGTGTATGTGAACCCGTTTCCAGCAAAAGCCTAAAGATAATTTTCGATTTTCGAATTTGGATCTTCGATGATGGAATCCACAGATATTGAACAATATATTTGTGGATTTCTGATTTGTGGCTTTCCTGGTAAGTTGGAAGGAATTGGGTTATTTATTTCGCTGAATGCTACAATTCAATTACCTTTGCGGATGTTTGAGGAAAAGAGTTAGTTAAAAACACGATACTACATTATATGTCAATTTTTGGAAATTTATTGAAAGGTATTTTGGGCAATAAATCGGACAGGGATATCAAAGAAGTAATGCCAGTTGTTGCACAGATCAAGGAAGAATACAGCAGAATTACAGGTTTTACCAATGATCAGCTGCGTGAAGAAACCCTTCGGATCAAAGCTGTTGTGAGTGATTTTATCCGTGTAGAAGAGGAGGAGATCGCTTCCCTCAAGGAAAAGGCAGAAAGTGGTGAAATCCCTATTGAAGAGGGTGAAAAACTCTACGATCGAGTAGACAAGCTTGAGGAGATTATCACCAAAAAGATTGAGGAGGTACTCAAGATGGTACTTCCGACTGCATTTGCCATTGTGAAAGACACTGCACGCAGATTTTTTGAGAACCCTGAAATTGTGGTTGCTGTCTCTGATTTCGACAGAGAATTGGCTGCAACGAAGGATTTTGTCACGATCGACGGAGACAAAGCCATTTTCAAAAACAGCTGGATCGCAGGAGGAACTGTGCAGACATGGAACATGGTTCATTATGATGTTCAGCTGATTGGCGGGTATGTTTTGCATACTGGTAAAATCTCTGAAATGGCTACAGGGGAAGGAAAAACCCTTGTTGCAACGCTTCCGGTATTCCTGAATGCCCTGGGCGGTCGCTGTGGGCATAGTTTGTCCGTGAACGACTATCTGGCCAAACGTG
>CAZGSQ010000181.1:0-6102 GCA_964528535.1 uncultured Tangfeifania sp. | reverse complement strand
GCTCTTCCGATCTCCAGCAGTAGAATTGGGATGCGGGGTTTGTTCCTGTGGATGAGCTCTGCCACCTTGATGGGCATCTCCTTGTCGACACCTGCCATGATGATGATCAGGTCGAAGTGACGTATGTTGATGGTGGGCACCACATCCTCCGGTGTGTTGACACTCGTAAAGCGCGGCGCGGCATAGAGGTTGAGCTGCAGGTATTCACCAAATATCTTGTCAGAAAATTGCCCCTCACGCTCTATCGAATAGGCATCGTAGAGTGTGGCAAACAGCAACACCTCTTTCACCCTGGTGGGCATCAGCTCCTGAAAAATATCTCTGTCGGTTTTCCTCCTTTTAAACAGGGAGGAGATCGAAATCTGGTCGAGTTTCTCTTTTTCCATGCTCCATTAGATTTGTTTCTAAAGGTAAGCTTTTTAGGTGAAAATGGATGATTTGATGATCTGATGATGTGATAAGTAGACGATCAGTCAATTTATTGATTGGATGATGTGATGAAGGGTAAATGCGGGGTTATACCCTGAAAGGGTTAAACATGAATAGCCAGGGGTGAAGCAGAGCGGAACCCCTGTATAAGAAGGAATTCCTCAATACCGTCCGCGGTAGCATGTCGAAAAGAGAGCAGAATTCGTTATCTGACGGAAGGAAACTGGATTGGAACGAGGCGATATTGATACATTGCCTTCATTAATAACAGATTGCTTCGTCGTTCTGCCTCGCAATGACGGGCATTGCCGGTCGGTAGGTGGCGTGGGCGAAGGAGGCGGGCTACAGCCTTACCTGGTTGAAAAACTTTTGACCCGCCTCCTTCGCCCACGCCACCGTTGCATTAAACAGCGCCGTCATTGCGACCGCGAAGCGGGAAGCAATCTGTTGAGCGTTGTGCAAATTTTCACTGTCAAAATATTTGTTAAATAATTGAATATCTGTAAGTACTCATGGAACTCGCAGTTGAATTTACATCGTCTTTTTTTGGTTTTGCCCATGCTCGTTTCCTATGAAGTAAAATTGTCCCCCAAATGAAAAATTATTTTGAGATAAAATCAATTGGTGTCGAAATAATAGTCTACCTTTGACCATAATGTAAATGTACTTGTATTCAATCAGATACATGACTTCATAAGTTGTACTGCCTGCATACCGCTCGAATTGGTTCAAGAAACCGCAATGTTGCCGTGAAATACGAAAAAAATGACCTTGTATCCCCCCCCCCCCCTTGCCCGGTGATGGCGTTTCAGGCAGCCGGAAAACAGTGAAACAGAAGAAAAAAAAGAGCATGGACAACTTTGATTTCCCCATTGTTGGCATCGGGGCTTCCGCCGGCGGATTGGAGGCTTTGGAACAATTTTTCGGCAACATGCCCGGCGACAGCGGCATGGCATTTGTCGTCATCCAACATCTCGATCCTACCCATGCAGGCATCATGCCGGAGCTGTTGCAGCGAATCACCTCCATGAGTGTATTTCAGGCATCGGACCAGCTGCCGGTGCAACCCAATTGCGTCTATGTGATTCCACCCAACAAGAGCCTGACCTTGCTGAATGGCAATCTGCTCCTGTTTGACCCTGTCGAATCGCGCGGCCTGCGTCTGCCGGTCGACACTTTCTTCCGTTCATTGGCCGACGACCGGCTCGAAAAGAGCATCGGCATCATCCTATCGGGAATGGGCTCTGACGGTTGTCTGGGATTGAGGGCCATCAAGGAAAAAAACGGCACCGTGCTGGTACAGGAACCCGGAACCGCCAAATTTGACGGCATGCCGCGCAGTGCCATCCAAACGGTGGTCGTAGACATCGTGGCACCCGCCAACGAATTGCCCCTTCGCCTGATCAACTACCTGAAATTCATTCCGACAGTTCCTCCGGATCCCGAAATAGATGACAAGAGCAAGAGCGATCTCGACAAAATTATTTTTCTCCTGCGCGAACAGACCGGACACGATTTCTCGTTATACAAGAAAAACACCCTGTTGCGACGTATTGAAAGGCGAAAAGGCATTCACCAGTTCGACAAATTACAGAGCTACGTCAGGTATTGTATGGAGAATTCGGGCGAGATCACATTACTATTCAAGGAGTTGCTCATCGGAGTTACCAGCTTCTTCCGCGACCCTGCCGCATGGGAAAGACTAAGCGAGAAGGTACTTCCCGAATTGATAGAAAATATACCTGACAGGACAGTTCTCAGGGTATGGGTAACTGCCTGTTCAACAGGCGAAGAGGCCTATTCGTTGGCGATAGCGCTGGTGGAAGTCCTCGAAAAATTTGGATCCGGCAAGAACCTTTCCTTTCAGATTTTTGCAACCGACATCGACCTCGATGCCATTGACCAAGCCCGAAAAGCTCTTTTTTCAGCCAACATCGCGGCAGACGTTTCGCCCGAAAGACTCAACCGTTTTTTCTCGCCTACAGCCGATGGCTACCGAGTGAATGCCTCCATCCGTCAGATGCTGATTTTTGCGCCCCACAACATCATCAAAGATCCTCCATTCACCAGGCTCGATCTACTGACTTGTCGCAACATGTTGATCTACCTTGAGCCTGCGCTTCAGAAAAAACTGATAGCACTCTTCAATTACACCCTGAACCCGGCAGGCATCCTGGTGTTGGGCACTGCCGAAACCATCAACAACCAGACCGACAATTTTGAAGAGGTAGATGGACGGTTAAAAATCTTCAGACGCAACATCAGCAGGCGAATTTCCGATTTCATTGACTTCCCAAGTTCATTCAACTACAAAAGAACAGCACCTACCGAAATGAATACACTTCCAAAACTGATCGAGAACGTTCAGACCCTGGCAGACCAGCTCTTGTTGCAGCGTTTTTCACCCTGTAGCGTGTTGGTCAACGAAAAGGGAGACATTCTTTACATGACCGGACCCATTGGCAAATACCTTCAGCCCGTAGCCGGGAAGGCCAACTGGAACATTTATGTGATGGCTCGCGACGGCCTGCGCCTGGAGCTACCGGGAGCATTGCGCAAGGCCATCCAGGGTACTGAAGAGGTGGTTCTGAGAAACATGAAAATCGGCACCAACGGAGGAACCCTCCGGGCGGATGTCACCATCAACCAAATTGTCAGTGAAAATTCGCTGAATGGTATGGTCATTCTTATTTTCAATGAAATTACAAATAGCGTCGAAGATTTAACCCCAAAGAAAGGGGTTCGAAGCTCAACGGGGCGGATGAAGGAGCTGGAGATTCAATTGCAACGAAGCCTGGAGAACCTTCAGGGTACGCAGGAGGAGATGCAAACCTCGCAGGAGGAGCTCAAATCTACCAACGAGGAGTTGCAGTCCACCAACGAAGAGTTGCAATCGACCAACGAAGAACTGACCACCAGCAAGGAGGAGATGCAGAGCCTGAACGAGGAGCTGATCACAGTCAATTTGGAGCTTCAAAGTAAGGTAAGCGATTTTCTACAGACGAATGACGACATGAAGAACCTGCTCAACAGCACCGAAATCGCTACGCTATTCCTCGACAAAGATCTAAATATCAGAAGATTCACCGATCAGGCTACCAATATTTTCAAGCTTAGGAAGATAGACATTGGGCGGCCATTCACCGATCAGGCTTCCGATTTGAAATATCCGGAGATTGACAAACATGCGAAACAGGTGCTTAAAACACTGGTATCGATGGAAACCCCCACCCAGAATGCGGTTGGGAAATGGTACAATGTCAGGATCATGCCGTACAGGACGCTCGACGACAGGATCGATGGGCTGGTCATCACCTTCACCGACATCACCCAGTCCAAGCAAGCTGAGTTTGCCCTGGCAGTTTCTGAAACACGTTTCCGCAAGCTGTTCGAATCGGCCAAAGAAGGCATCCTGATACTCGATTTTGAGACCGGAAAAATCACGGATGTGAATCCCTGGTTGATGGAATTGCTTGGCTTCTCGAAGAGCCAGTTCATCGAAAAATCGATTTGGGAAATTGGTCTCTTCAAAGACATTGTGGCCAACAAGGAGAAGTTTAAGGAGTTGCAGGACAAGGAGATGATTCGTTACGAGAACCTGCCCCTCGAAACTGCAGGCAAGCTAAAGATCAATGTTGAATTCATCAGCAATGTATTTTCTGTAGGTACAGTCAAGCACATTCAGTGCCTGGTACGCGAGACAAGATAAACATTAAAGCAATCAGGACCAGACAGTTCGCCACCTCCCTGACATTCGTTAGCAATACCAAACCACCGGATCAGTTCCGGCACAAATCAGACGACCATGAAGCAGAATCCGGATGAGAATTCCTTTCTTCGCCTTCAGGCAGAAGAGTTACTGAGAAACAGTCATGCAAAGCCGTATGATCAACTCTCAGAAGTAGAGATCTCGGTACTCCTTCACGAGCTTGAGGTTCACCAGATAGAGCTTGAACTACAGAACCAGGAGCTTGTGATGGCGCGTGAACGTGCCAATCAGGTAGCAAAAAACTACATTGACCTTTACGATTTTGCCCCCAACGGCTATTTTACGGTGGCGCCAGGAGGTGAGATCGCCAATTCAAACATCGCGGGGGCCAGGATGTTGGGGAGAGAGCGGTACCTGCTCCACAACAAATTGTTCAAACTCTTCCTCGCCGATCCCTCCAAACCAATCTTTACCCAATTTCTTGAAAAATTATTCCGCAGCAACAACCAGGAATGCTGTGAGCTTACTCTGAAGGCAAACGAAAATCAACCCATGCTGGTCTACCTGACGGGGATCGTTGAAGGGAACAGTGGCAACTGCCTCATCACGGTGACCGACCTGACCGAACGTCTGCGGAAGGAAGAGGAACTGAGGCAGGCCAAATACAAGGCCGAAGAGAGTGACCGGCTCAAATCGGCTTTTCTTTCCAACATGAGTCACGAAATCAGGACCCCCATGAACGGGATCCTTGGTTTTGCCGATTTGCTCAAGTTGCCGGGACTATCGGGCGATGAACAGAACGATTACATTCGCATGATCAATCAGGCCGGGCAACGCATGCTGAACACCATCAACGAAATCATTGATATATCGAAGATTGAAGCAGGAGAGATGAAGATAGCTGCCAACACCATCAGTCTGGATGTGCTGTTGGAGTACATTTACAGGCTCTTCAAATCGGAGGCCCGGAACAAAGGATTGCAGTTTTCGATCCATCCGACCACCCAATCCGACGAAATGGTTGTCTGTACGGATCGCGAAAAGCTCTATGCCATTCTTACCAATTTGGTCAAGAATGCCCTTAAATTTACGGAGCGCGGCAAAATTGAAATAGGATACGATGTTGTGGAGACAGTTGCTGAAATCGCAGGGTCAGTTCCTGAATTGGTGCTGCAATTTTGGGTCAGAGATACGGGTATCGGGATACCGCAGGATCGGCAGAAGGCCATTTTCGAAAGGTTCATACAGGCAGATATCGCGGATAGAAAGCCCATGCAGGGATCGGGACTGGGTTTGTCGATTGCCAAGGCATTTGTCGAAATGCAGGGAGGAATAATCTGGGTCGAGAGCGAATTAGGGAGAGGAAGTACCTTTTATTTTACGCTTCCCTGCCGGAAGATTACAAAAATGGAAGTTCAACCTCCTGTCGCGCTGCCAGTTGCTGCGGCTGAAATTGAAGTTAAAAAACTGAAGGTACTGGTGGTAGATGATGATGAACCATCCTTGGCGCTCATTTCGATCATCTCCAGGAAATTTGCCAAGGAATTAATCATTGCAAAGACCGGATTGGAAGCTGTTGAGTTTTGCAGGCAACATCCCGATTTGGATCTGGTTTTGATGGACATTCTCCTGCCCGAATTAAATGGTTACGAGGCTACCGGCCAAATCAGAAAATTTAATCCGGAAGTGATCATCATTGCCCAGACCTCGTTTGCGCTTACCGGCGACAGGGAGAAGGCCCTGCAAGCCGGATGTTCGGACTACATCTCCAAGCCTATCAACTCCGAAGAGCTGATGACACTGATTCGGAGAAATTTCGGAAAACAGGAGAATTGACGCAAGAGGGCAGATTGCTTTGCTTCGACTACCAATGGCGGGCGGGTATAAAATTTCAGTTTGGTTGGTTAAATGAAGTTATAGATCGGAAGAGCGTCGTGTAGGGAAAGAGTGTTCAGAGCCGTGTA
>CAZGSQ010000180.1:0-6294 GCA_964528535.1 uncultured Tangfeifania sp. | reverse complement strand
GATAGCTTCAGGTGACTGGAGTTCAGACGTGTGCTCTTCCGATCTCCAATGGCCTTGCGGATGCCAATCTCCCGGGTACGCTCGGCTACAGTCACCAGGAGGATGTTCATCAATCCGATGGCAGCTCCCAGGAGCGTAATGATCCCGATGATGGTCGCCGCCATGGTCACATATTTGATGTTGTCCAGCAGGATGTTGACAAGGTTATCGCTCTTCTCCACAATAAAATCCGAATCGTCGCTGATGTTGAGTTTGCGGATGTTCCGAAAGACGGCCTCTGCCTCGCCGGTGGCTGCATCCATCAGTTGCGCCGAATTTGGGTGGACGCTGATCTTAAAGTTCATGTTCGGACGGGCAAAATATTGCCGGGCATTGGCAAATGGCAGGAAAACGAGGCGGTCGCCGGTCTCACCGAAACCACTCCCCTTCGATTTCAGTATGCCTATGATGGTATATTTCCCACTCCCAATGGAGAGCAGCTTCCCGATTGGTTCAGTATCTTTTGGAAACATTTTAGGCACCATTTCGGCTCCAATCAGCGCTACATTCGTTCCATCGTAGGCCTCCTGCATCGAGATGTTCCGGCCTTTGTCGAGATCATAACCTGCCGTTTGAAGATAATTTTCGTCGATGCCCCTCACAATGACATTTGGATTGCTCTTCTTCGACTCATACTTCACGGTAGCCAGGTTGGTAGCCATCACTGAGATGGAGACAGAGGCAGGAAAGTGAAACTGATCGCGGAAATCCTTTGCCTGAAAATAGCTGATGTAACTGTAGTTTTTAGAGCGATAGCGCTGGTTCCCAATCTGTATCCGCATGCCACGGCTCTGGATGGAGAATGTATTGGCACCCAATCGGGTAAAATCGGCTGTGATGGCATTCTTGATCGAATCGATGGCGGTTAAAATGCCTACCAGGGCAGAGATACCCACCGCGATGATCATGATCGTGAGCACAGATCTAAGTAAATTGCCACGAATCGATTGAAATGCGATGCTGATATTTTCGAGAACCAGGGGTTTTAGGAGCATTTTGAAAGAAAGAATTAACAATGAAAAATGACGAAGGACGACTGACAGTTACCAGCGGTGATTGCTTTGAATGTTTAAAGGTAACAATGAATCGATAAAGATGCAATTATTCAGATAAAATAGCCAATTTTGCAGAATTAAATTGTGTTTGACAAGTCCTGAGGTACAAACGCATGGGTTGTACTTGTTGTTGTTTCCTCAATTCATTGATAATTTTTAATTTTTAATTCGATTAGCCATGGCATACGATCTGGAAATGATTAAAAAAGTTTATGCTGAATTTCCTCAGAAAACCGAGAAACTGAGAACTCTTTTGGGCCGGCCCGTCACATTGACCGAAAAAATCCTGTATGCGCACCTCTCGGAGCAACTTCCTGAACACCCTTTTGAGCGGGGAAACTCCTATGTAAATTTCAATCCGGATAGGGTCGCCATGCAAGATGCGACGGCCCAAATGGCCTTGCTGCAATTCATGCAGGCAGGCAAGGACGAGGCGGCCGTACCCTCGACGGTTCACTGCGACCACCTGATCCTGGCCAAAGAGGGAGCCGTTGTAGACCTTTTAAATGCAGAAATCACCAACAAAGAGGTGTACCATTTCCTCTCTTCTGTCTCTAAAAAATATGGGATTGGTTTCTGGAAACCGGGTGCAGGAATCATCCACCAGGTAGTGCTCGAAAATTATGCTTTCCCCGGCGGAATGATGGTTGGAACTGATTCGCATACCGTGAATGCCGGTGGTCTGGGCATGGTTGCCATCGGTGTTGGGGGTGCAGATGCTGTAGATGTCATGACAGGAATCCCCTGGGAACTAAAATTTCCAAAACTGATTGGCATCAAACTGACAGGCAAGTTAAGCGGCTGGAGCTCCCCGAAAGATGTTATCTTAAAGGTTGCCGGACTGCTGACTGTCAAAGGTGGAACTGGCGCCATTGTCGAATATTTCGGAGAAGGCGCCAATACCATCTCTTGCACAGGAAAAGGCACCATTTGCAACATGGGAGCCGAAATAGGTGCCACTACTTCCATTTTCGGATACGATGACAACATGGCCAAATACCTGAGGGCCACCAGTCGCGCCGATATCGCAGCGATGGCCGATGTTATCTCCGAACACCTGAATGGTGATGCAGAGGTCTACCAACAACCCGAAAAATATTTTGACCAGCTGATTGAGATCAACCTCTCCGAACTCGAGCCGCACATCAACGGCCCCTTCACTCCCGATCTGGCCACTCCCCTCTCCCAATTTAAAACTGTTGCCAGGGAGAAAAACTGGCCACTCGAAATGCAGGTGGGATTGATTGGATCCTGCACCAACTCCTCCTACGAGGATATCAGCAGGGCTGCCTCCGTAGCACTTCAGGCCAATGCGAAGAATCTGAAGGTGAAGGCAAAATTCACTGTGACACCCGGTTCTGAACTCGTTAGGTTCACTGTAGCCAGGGACCAGCACCTGAAAGCCTTCGAATCCATTGGTGGCGTGGTACTCGCCAACGCATGCGGACCATGCATCGGACAGTGGGCACGTGAAAATGCCGACCACCTTCCCGAAAATTCCATCATGACCTCCTTCAACCGCAACTTCGCCAAAAGGACCGATGGCAATCCCAAGACCCATGGGTTTGTGGCTTCTCCTGAGATTGTCACTGCCTTCGCGATAGCCGGTACCCTGGATTTTGATCCGATGAAAGATTACCTGGTCAATGAAAATGGGGAGAAAGTTAAACTGGATGTTCCCCATGGCGATGATCTGCCTGCAAGGGGTTTCGAAGTGGAAGATGCCGGGCTGATTCCTCCCTCCAAAAATTTCAGGGATCTCGTCGTTACAGTGGATCCGGAATCAGACAGACTTCAGTTGCTTGAGCCCTTCAAGCCATGGGATGGCGCTGAAATGACCGGTCTTCCTTTGCTGATCAAGGCCAGGGGGAAATGTACAACCGATCACATTTCGATGGCCGGTCCCTGGTTGAAATACAGGGGACATCTCGACAACATCTCGAACAACATGCTAATTGGCGCTGTCAATGATTTTACAGGTAGTACCAATTCCGTTCTCAATCAGTTGACCGGAACCTACGGCACAGTTCCCGATACCGCCAGAAGCTACAAGAAATCAGCCCTTGGATCCGTTGTGGTAGGCGACGAGAACTATGGCGAAGGATCCTCCAGGGAACATGCAGCCATGGAACCACGCCATCTTGGCGTGCAGGCAGTACTCACACGCTCCTTCGCGCGAATCCACGAAACCAATCTAAAAAAACAGGGGATGCTCGCACTTACTTTCGACAATCCTGCTGATTACCATCTTATTCAGGAGCACGACAAGATAGATATCGTTGGATTGAAGGAATTTGCACCTGGAACGCCGCTGACACTTGTTTTGCACCACCAGGATGGATCGGCCAACCAAATTTTGGCCAGACATACGTACAACGAACAACAGATCAAATGGTTTCAAAGCGGATCATGCCTGAATTACATCAAGCAAACCCATTGATGCCATCCAAACAGCAAACGAAAGGCCGGAAAATTATCCGGCCTTTCGTTTGCTGTTAAACATCGCTAATCACTTGATAGAAAGTACCCACCCAATTAAATTCAATAAATTAACATTTTTTAAGACAATTGATTGAACAATTTCTATCATTGCTCAATAAATTTGAGGGTTCAAGAGCGTATATTTTATGGTTGACTAATTCCTTAAAATTGATCCATTGTGAAAAAAAGCTCGACTTCTTATGAAAGAATGACAAGTAAAAACAAGTCTGATTTTGAAATGAGAAATTTACAAAACGACACAGATTTACTCCTGGAAGAGAACATCGAAATGATGAGTGTGATGAACGACCTGGGTGAACTGGAAGATTTGACTGAACTTTACGGCGACAAGAACGACATCATCTGATGTACTGATTCTTTCAACGTAACAATTGCTGAAGAATATCCTATCTTGCAATTGCTCTTTTTCCGACCAGTATTCGAACATTTACCAGTTCAATTCCAGTCGTCCATTAATCAGAAAGCCCTCATTTGAACCAAACATCCCCGCCTACCCTCGTCATCCTGCTCGGTCCTACCGGGGTCGGGAAGACGGCCTTGAGTTTGCGGCTGGCCAACAAGCTTGACACCGAAATTATCTCCTGCGATTCCAGGCAAATTTTCAGGGAGATGTCGATCGGGACTGCAGTTCCTGAAGAGCATGTACTCCTGCAAATACGCCACCACCTGGTCCATTCCCACTCCATCTTCGACCAGTACAATGCAGCCAGGTTTGAGACGGATGTGCTCAACCTGCTTGATCCTCTTTTCAAACTCCACCCGTATGTGGTGATGACAGGCGGATCGATGTTGTACATCAATGCAGTTTGTCAGGGGATCGACGAGCTGCCCGATGTCGATCCTGAACTGAGGGCCACGCTGACCGGACGGTTGAAAAGTTTCGGGATTCAGCACATGCGGGCAGAACTGAAGTTGCTGGATCCTGATTATTACCATGAAGTTGACCTCCACAATCCGGTACGGATCCTGCATGCCCTCGAAATTTGCTACACCACAGGAAAAACATTCTCCTCCCAGCGGACGAAAACCATCAAAAAAAGAAATTTCAATGTCCTTAAAATTGGATTGAACCTCGATCGCACCGAACTTTACGACCGAATCAACAGGAGGGTAGACGAAATGATGCTCGCCGGACTGGAACAGGAGGCCCGACAGCTGCACAGGCACAGTCACTTGAATACACTCAACACGGTAGGCTACCGCGAAATGTTTGATTATTTTGACCAAAAATGTACCCTGGAGGAGGCAGTGGAAAAGATCAAGGCCAACAGCCGTAAATATGCCAGAAAACAGCTGACCTGGTTTCGGAAAGATGAAGAGATCCATTGGTTTCATCCCAGCCAGGAAGCTGAGATAATGCAATTAATCATGAATTACGAAATGAGGAATGATGGGCGCATCAGCGTCATCCGTAATTAAAAAAAGCCGGTCACCCGGCTTCTAAATATCGTCATCATCATCGTCATCGGAAGGTTCGTCTGCGATATCCTCTACATCGTCCTCCTCATCCCCGCCTTCAAAACCCTGGAGCGAAAAGTCATCACGCAAGACGCCATCGTCGCCAAAATCTTCATCGTTTTCGATGATGTCATAAGCCTCAGCCAGAGTCATCCGAACCAGGTAGTGAAAATCTTCTGTTTCATAAGGTAAAGCAGAGACAACTTTCCCTTTGGCATCGATGTAGGTGATCAGACTACCTGCAAACCCCTGGGGATAGTTTAGTTTAATTTGCCCCTGAATATCGAGTGGGAGCTTATCGTAATCTTTCACCAAGCGTGGTTTGTTGCTTGAAGCCATATGTAAAAATGTTTTATACTATTAATATTCAATAAGATATGGTTAATTTCTCATTTGCAGGTTCTCCCTGTAAAAGTGATGCAAAATAGCAATTCATTAAATCCAAACAATATTTTACAGGAAAATTATTAATTTTTTAATAGAAACCCGGAAAATTGACAAAATCTTTCCGGTTTTTTTGGAAAAAACCACAATTGTTACCATTTGAACAACTATTTCGCAAAGATGTTCATCCCTATTATTTACGGGAGATGGTTTCCCTGTTTTATCATTTCATTAAGTGTGAACAGAACCCTGAAATGAATTTGTCTTTGGGGTTTAAAAAGCCTAAATTCGCGCCATAAAATGAGCCTACATGAACATCTCTTACAAGTGGTTGAAGGATTATCTGAACACCTCGCTTAATCCGCAGGAAATTGCGGCCGTATTGACCCAGTTGGGTCTGGAAACCGGCAGTGTGGAAGAGGTCGAATCTGTCAAAGGCGGACTGAAAGGTCTCGTGGTAGGGGAGGTACTCACCTGCCAGAAACATCCCGGATCCGATCACCTGAGCATCACCACTGTCGACCTCGGAAACGGTGAAATTGCACCCATTGTGTGCGGTGCTCCGAATGTTGCCGCCGGCCAGAAAGTGGTGGTGGCCACAGTCGGAACTGTTTTGTACAAGGGAGAAGAGTCCTTTACAATTCAAAAATCGAAGATACGCGGAGAGCTCTCCGCCGGGATGATCTGTGCAGAGGATGAGATAGGTCTTGGGAATGACCACGTTGGGATCATGGTGCTTGACCCCTCTGCCCGGCCGGGCACTGCGGCATCCACCTATTTTAAGATCGAGAGCGACTACTGCCTAGATCGGAAGAGCGTCGTGTAGGGAAAGAGTGTTCAGAGCCGTGGGAGGTAC
>CAZGSQ010000179.1:0-6316 GCA_964528535.1 uncultured Tangfeifania sp. | reverse complement strand
GAGATAGCTTCAGGTGACTGGAGTTCAGACGTGTGCTCTTCCGATCTGAAGGTACCATGACAGTCGTACAACAAGAGAGCAAGGATAGCTGTAAAGTACTGGAGAATTTCCCTACCCAGATGGGGGCAAGGACCATCACTGTCGACAAGCGGAGTGGCAATCTTTATCTTTCAACTGCAGAATTCGTGGCACAGGATCCCAATTCGAAGCAGCGACCAACCATGAAGCCAAATACTTTTACAGTATTGGAGATTGAGAATCTGAAATAAATTTTGTAGTACTGAAATGATTCCCTAATAGATGGAACGTGCGTTTTTGGAGACAATTTTTCTTGCTGGCGTTGCCCTGCTCATCCTTTTGGAGATCTATTATCTTCAGAATTTCAATGCCGACAGGAAAATATTGGCTGCACAGAAGAAAAAACGCACGTTCCTTTTTTTGCTTGTGTTTGGAATACAGGTTGTTCCTTTTTTTTACATTTTTTCAATCGATTTCGGGCCAACCGATTACCATATCTGGAAATGGATCAGCATTCCTGTGATATTTTTCTATCTGTTTTGTATTTGGCTGTTTGTCAAAGCATTGTCCGATCTTGGAAAATGGTGGACACCGGGTCAGGAATTGAAGGAAGACCTTGAATTGGTTAAGACTGGCAGCTACTTTTATGTGCGTCACCCCATGTATGCTGCCTTGTTGGGTATCGCGATTTGTCAGATTTTTATGGTACAAAACTGGATTGCAGGCCCACTTTCGCTCTTGTTAGCTACCCCATTCTGTATTTACCAAATCAGAAGAGAAGAGTTTCTGTTGGTCAAATTTTTTGGAGATGCCTACCGTGATTATGTAAAGGAAACAGGAATGTTATGGCCCAAAGAGGATAAAATTCCTATCCTTACCAGGATTGTCAGACAATTGTTTCTAAATGTGCGGAAAATTGGTTTGAAATTGATTCAGGTGAAAATAAAGCTGCCGAAGAAAAAAGCTGACGGATCAACGAATGACGGCCTTTAAATCCCTGGAAGAGAGGGCACGACGCAATGGAAGTAAATCCTTTTTGTCTCCTTTTTTAACTTCACACTTTTGTTTGTAATGTACCAGGTAGGTACATTGAATGGCTTGCACCCGCTCCATGCTGCACACCTCCATCAAGGCATCAATTACATAATTGAAAGTATGGTAGTCATCGTTGTAGAGAATCAGCGATTTTTTATGGTCTTCTTCTCCGGAAACTTTGTCTTTCTTGCGTACAGATTTCTCAGTATCTTGCTTCATTCCAATTCGGTAAATTATTGTTTTATTCGTTTTTCAAGTATTCTGAATGCCTTTTGATGGCAGCTCTTTGCAGAACGTTCATCCCATTAGAAAAGATTGATTGCAAATGAAATAAAATTATTTGCCACCTGCAAGTTTGATTGCGTCCGTCACAGCTATTCTTGCCCCATTGCGAAAGGCAATCACAAAGGCTCCCTTCATTCCTTCCAAAATCAGTTGATCTTTCATTTTTGTTGCATCAGCATATTTTGAGAAGCTTCCAACAGTATAAACAACATATTTTTTGGGATTTGTATACTTGTCAATCTTTCTGATCTTACTGATTTTGAGATACGATTTTTTAAATACCGGCGTGATCACCCCGTTCTTGAAAGCGCCCACCTGTACCTTGAAAATCATGTTGTCTGCCGAGGCGTTTTTTGCTGTGATGGCGGATGGAGGTTCAGTTCCAGTGGTTGCAAGTGTTGGATTTTCAACGGTTACTGGCGCACTATTTTTAGTTGTATCCTTCTGGCTTACCGCTACGGCTGCAATTTCTGCGGGCTTTTCCACCGGTTTTCTGCTGTCATTCAACCGGGCTTCCCGCTCCAAAATGGCAGAATTATAGGCCAAGGCTGCTTTTTGACCCTCTTTGTCCCAGAAAGAAGATTCCTTTACCCTCGACTGATCTAAAAACTTCTCCCTGTCGCGCATGAGCTGATAGGACTTTTGTTCACAATCGACAATCTGCTGAACGATCCCCAACCTGGTATCAACACGAGAAATCTGGTCGTGAGACTTCCGCAAAGAATCTGTCAGCGCGAGGATGGAATCGTTCTTTCCTGTGCACATCCATGCCTTTGTGAACAGAATCTTACTCGCTTCACTCTTGAAATCATCTATCGTGTGATAGGCTAAAAATTCGTTTACCTGAAAATTAAAGGTAGCTCGTTTCAATGCATCCGGTACCGGAAAATTTTTCTCATCAATTTTAGGAGGTGGTTTTAGAAGCGTATCGCCAAATAGGGCGGTGTCAGTTACTTTTTTTGGTTTAAAAGGATTCGATTTCTGTTCACAAAGCTTGATAAAGTAGTCGAATTTCAATGATTTCTTTTCCTGTTTGGTACCCGCTTTGCTGTACCTGTCGTAAAAGTCCTTTGCCTCCTGCCACTCTCCCAAAGCATGGAAATAGTTGCCCAAATAGAAGTTGGAATTGGCAGGAGTCTTGTCAACAACAGAGTTGAGCAACGCCTCTTTGGCTGCAGTTTCGAAAATATTGTTCTTTATCAGTGATACCCCGTAATAATAGTTGTACATGGCGTTGTCAGGGTAACTTTGAGCCAGTTTGGCGAAGATTGGCAACGCTTTTTCGAAATTACCCTGTTGAAAATATTCAATTCCAAGTGTTTCTTTTCCAATCGTTTGTTGTCCGAAAGTGAGTTGATTGAAAAATAAAATCAACATGCAGAGTTGAGGTATGTGTCGCAAATGCCAAGTCATGTCCGAACTTTTTTACTTAACGGTGAGGTGTCAAAAATACAAATTTAACACATTCCTCCCTTATGGAAAGATTAATTGATTTTTTATCCATGATCATTTCGGAAAGTGGTCTGATTCGCGTAAATTTGTAGTGAATACTAAAATTCAGAAACAACATGGAACAATTGACAGTAGGTTCTGCAGCGCCCCACTTTGATGGGATAACCCAGAATGGAAGCCGGCTTTCGCTCGATGATTTCAGAGGTAAAAAGCTGATTCTTTATTTTTATCCCAAGGACAATACCCCCGGGTGTACGGCCGAAGCTTGCGACTTGAGCGAAAATTATGATTTTTGGTTGTCAAAGGGTTTTGAAGTCGTTGGCGTTAGTCCCGACAGCGCTTTGTCCCATCAGAAATTCATTGAAAAATATGGATTAAAATTTAACCTTCTTGCCGATACAGACAAGAAGATACTTCAGGATTATGGTGTATGGGGAGAAAAATTGAACTACGGGAAGAGCTACATGGGTGTAATTCGAACCACCTTTGTCATCAATGAGTTGGGCACCATCGAAAAAATCTTTAAGAAAGTCGACACCAAGGCCCACACACAACAAATTGCAAACGAGGTAAATATTTAAAACAGACATATTATGGCAAAAGAAGAGGCAAAAGCTGCAGCAGCAGACAAGGCAGTCAATCTCGAAAAATTGAAAGCTTTGCAGCTGACAATGGAGAAAATTGAAAAAAGTTACGGAAAAGGCTCGATCATGCGTTTGGGCGATAAACCTGTAGATGACGTCGCTGCCATCAGTTCCGGTTCCATTGCACTGGATCTGGCTTTGGGAATAGGTGGATATCCAAAAGGAAGGGTGATAGAGATTTTTGGCCCTGAATCTTCAGGAAAAACTACCCTGGCCATTCATGCCATTGCAGAAGCACAAAAACAGGGAGGGATAGCCGCCATCATCGATGCAGAGCATGCTTTCGATCCTGGCTATGCTACGAAATTAGGAGTTAATATCAATGAATTGCTGATTTCACAACCCGACAACGGAGAACAGGCACTTGAAATTGCCGATAACCTCATCCGTTCAGGCGCCATTGATATCATCGTCATCGACTCGGTTGCCGCACTCACTCCGAAGGCTGAAATTGAAGGGGAGATGGGAGATTCAAAAATGGGACTTCAGGCACGATTGATGTCTCAGGCATTGAGAAAACTGACAGCCAACATCAGCAAAACCAAGACTTGCTGCATCTTTATCAACCAACTCCGTGAGAAAATTGGGGTTATGTTCGGAAATCCTGAAACAACAACAGGTGGAAACGCATTGAAATTTTATGCCTCTGTTCGTGTCGATATCCGTAAGATTGGTCAACTTAAAGATGGGGAAGAGGTTCAAGGGAACCACACCAGGGTCAAAATTGTCAAGAACAAGATAGCTCCCCCATTCCGTAAAGCTGAATTTGATATCATCTTTGGAGAAGGCATCTCCAAGACAGGAGAGATCATCGATCTCGGCGTCGAATTGAATATCATCAAGAAAAGTGGTTCATGGTTCAGTTATGGTGAGACAAAACTGGGACAAGGACGCGAATCTGTCAAAGCACTCCTTATCGACAATCCTGAATTGGCCGATGAGATTGAAAAAAAGATCATTAACAATTATACTCCGTCCATCGATAAATAATTTAATGTGAAATAACGACTAAATCTGAATCGAAACTATGTCGGTTCAGATTTTTTTTTGGACATTTGCGACTTGCGAAAAGTGATAATCTATTACCAAAAGAGGATGAAGGTCATAAAATTTGGGGGAACATCAGTCGGTTCAGTTGAAAATTTAAAGCGAATCGATGAAATTGTGCGAAATCAGCAATCAGATTTGATCGTGGTGGTTAGCGCTGTTGGCGGAGTGACAGACTTGTTGCTGGCTGCAGCAAGCAACGGAGCAAGAGGAGGTGAGGTAAATGCCTCGCTCAATGAGATATGGCTTCGTCATGAGACCATCATGACCTCTCTTTTTGATCCAGCAACCTTAGATGAGGTGAAGACAGGAATGAAAAACCTCTTCGATGAACTGGAGAAGATCCTTCAGGGTGTTCGCCTCATCGGAGAACTCACTCCAAAGACCCTCGACAAGGTGTTGGGATTCGGTGAACGCCTCTCCTCCAGTTTTATAGCACGATTCCTCGATGCTGATCTGATTGACAGTGCCTCCATCATTCGTACGGATAAAAGCCATGGTCGTGCCAAGGTAGATTTTACAGCTACTTACGAACAAATAAGCAAGGCTTGTTCTGGTTTGAAAAGGGTTGCCGTTGCGCCAGGTTTTATCTCTTCGGCACTTGATGGTACAGTTACTACCCTGGGCCGTGGAGGGTCTGATTATACCGCAGCCCTGTTTGCGGCCGCACTAAATGCCGAAAAATTGGAAATTTGGACGGATGTCGATGGATTCATGACGGCGGATCCCAGGGTGATCAGCAAGGCTTATCCCATCCCTCAGCTCACCTACAGCGAGGCCCTGGAACTTTCCCACTTTGGAGCAAAGGTCATCTATCCTCCAACCATTCTTCCCGTTTACCAGAAATCCATTCCGGTTCAGATCAAAAATACCATGAATCCCTCCGCTGAAGGAACACTCATTGGAAATGTGGAACATACCGGGGCCGAACACCCGATCAAAGGGATCTCTTCGATTGATGGTATCTCACTTTTTACGGTGCAGGGCCTTGGAATGGTAGGCGTAACCGGGATCGCCATGCGCCTCTTTGGTGCCTTGGCCAAGGAAGAGATCAATGTGATCCTCATTTCTCAAGCCTCTTCCGAGAATTCGATCAGTTTTGCCATCGATTCTGCCAGAGGAAAAGCGGCCGATTCTGCCATTCAACAGGAGTTCGACAGGGAGATCTACTCGGGAATGATCAACAAAATTGCCTGTGAAGAAGATCTTTGCATTGTGGCAATTGTGGGTGAAAACATGAAACATTCGGCCGGTATTGCCGGTAAATTGTTTTATACCATTGGGAAAAATGGAATCAATGTGGTGGCTATCGCACAGGGAGCCTCCGAACAAAACATCTCATGGGTAGTCAAAAAATCAGACCTTCGTAAGACACTCAATGTTGTCCACGAATCTTTCTTCCTCTCACCGTTTGTCGAGTTGAATATCTTCCTGGTAGGCATCGGAACTGTCGGAAAGGATCTGATTGCCCAAATCAGCAGGCAACAGCAGAAATTGCAGAAAGATCACCGTCTGCTGCTTCGCATCTGTGGTGTTGCCAATTCCCGAAAAATGGTTTTCGACAGAGAAGGATTAGATCCCTCTGCCATCGCCAACAGCCTTTCCGGAGAGGAGGCAGAGAAATCTGACATGAACAGCTTTTGTCAACAGATGATTGGAATGAATATGTTCAACTCTGTCTTCGTGGATTGCACAGCCGAGAAAAAGGTCGCCGATCAGTACCATACCATCCTGAACAATTACATCTCCATTGTAGCTGCCAACAAGGTAGCTGCCTCTTCAGACTACTAGATCGGAAGAGCACACGTCTGAACTCCAGTCACCTGAAGCTATCT
>CAZGSQ010000178.1:0-6414 GCA_964528535.1 uncultured Tangfeifania sp. | reverse complement strand
CAATGATCCCCAGTTTAAGGGCTTCTTCAATTTCAGCCATGTTGGCCGAGTCAAGAAAAAATTCCATATCAATTATATATTAAAATTTAGGTCTGTATTTGACTTCGACCTGGTGAATTTCCAAGAGTGGTTTCAAGAATTCTCTAACATCCGGGATGCACATCTGACTGGCTGCATCACACAGCGCCCTCGTTGGGTCAGGATGTACCTCCAGAAATAACCCATCAACACCTGCAGCCACGCCGGCTCTTGCAAGGGTCGGAATGAATTCCCTTGATCCACCGGCAGGATCAGAACTTGGAATTCCATATTTGCGAATGGAATGGGTCACATCAAAGATAACAGGATATCCTGTAGTTCTGAGATGGTAGAAACTACGGGGATCAACAATCAGATCGTTGTATCCGAAGGCGTAGCCCCTTTCTGTTACCATGATGTTGGTATTTCCGGTCTGCTCAACCTTTCTGACTGGCTTGATCATGTTTTCAGGAGCCAAAAACTGAGCATGCTTCAGGTTGATTACCTTTCCTGTCTTCGCAGCTTCTACCACCAAAGTGGTCTGCATCACAAGATAGGCAGGGATTTGGATTACATCTACCACCTGGGCGGTCGCAGCAATCTGGTCTGGATAATGAATATCTGTGATCAAAGGAACTTTGAACTGCTCCTTGATCTTTTGTAACATCGCCAGACCCTTTTCAATTCCCGGACCTGAATAGAAATCGGCAGAACTTCTGTTGTCTTTTTGAAAAGAGGATTTAAAAATTAGCGGCAAATCAAGCTCTTCAGACAATCTGACCAGGAACTCAGCAGTATCCATCATTGTCTTTTCATCTTCAACGACGCATGGACCGGCGATCAAGAACAACTTATCCGCACCGCATTCAATATTTCCTACCTTTATGATCTTTCTCATTTTTAATAATTTACATTTTCATCAACAGTTCGCGAATCTTCTCGCGCGTGATGATTTTAGGCCACTCTGGTCCGCTAACATGGGCCCACATAAAGACAAGTGTGAGCGATACATCTATCATCTTCTCAATTTCCTCCACTGTACGATTGGCATTGAACCCCTTCGGGAGATCGATGTTGTTATTTTTCATCATCTCTCTAAACTCTTTTACCCCTTCCGGATAGAATTCGTCGAGTTGATTGAACACGATGCAGTTGCCAATACCATGATGAACTCCCGTTACACTTGCCAATCCATAAGAAAGGGCATGACAGGCACCTACCTCAGAATAAGTGAGTGACAAACCACCAAGGTAAGAGGCAATCATCAGCTTTTCATCATTTTCCGGAGTATGGCTATCCTCACTTAGGAAAATCTCCCTGCACAAACGAAGGGATTCCATTCCTAATGAATCTCCCATAACTGTCCTGCGATGGCCATTCAATGCCTCAATATTGTGAATATAGCAATCCATGGCGGTATAGAAGCGATGAGGTTCCGGAACAGACTTGATCAATTCAGGATCAATCACCAGCTGGTCGGCTGGTGTAAAGTTACCCTTGATGCCCAGTTTCTTGATGGGCCCTGTTAACACAGTTGTCATTGAAACCTCGGCACCTGTTCCCGATATAGTCGGGACAACAGTACAGTGGATGCCTTTGTTTTTGATAAGGTCGAGCCCCTGGTATTCTGAAGAGGATCCTTCGTTGGTGAACATCAGCCGAATGGCTTTTGCATAATCCATGACACTTCCGCCACCAATGCCTACTACCGAGACGGGTAACCCTTTGCCAAGGCTCTTTACCTCCGCAACAATTTCGTCAACTATCTTTGTCTTAGGCTCTTCAGCCACTTCAATAATTTTCAGGATGTCCGAAGGCTGCACAGGAATCCTTTTCATGAACTCTTTACCATCGAAATATTCGTCAAGCAGGAACAAGACATATGAATCTTTCTCAATCCTAAGTTCCCCAAGTACATCACCCAATTGATCGAAACTATTTCTACCATAGAGTACTCGCCCTACGGCTTTCAAATTTCTAAACATATCTTTATCTATTTTAAAGCATTCTTAAGCGCCAACCTCATTTTAGAAGCGAGCAGATTCAAATCTTCATCGCTCCAGGTTACCATAATTTGGGTCATCATCAGTCGCTGCATGATGGCATCGGACTGGGGTACCTGTAGTTTTCCATAATCAGGAGCATCTTTAATCTTCATCACAGGTAAGTTGAAGATAGACTTCATCTCCTTGAGGTGACCCCATTGACGGTGGTAATGGAAATTATTCCTGTACCAGTATGAAGCACTCAACCCCTCTTTTTGAAACTCCTCAAAGGTCCTGACAGCCTTCTCGTTGTCAGGAAGGAAGAAAGAGAGAAAAGTGGCTGAATCGCCGCTTTCATCCGGAACCAACCGGTGTTTAATTTCAGGAAACTCCAATAGAACCTGTTTCAACAGATGTTGGTTCTTTTTCTGTTTCTCAATCATATAAGGCAGTTTTCTTAGCTGCGCCAGAACCACAGCCGCTCCCAATTCGGATCCACGGAAGTTGTACCCTAAGATTGGGTGCTGTTCCGCACCCCTCGCCTCACCTTGGTGGTCGTGACCATGGTCGGAATATTTATGGGCCTTCTCATAGAGTTCTTCATCGTTGGTGACGATGGCCCCCCCTTCTCCGGCCGTAATAATCTTGTAATAGTCGAAAGAAAATGCCGCCATTTTGCCGAAGTTACCGAGCATTTTGCCTTTGTAACTTCCGCCCAGCGCCGGAGCCGCATCTTCAATTAGAACCAGATTGTGTTTGTTGCAGACAGCAAGTAGTTCATCCATCTTTGCCATGGATCCAAAAACCTGAATTAACAAAACAGCCTTGGTACGGGGAGATATAACCTTTTCAATTCCCTCCGGACTGAGACAAAGTGTTTCGTCGATCTCTGCAAAAACCGGAATGGCTCCTGCCAGAAGGACTGCTTCAATGGGAGCAATAAATCCGTAAGGAGGCACGATCACCTCATCTCCATAACCGATGCCGCAACAGGCCAAAGAGAGCGAGTCGGCAGCTGTACCACTGGCACAAAAATGGGTATGTTTCGCACCCAAAAAGTCACTAAATTCTTGCTCAAAAATTTTGGCCTTAAAAACACCATTTCTCTCTTTGTCATGATTGTAGCGAAAAAGAACGCCTGTTTCCAGTACATCCATCACCTCCTTCCGCTCTTCTTGTCCGAACAGTTCGGTACCTGCCATACTTTAATATTGAATTAGCAATAAGATATCCAAATTTGCAATAACCATGCCAAGTTTTCCGATTTCAATCAACTAATTAGAATTAGTTTAGTTGAGAATCAGTTCACCGCATGTAAAAAAGCATCCAAAATTACAATTATTTTTCGAGAAGTAGTGTTAAAATTCCGTAATTGAGACAAAGAGAAAAGGCAACCGACTGTATATCAATTGCCTTTGTTTGATCAGTGCCCAGAACAAGACTCGAACTTGCACACCGTAACCGGCACCAGCCCCTCAAGCTGGCGTGTCTACCAATTTCACCATCTGGGCGTAACTTTTTGGAGAGTGCAAATGTATAAAAAAAAATAAAATTGCATCCATACAACCAACGAAAATTGAAAAGAATCGCTCATCTACCGAATTCACAGCTATATTTTACCTCTTTGATGGTACCGGAAGAATCTACAAGGAACTGCGTCTTTTCAGTTTGAAGTACCTTAGGACTTCTAAACTGGTCATACTGAAAGCTTCCGGTATTGATTGGCGTATCTTTCAACATCTTTTTCTTTTCGAAAGTTCGGATGGTTCCACCTCCAACAAGATTCTCAACATGGGTAGGTGCACCAAATTTCAGCATCACTTCAGAAAAGTATTTCCCTTTGTAACTCCTGTTTAGCCTTGATTCGACTGAACAACTCACCAAAAAAGAACTGATCAGAAGGATCACCATTACTATTTTTGACACTTTTTCTAACCTATTTTCTCTCATCTGATTGTATTTAATTTTTATCTGATTGTAGTATCAAAAACGCTATAATTTTTTTACCACGAATTCGGTCCTACGGTTGGCACCTCTTCCCTCTTCTGTAAGGTTATCCCCAATGGGTTCAGAAAAACCGGCTCCCCTGGTCAGCAGTCTGGTTCGTTCAATTTTCCTGTTCAGCAACTCTGCGGCAACCGATTCTGCCCTTTTTCTTGAGAGTTCGAGATTGTAGGCTTCGGATCCAACCCGATCGGTGTGACCTACTATTTCCATGGTTACTTCCGGGTTCTGAATCATAAACCTGGCCATTTCATCAAGTTGCACCTGCGATTCAACTTTCAATTGCCAGGAATTGGTTTCGAAGAAAATATTATGAAGTGTTGTAATGGCTCCGACCACAACCGGCTGAAGCCTGATGGTAGCTGTTTTTGGGTTTGTGTTTGTAAAAATCTTTTCCAAAGGTATGTTTTCAGAAGCAAAAAGATACCCTTTTCTACTGATATTCAAACCATAATCTTTACCAACAGGAAGACATACCAAAAATTCCCCTTCGTTCTCATCCATGGTAATATGGTTCACCACCTGATTTGTTTTCAAATTTGTAAGAACTATATCAGACTTTATCCGAATTCCTGACTTTGCGTCCACCACTACTCCCTTTAGGTAAGAGACTGCATCGGGCCGCAATGAATCGGGCAAATCAAAATAAAAGATATCTTTTCCCCTGAGCGGATTGCGTACGGAACTAAACCAGGCCCGTTCTCCGGATGTTTCGACTACCAATCCCTCTTCATTTTCCCTGGTATTGATTGGATAACCCATGTTGCGAGGTTCAGACCACTTTCCATCCTTCAGAATCGACCTAAAAAGATCGTTACCACCCAAACCCGGCCTACCGTCTGAAGCAAAAAAGATTGTCTTTCCATCGGCATGCAGGAAAGGAGAGAGATCATTCCCGGGGGTATTTAGTTCAGCAACATTGGATACATTTCCGAACCAAGGCACTCCATCGTCTGAAACGTTCATTTTTTGCGCTTTCCAAATGTCCATTTTGCCTTTTCCTCCGGTTCTGCTGCTGACAAAATACAGTGTCTGACCATCTGCCGAAAGTGCAGGTTGCGCCTCCCAGGCGCCACTGTTGACGGGCTCTCCCATGTTTACAGGAATGCTCCAATGTCCATTTTTATTTACTGAAATATAGAGATCGCAACTTCCAAAACCGTCTGACCTGCCACATCCTGTGAAAATCAGCAATCGGCCATCGGCTGAAATTGTCTGTGCACCTTCGTTCTCTTCAGTATTGATGGGAGCACCAATTGGCATGGCCAGGTGCCAGCCACTTGAATCTCTTTTTGAAGAATAGAAATCCTCCTGAGGTCTCCGAACTTTCTGTCCGTTTTTGTCTTTGGTCACCAACCGTGTGAAGACCAATTTGCTGGCATCGGCATTCATGGATGGCCAGTACTCCTCGGCGACGGTGTTGATGGAGTCTCCTGGATCAATTGGTTGAAATGGAACCGGATGATGAATGGCCATTACAGAGAAACGACATGATTCGAGCAAAAGCCGTTCGCCGGAGGTCAGCACATCCTTCAGCCTGGCAAAGTGTTCTATTGGTGGTAGTGCTTCGTCATAAGCACCCGATTTGAAAAGTGCCTCCGCCAGAAATTTGAATCCACTTGCATAAGTATCACCAGCAAGTGAGAGTCCCTTTTCGAGGTGACCGATCTCTTCCTGTGTCATTCCGGCTTCATGACATAGGTCCGCCAGCGCGAAATATGCCCTGTAAAAAGTGGCATCCTTCCTGACTATATCCAGAAGTATCTGCTTTGATTTCAAAGAATTACCTTGTTGAGAAAGAACCAATGCCTCGTTGTAGGAGTTGTACAATTTCTTCTGGTCAGTGGATGAATTTTGGGCATCTAAGTATCCTGGTAAGGAAAAGATGAAGACAAAAAAGAAAATCAATTTCATTGATCAAATATCTTTTAATCAAAAAGTGCAACTACCTTGAGGATTCTGACTTACAAACCAAAGTTCTGAATTCCAATCCAAGATACGAAACAATATCAATTCGAAATTAGCAACCATGCAGCCGCAACTTCCAAAAATAGCAATAAAAAAAACCGTCACGGTTGCCCGGACGGTTCTTTTTATGAAGGAATTTTCAATTTACAGACTATTGATGGCATTGAGATCTTCGAAAGCAACTTGCAGACGTGCAATTAGTGTCTCCTCCCCTTTCCTGATCCAAACACGCGGATCATAGAATTTCTTGTTTGGCTTATCGGCTCCTTCCGGATTGCCAATCTGACCTTGCAGATAATCGTGGTTATTGGCTTCAAACTGGCGGATACTGTCCCAATATGCCCATTGCGTGTCTGTATCAATGTTCATCTTGATGACGCCATAGCCTATTGCTTCGCGGATTTCTTCGTGTGTAGAGCCTGAGCCTCCGTGGAAGACG
>CAZGSQ010000177.1:0-6482 GCA_964528535.1 uncultured Tangfeifania sp. | reverse complement strand
TTATTTTATCTAGCCAATCAGATTGTTCGTCGGTTATCTCAATTTCGCTGAGTTCAGCCAATCTGTACAAATTGTGAAGGAACGGTGAATGCTTATGATACTTCTTTACAAAACGGCTTTAAGCAACTTCTCTATAGAAATGTGTCCTAAAAATAGAGCCCATCCATATGATTTTGAATAATATAGATTTAACATTGTTTTAAAATCTTCTTCAGAAGTTTCAACCCAGTGCCCTACTATTTTATCAACATCAAGATTTGAATCTTCGTTAGTCATTCCCCTGAAATTTAGCCAAATATACAAATTCTAGCGAATGGTTGTCAGAGGGAGTCAATGTTGCCTCACTCTTTGCCATCGGTTATTTTTACCTTGTGGCCAATTTTTTACCTCAAACCATTTTCTTAAAAAAATCGCTTCCTAACAACATATTCAAATAAATAGATTATTTTTGAATTAAGCCTGATGAATTCCAACCTTTGCATCTCTAACCAATGGACCACTCATCGATATTTTGGCCCAGCAACATATATTTAACAACCTAAATTTCACCATGAAGCCTGTAAAAGACGAACTTGCAAAGCTCAGGTTACAAAACGAAGCGCTACTTTTGGCCAACGAACAGTTGAAGGAGAGTGAGAAATGGTACCGCAAACTTTTCTACCAGGCCAATGAAGGACTCATTCTCATGACCCTGGATGGCGTAATCACCGATCTCAACCAGTCGTTTGCCCAAATGCACGGCTACACTGTGGAAGAGATGAAGAACATGAACATCAGGGATCTCGTTGTGCTCAGCGAAGATACCATGGACAGACGAGCCGAAATTACCAAAAGGATCTTGCTTGGTGAGACAGTACGCTTCGAGGTGGAGCATTGCCACAAGGATGGTCACAGCTTTGTACTCAGTGGTACCGTCAGTTTGATCACCATTGGCGGAACAAAATATTTCCTTGCCTTTCACCAGGATATTACCGAACGTAAAACGGTGGAAAAGGCCTTGAAAGAGAGCGAGGAGCGGTACAAACAGATTTTTGACAACACCTTTGACATCATGTCCATTTATGAAGTGACTGAAGATGGAAGGTTCAAAATACTGGATTTCAATGCTACCGAGGAGAAATTGATTGGGAATGTGAAGAATTACCAGGACAGGTACATCGACGAATGCATTCCACCTGAACTGTACCTTGAATTCAAAAAACACTACGATCGGTGCATCCGGGAGGAGAGCATGATTGTGTACGACGAAATTATAGATTTTCAGGATGTTCACAAGTCTTTTAACACCCAGCTGATTCCACTGAAAAACAGCTCCGGACGAATTCACCGAATCATTGTCATTTCACGCGACATCACCGATCTCAAACTTCTTACGACACAGTTGCAGAGCCAGAATGACAGGCTAAACCTGCTCAACTTTGATTTGACCCTGGCCAAAGAAAAGGCTGAAGAGAGCGACCGTCTCAAAACGGCCTTTCTTGCCAACATGAGCCACGAAATCCGTACACCGATGAATGGAATACTCGGCTTTGCAGGTCTCTTGAAGGAGCCCGGCCTGACGGGAGAAGAGCAGCAGGAATACATCAGAATCATTAAAAAAAGCGGTGCAAGGATGCTCAACATTATTTCCGAAATCATGGATATTTCGAAAATTGAATCCGGGCAAATCGGCATTCATCTTCGGGAGACCAATCTGAACGAGAAGATGGCCACAATTAACAAGCTGCTGAAATCCGAGGCCGAGCAAAAGGGAATTGTACTTAGCTGCAAAAATGGACTACAGACCAGGCAGGCTTATGCAGTAACCGACAGCGAAAAATTGTACTCTATTCTCACGAATCTGGTCAAGAATGCCATCAAATATACCGACAAGGGTTCAATTGAATTTGGGTATGAAATCGTAACAGGGAACATTCCCGATTTGTCACAGCTACGATTTTTCGTGAAAGACACAGGCATAGGTATTCTAAAAGAGCGGCAGGAGGCCATTTTTGACCGTTTTGTGCAGGAAGATATTTCGGATGTACAAGCAAGGCAAGGGGCCGGACTGGGTTTGAGTATCTCGAAGGCTTATGTGGAGATGCTTGGCGGAAAGATATGGGTCCAGAGTGAAAAAGGAGTTGGCTCCACCTTCTTTTTCACCTTGCCTTACCTGACTGACCTCAGGAAAACAGTTGACATCGGAACCGATGTTGCACCCGAAAATATGACGATTCCTGCCAAAAGACTTAAAATTCTGATCGCCGAAGACGATGAAACATCCGCAATGTACATTTCCATCCTGGCAAACTCCTTTGGCAAAGAGATCCTCAAGGCACGAACCGGGGTCGAAGCCGTTGACCTTTGCCGAAAGAACCCAAACATCGATCTAATCCTGATGGACATCCAGATGCCCAGAATGAATGGTTACGATGCCACCAGGCAAATCAGGCAGTTTAACAAGGAGGTCATCATTATTGCACAAACAGGTTTCGCACTTACCGGGGACCGGGAAAAAGCGTTGGCTGCCGGATGCAACGACTATATTGAAAAACCGATCAAAAAAGAGTTGTTAATCAGTATGGTAGAAAGACTTTTCGGGGAATAAGAAGAAGAGTGAAAAATGATAATCGATAAATGAAAAGGGATGCCTTGCCACCCGCATTTTTCTTTACGGCATGTTTGAGCGGACTGGGATGAGGAATCCCGCCTCATCCAGGTGTTCCACCCTGGCTATTCATGTTTAACCCTTTCAGGGTATCACCCCGCATGCTCACATGCGCACCTGCTCAAATCAGCAAATCAAAGAAAGATCAAATGATCACCTCACTAAGTTGTCTAATCGTCAAATTGTTATATCCCCTTGCCTCCCCCTTCGACCCTTCGACCCTTCGACATGCTCAGGGGAGTCCATGCTCAGGGGAGTCCATGCTCAGGGGAGTAAATACTTAGTGCACATCTTCTTCGTCCCAGTCTCCCAGTCCCCCAGTCTTCTCATCGTCTCCCGTCAAAAACTCCCGAGCAGAAATTTCTCCGCCTCCAGGTTCCACAGGCCATTGTATTTGGTGCACAGGCGGTTGAGTTCGGCGAAAAGCGGATCAGTTTTACCTTTTTCGGCAAAATCGGAGATGGGTGTCAAGGGCATTTCGATGTGGTTGTAAATCAACTTCTTTCCTCCCGGGATTTCGGGCAGGTGCAAGGTGGCATCTATCACGGCATTCAGTCCGCCGATGTGGGTAACGAGTCCGGCCGGATCCAAACCCTTCGACATCAATTGAATCGCCTCCTTCATATCGTCTGTATTTCCACCACTGGTTCCAACCAGATGGGTATAGGCATAGTGGACGTTGTAGAAATTGATCTTCGCACTGAATTCGGGATTGGATGGTCCTGCAAAGAAGTTGAGACATCCGTCGAAGGCGAGCAGGGCATCCGCTTGCTCCACCACAGGAGTCACAGGAGCAAAAACGAACACATCGTCGTATCCAACTTCCCCCGTTAGGGATTTTAGCTCTTTCACCGGATCGGGATAGCGGGAAGTATTGACATATTTCAACTCGATCCCCCTTGATGCGGCGAAATCGACAGTGTAAAGCGAATCCGCCCTGTCGAGGCGCGACTGTTCGATGTCCGTCACTACCAAAAGAGCAGGTTTGCGGTCGTCGCGGTTCAGGACGTAGTTGATGGCTGCGAGTCCCATCGGACCAACTCCCGCCAGGATGGCCATCTTGCCGCCATCCACGATTTCCATGTTGTGAACGTACGATCCGGGTGTGATGTGGTAGTTGGCGTGCATGGCACCAATCACACACGAGAGCGGTTCGGCCAGCGATGCCGGGTAGAAACCCTCGCCCGAGAAAGGCAAGAGCGCACCCAACTCCATCACCTCATTGGGGATGACAACGTAGGTGGCATCTCCGCCAATGAACTGGTAAGAGTAACCCGGAGCACTGAGAACGCCTACGGGTCCATCGGCATAATTAAGCGCCGGCTGAATCGAAAATTTGTCGCCCGGCTTGAACTGGCCTTTCCATTTGGCACCAATCTCCACCAGCTCGCCCGCAAACTCATGGCCGATGATGATGGGCTTTTCAGCAACATCGTCCGGGATCCGTTTGTGGTCAGTACCCTGAGAGGCAGCCTTGTAGGAGGACATACAGAGTGAATCGCAAACCACCCTTGCCAATATCTCATTGTCCTTGATGGCCGGAAGGTCGAACTCCTCCAAACGGAGATCCTTCTTGCCGTACAATCTTATCGCTTTTGTTTTCATCATCGTATTTATTCAATCATCATTGATCGTTTTGGTGGCAGAGACGTTGCATGCAACGTCTCTGTACCGGCATCCCCGGAAATTTTGGTGGCAGAGAGACGTTGCATGCAACGTCTGTACCGGCATCCCCGGAAATTGTGGTGGCAGAGAAGTTGCATGCAACGTCTGTACCGGCTAATTCAGCATATTTTGCCCGCCTGTGACCGGCACGGCCTGGCCTGTTTCGTATTCCTGTTCGATAATGTAAAGGATGGCCCTGAAGACATCGATGACGCGGCATCCCCTGCCGGCCGGGACCTGCGCTTCGTAGAAGGCCTTGACATCTTCGATGGTTTTGGCACCCTGCACCTTTCCTGCTTTCAGATACTGGACAAACAATCCCTTTTCAGGATCGCTCCAGAGCGGACCTTCGAAGAAATTTCCGGGACAGACCGAATTCACCTTGATCTTGAAAGGCATCAGTTCCATGGCGAAGGATTGGGTCAATCCGATGCCGCCAAACTTACCGCCGGCATAGGCAAAGTTCTTGTTGCTCCCCTTCAATCCTGACTTAGAATTGATCTGGATGATGTCTGTAAAGTAATTTTTTCTGTATTTAGCCTGAATCTTCATCACCGCCGAGGCATATTTGGCACACAGGAAGTAACCTTTGTAATTGACATCTGTCATGAAATCAAAGGTTTCAGGGGTCATCTCCTCCAGCGAACCCGCACGCAACACACCGGCATTGCTCACGATGAGGTCAATGCCGCCGAAATGTTTGGTGGCTGCCGATACCATGCGCTCTACGGAGCCTGCATCTGAAACATCTACTTTGACAAAAAGAGCCCTGTTGCTGGTGGGTGTCCGGTTCAAATAATCAGCCATTTTGGCGCCATCCACCTCGTTCCAGTCGGCGATCACCACATTGGCACCCTCTTCGAACAAAAGCTCTGCGATACCGGCGCCGAAACCCATTGCCGCACCGGTAACTACGGCAATTTTATCGGCAAGCCTGCCACGAGAGATAGAATAGTCGCCTTCTGGTTTACCAAGCATCTCGTCCAACTGTGCGGCATTGGGTGCAAGCGCCACCAGTCCCACCTCTTTGATCCAGACATAATCGGGATAATAGGTGCGCTCCTCCTTCCACATGGTGAACTTCACCTCGAGGTCAGCAATAATTTCAGCGGGTTGAATTGTTTCATCAACCACCAAAATAGCTGCATCCTCTTGAACAAAAGAAAGTTGCCTTAGCTCTTCTTCACTTTGCAGCGCAAGAATAAAATCCCTGGTGTCGAGTCTGGCAGTCAGGATACTCTCTCTCGAGGCTAACATGCGCAGGGCCGGAAGAAATTGTTTGACGATGGTATCAAGCATGGTTTTTCTGAATTAGGTTTTCAATCAAAGCCTTTCCCAAAGTAACAAAAAGATCGCGATCCTGTTCAAATGGCCTTCCTTCAGAATCCAAATATCCCAGGCCCTCTTTTGCTGTCAGGTATTGATGGGCCGCCACCACACAGGCACCTTCGTAATTGATCTGCTTTACCGTTGGAGAGAGTTTTGTATTCTTGCGGGCAAAGAGTTCGATCGGCTCCATGGCAGGAGTATTGTGCTCACTGCCAAGCGTTACCACGAATCCTTCTCCATGAAAATAGGTCATGTATTCCTCCAATACTGCGAGACTGTTGCGGGTGGTGATAAATTCCACCGACCAGATATTCCGCGACTTCAGGATGGTGGCTGCCTTCTCCCTAAAGCCTTCGAAAGGCGTAAAATTACCGTTGTTGTCGTCAGCCAGGAAGGGATAAGTTGGGATACCGCCCTGATTCAGAATCATCTTGCATACCAATTCGGATTCCAGAAAGGCGGCTGCGGGTTCCGGAATAAAGGCCGGACCACCTGCCTTCAGAAGGTTGTTGCGCAGTTCGTTTTCAAGGGCTGCAGTTGCTTGCAGATTCGAAATGAGTGGTTTCCCGCCAAATAATTTTTGGTAGAAAGAAATTTTCTCTTCAATGAAAGGAATCGTGACCTCAATTTTTTCGCGCAGGGCCTTCGCGAGGTGACGTTCGCGCACCATTCCCTTTGTCATTTCCGAACGAATCTCCTCAAAATCAAGTACAAATCCGGCGTCAATGGTCAGAAGCAACAGGTTCAGTTTGTCGCACATCCCGGCTACGTGACGATCCGACTCGGTCCTAAGATCGGAAGAGCACACGTCTGAACTCCAGTCACCTGAAGCTAACTCGTA
>CAZGSQ010000176.1:0-6542 GCA_964528535.1 uncultured Tangfeifania sp. | reverse complement strand
AATCAGCGCATAACATCCATTAAAACAAGGATTAAGACAAATCGGCGTCCATGTTTGCGGTGATTTCTGCTTTCATCAGCGCATAACATCCATTAAAACAAGGATTAAGACTTTTTCTTTCTGGGTCATTCCCTTTTCCTTTTCGGAATCAGCGCATAACATCCATTAAAACAAGGATTAAGACACCACCTACTACGAACACGTCACCCTTTTTTTAGAGATCAGCGCATAACATCCATTAAAACAAGGATTAAGACTTGGCAATCGGTTGCACCATAAATTTTGGCGACTTCTGATCAGCGCATAACATCCATTAAAACAAGGATTAAGACTTCGGAGAAGACAGATGTAATGTCCAGAGACACTACATATCAGCGCATAACATCCATTAAAACAAGGATTAAGACGCTACGGAGTGATAGGTAATGACTCCAAGAACTGTAATCAGCGCATAACATCCATTAAAACAAGGATTAAGACAGTTGGATTCCATTCTCACCTGGGATAAAGAATATCAGCGCATAACATCCATTAAAACAAGGATTAAGACGAGTGTTACGACTTTCACCTTCAGACAATTGGATTCCTAATCAGCGCATAACATCCATTAAAACAAGGATTAAGACAGTCTACCAGTTGTGGAGCATAGTCCTCAACTGTAATGATCAGCGCATAACATCCATTAAAACAAGGATTAAGACTGGTAAAAGTCGGTGAGGGATCATCAATATCCATTGCGATCAGCGCATAACATCCATTAAAACAAGGATTAAGACTTTGAATTAAACATAAGAGTTAAATTTTAATGTGATATGTTACACCAATCTCCATTGTATCAGGCCTTCTGCCTGTCAATTTAGGTCCTGTCATCCTACCGAAGGCATGACACACCTTAGCGATGTACAACACCCATCCAGGCATGGCGATTGTTTTCGGCTACACGGAGTTCCAAACGGCCATTGGAAAACATGGATTTACCGTACGAATAATTATCTTTATTCGCAAAATAAAGATTTACCATCCCATGACAAATTTTACTATTAATTTGGTAATGCTTTTGATATTTGGCATTGCTCCTGCTTCCCATGCGACCACACCCGTTGGGCAGAAAGATCTTCCAAGGGATTATCCGATTCAACCCGTCAATTTCACAAAAGTTAAAGTGACAGATCATTTCTGGGCTCCTCGCATGGAGTTGAACCAGAAGGTGACCATCCCCATCGCCATTGCCCAGTGCTACAAGACGGGGAGAGTCGAAAATTTTAAGATTGCCGGAAAACTGACAAAGGGAAAATTTCAATCGGAATATCCATTTGATGATTCCGACCTGTATAAGATTATTGAAGGAGCCAGTTATTCACTTCAAACCAATCCTGATCATCAGCTGGAGAGCCGCATCGATTCAATTATCTACTTCATCACCCTGGCCCAGGAACCGGATGGATACCTCTACACCAACCGTACCATCGACTCGCTGCACATGCACCCCTGGGTAGGCAAAAAGAGGTGGGAAAAAGATCCAGAACTTAGTCACGAACTCTACAACCTCGGACATCTCTACGAAGCGGCCTATGCCCATTACCTGGCTACAGGAAAACGGAGCTTGCTGGACGTTGCCATCAAGAGCGCCAACCTGGTGGACCATGATTTTGGTGTCGGAAAATTAACCTACTATCCCGGACACCAGGTCATTGAAATGGGATTGGCAAAACTTTACAGAATAACGGGAGAAATCAGGTATCTGAATTTAGCCAAGTTTTTTCTGGACTGCCGACGAGGTGGCGAAGAATACAACCAGGCCCACAAACCCGTTGTGGAACAGGACAAAATAGTTGGACATGCCGTCAGGGCCACCTACATGTATGCCGGAATGGCGGATGTTTCGGCCTTGACGGGAGATTACGCCTACAAAAATGCCATCGACAAAATCTGGATCGATCTGCTCGAGACTAAATTCTATGTAACCGGCGGCATCGGTTCTGCCGGCACCAATGAAGGTTTCAGCGATCCCTATCTGCTGCCCAACCAAACGGCCTATTGCGAGACATGTGCCTCCATCAGCAATGTGATGTGGAATTACCGCATGTTTTTGCTCGAGGGTGACTCAAAATATTTTGATGTTTTGGAAAGAACCTTGTACAATTCCCTTTTATCGGGTATTTCACTGAGTGCTGACCGATTTTTTTACCCCAATCCGCTCGAATCAAATGGCAAACAAAAAAGAAGCGCATGGTTTGGTTGTGCCTGCTGTCCGAGCAATATTTGCAGGTTTATTCCCTCTGTTCCAGGTTATGTTTATGCGCAAAAGGGTGATTCTCTTTATGTAAACCTCTATCTCAACAACAAAGCCTCCGTTGACCTGAATGGGAATCATCTTGATGTAGAACAGGTAACTGATTATCCATGGAACGGAAGAATTGCCTTGCTTGTCAACCCATCCAAGCAAGGGAAATTTACAGTCATGGTGCGGATACCCGGATGGGCGCAAAATCAGGCTTTCCCCACGAATTTGTATCACTTCAGGAGCGACGAGGATGCAAAGGCAACCATCACACTAAACAAAGTCAAAAGTTCATTCGTGGTAAAAAACGGATATGCCATCATCTCCAGAGAATGGAAAAAGGGAGATAAGCTGGAGCTTGAATTACCCATGCCGGTTCGTGAACTCGTGGCCAATCCGCTCATCAAGGACGATCTCAACAAGGTTGCCCTGCAACGCGGACCGCTTGTTTATTGTGCCGAATGGCCTGATAACAAGGATGTAGGAATTTTAAGTCTGGTACTGGATCAAAAAAATATGTACACCACTACCTACTTACCCAACCTGTTGAATGGAATCACTATCATTAAAACATCCATAAATGATTCGAAAATTCCCGGCGTCGCCTCCGGCAACCCCAGGAAAATAATCACGGCTATCCCCTATTATGCCTGGGCCAACAGGGGTCCCGGCGAGATGAGTGTCTGGTTAAACATGCAGCAATAACCTGGATGTTGGTTAAAAAAATGTCAATTCCACCAATAAATAGCAATTCATGAAAATTAAAATCGCCTTTGTTTGGATCTGTTTTTTGTTCTTTTTAACGAATATTTTTGCCCAGGAGGCCAATAAAAAGGAAACAGGTTCTGATACTAAATTTACCATCGAAAACTGTATCAACAAGTTCAATCCGGATAAATCAATCAAAACCTCTGTCGGTTACCAGTATTGGTTCATTCCTCAAAATTTTCTGCCTGACGGATTGACTGTAAAAATGAGTGTGGTAGCAGCCAAACAGTCGACACATGCCCCTCACAAACACGCTGGTGACGAAATTTTCTATGTTCTGGAAGGTACGGCACAGTTTTACCTGAACGGCAAGACAATTGTTGGTGGTCCAAACACCACTTTTTATTGCCCCGAAAACAGTGAGCATGGAATCAGCAATGCAGGTAGTACAGAGTTAAAATACCTGGTTATCAGAAAATATGCAAAAGATGAAAAATAGCCTGATCTGAAGTCAGGAGAGGAATGCATTGACAATCAAAATTACAAAGACCAGTAGTGCGTAAAAATTGATAAGCACAAAAGGCTTGCCAATGCCTGAATTTTGCTCCTGTAGGAACAAAAAACGGTAGAAAAACAGGATAAAGGAGAGGTTGATCAAAAGCAAGAGCCCCACCAGAAAAGCATTCAGATAAAATCCAAAGAGGGGAAAAAGCATTAGGAAAACGGAGGTAACCACTCCCCAAAAGAATACCAATTGACGAATCTGCGCTTCACTCAGGATCTTCGAGATGGAGGAAAATCCCGCCAATTCATACTCTTTTCCATATTTGATCATCAACAACCAAAAATGCGGCACCTGCCACAAACAGACGAAAACAAATAAAAAGAGTGCATTCGGATGCAGCAGGGAATGCCCTGCCGAGCTCCAGCCAACCAAAGGGGGTATTCCTCCAACAATGGCACCGGGAAGGATGGCCAGCCAGCTTCTTGTTTTTAATGGGGTATAAATCAGATTGTAAAAGACAATGTTCAAGAGACCAAGAACCATTGGAAGCCAGCCATTCATGCCCAATAGGGCTGCTCCTGAGGCAATTAACAAAATGGCTGTTGCCTTTGCTGCAGATATTGAAATCTCCCCGGAAGGAATCGGTCGGTTTGAAGTCCTAAACATCAGGGCATCCCTTTTGTACTCCTGCACCTGATTCAAAACGGAGGCACCTGCCGCTGTCAAAAAGAGCCCTGAAAAAAGATAAACAAAACCAACAAGAAGATGATTTCCTGTTAAGAGATAACCGGTTACTGCCGAAAAGGTGACCATCAGGGAGAGCCTGATTCGTATCAGCCTGAAAAACAAAGCCAAATGTTTTTTCACCCTATTTCTTTTCCACGTTGGTCTTGAAATAATCGACTATCTTATCGAGATCTTCGGCACTTATTTTCTCTTTGTACGATTGCATCAGTCCGGCATTGTACCCCTTCACTACTTCGGCGTTGGGTTCAAGTATCGATCTTTTGATGTAATCATCTGTCGATTCTATCTCCTTCTCCTTCGAATCGGCTACCACGACACTCTTCCTTCCATACAAACCCTTGAAGGAAGGCCCAATGATTCGGGATCCATCGAGTGAATGACAAGTGAGGCAGGCATTTGCCTTGATGATAGCCAATCCCGGATGCTCAGGCAGGTTGCCAGTGGCCTTCAGTTCAACCAACCATTTCTTAAAATCGAGACTGTCAAGAACCACAACTTTCGAAAGCATGGCCGAATGCGCCAGACCACAATATTCGGAACAGTAGATATCGAAAGTTCCCTTGATGATGGGCCTGAACCATAGGTAATTGTTGTAACCGGGGATCACATCCTCCTTGACCCTGAAGGCCGGAATAAAAAGACTGTGGTTCACATCAACAGAAACAAGGTTCAATTTGATGTCTTTCTGAAATGGTACAACCAGTTCGTTGGATACCTTTCCGTTTCCGTAATCAAACTCCCATCTCCACATGCGTCCGATGACTTTGATCGGCATCGCATCGGCCGGAACCTTGCGCATTGGGGCAAAACCGACCCATCCGTAGTAAAACATCAACAAAACTATCACCAACGGAACTACCGTCCAGATAATTTCGAGTTTCGTGTTTCCCGAAAATTGTTGTGGATTCTTGTTTTTCTTACGTGAAAAATGAAAGAGAATGTAGATCATCAAAACAGTGATCCCTATCGTAAAGAGAAAGGAGATGGCAAAGATGAAGATGAAGGCTCTGTCTACGGCTTCAGCTAAATTGGAACCTTGGTTGAAGAGTGTTTCCATGGTGGGATATTATCTGAAATAATAATCTATAAATGTGATCGCAATCACCACTGCGAAAAGCAGAAAAACACATCCTACCATGATGCGCAACAGCAAATTTTCAAATTTGAGGTGCATAAAATAGGTGAGTACGATGGTGACTTTTACGGAGGCAAGCAACAAAGCCAGGGCTACCGTGAAGGCACCCAAATGCATCTTGATGGCCAAAATAGAGAGGGTAGTCAATATCAAAAGGAGAATCAAAACCCTCCAGTTCATGGCGTCGCTCGAGATATGGTTGTCGTGGTTCTTCATGCTTCAGTTTCTTTGCAATGAAATAATGGTTAATTTTTTTGTGCCCAGGAAAATGATTTTTTCTCTCAACATCGGCTTACAACCGAATTCGATTCGATTTCCTGCTAAGTGATCAGGTACAACAACGGAAACAGAAAAATCCAGATCAAGTCGACAAGGTGCCAATAAAGGGCCCCGTTTTCCTGCAGTAAATAGTGTTCCGAGTTGATTTTTCCTGAATTAATCCTGACAATGACTATCGTCAGCAGAATCCCACCAATGATGACGTGCACGGCATGCAATCCTGTCATCATGAAATAGAGTCCGAAGAACATGATCTCACCATGTGGAAGGCTCTTCATCACATCGGATCCGGGATAAAGATGAAGTCCGAATTTGTGGCCCCATTCAAAATATTTGTTCACCATGAATACACCCGCCAATACCAAAGTAATACACAACAGACCCATGGCCTTCCCAGCCCGTTTCTGTTGAATGGCCGTTAGCGACATGGCCACTGTCATACTGCTCACCAGCAGCACCACGGTATTGGTCGCACCTACAAATGCATTTAGTTCGAGGGCAGCGTGGTGGAAATCTTGGGCATATTTGGAGCGCATCACGGCATAGACGATGAAGAGCCCGCCAAATAGAAAAATTTCGGTAAAGAGGAATAACCACATCCCCATTTTCCCGGTATCGCTGTCGATAAGTTCTGAGTGTTCGGTTGAAGACATAAATCTTTGGTTTTATTTGGTATGAGGATGTTCAAAAACGTATGGATCGTGCGTAATCACAGGTATTTCGTCGAAATTTTCGTGCGGGGGAGGTGAAGGAATCTGCCACTCAAGGGTGACTCCATGCCAGGGATTTGCCGAGGCCCTGGCTCCCCTGCGAACATGGTAAACCAGGTTAGAAATCATACCAGATCGGAAGAGCACACGTCTGAACTCCAGTCACCTGAAGCTATC
>CAZGSQ010000175.1:2219-6546 GCA_964528535.1 uncultured Tangfeifania sp. | reverse complement strand
GTTGCCCCGATTTCGATTTTTTCTTCCCCGTTGCCGGACACAAAGGGGCGGAAATTTCCCACACTTTGCCATTTATAAACATCGGGATCGGTTTCTGCCAATTTGGGCTGCAGTACCGTGATGTAATAGGTCCCTGTCGATAGGGCAAAATGCATCAGGTTGTAATCCGAAAAATAGCCACTTGCAACAGGCAAAGCCGCAAAATTGGCAACTTCGACGATATTTTTTGCAACTACCTGTACCGCAAGGTCTTTGCTCGACTCTTTGTACGACCTGTCGTTGCCGGAATCTTTATAGGCAATGGTGTACCCATCCTTAGGCATCGAAAAAACTATCGTTTCGGCCAGAGAGGTGGCATTTAGCAAAGAATTGACCGTTTCGGGCTTGAACAGGTCCCTGACAAGGCGGATGGAGGCTGTTTTTTTCCTTTCGTCAACAATTACCGCGATCCCAAACTGGCGGATTGTTTTCAGGAACTCCCGCACCGTTGTCTCCGAAAAGGAATACCTGAAATTGATGTCCTGATGGTTCAGGTTCTCGGTCAGCGACAAACAGAACCACCGGTTCAAATCTGGGATGGTTGCCATATCGTCCTGGTCGGGTGCAAGGCCAGACAGTTCGATGATCCGTTTGAGGATGAACCTGACATAGAAACTATAAGTGACCACGTTCCACAAATATTGGTTGTCCCTATCAATGCGGTCATCGAGCTTGCCGGTAACGGGGTCAATTTGGTTGATGTAATTGGGGATTTTTGCCTTCCCCCGATCTTCGCCCCACGCATCCGAGTTGTAAAAGGGCGCGACAACATAATTGGAGTATGGATAATAGCTGCCAATGTTGTTCCTTTTGTCCTGTAACTGGCTGTCCGAAAGGTCAAAGTTGGCCTCTATGCCAAATTCCATCTCGTTCATCTTCTTTAGCTCCGATTGTTTGGCAAACGATGTTTTTGCGCTGCGCAGCACCAAGGGGAACGCACCGGATAGAATGGGGAAATCGCCTTCGGCAACTGCCTCGCCCATGAGGACCTGTATCCCGTCCACTTCCAGAACGGCGTCCCAGATGAAATTTTTTGCCTGTGCCGTGTTCTGTATCCTAGCCCCATGGAGCAGGACCGCCTCATTTGGCTTATAGGGAATGGTGAACGGATAGCTGTAGGCCCCGGTTTCGTTAAAATATGGGCTCAGGGCAGTTATCCCGATCTTTGTATCGGTATAAAGGGTGGCTGCTTTTCCGTTAAGGTACAGTTTTATCATTTTGTAATGGCATTGAATTTTGTGATCTCTTCAAACGATTCCTGTAGCCCCTTGTGGCCATATTTATTCACATACGCCGGTATCCCTTTGTCCAGGTGCGCGTTGAGCTTTTCAATGGCCGATATCATCCGCTGTTCCTGTTCCCTTCCTTTACCGCTATCGCTTTGTTGGTTTGCCGTTCCACTTATTTCAGGGTAACTCCCTTCTGCCCTTTGTGCTGTCCCGGCAAGGTTCCTGTTTTCCATGTACCTCCCTTTTCCCGCATAGGCATAAATATCCCTCAGAAGCTGCGGGGCGTTGACCTGTATCCTTCGAAAAGTGTCACCGTCCACCACCAGTTCGGGGGCACGTTCACCGACCAGGCTTTGCCCATCGTTCATGTTCAGCAACGTTGGGCCGGTGTAAACACCTGTTACCGGCCTTCCCCCATAAGCGGCCTGGTACAACCTCCCATCGTCCTTGCCGATCACTGGGTACCTCCCTTCGGCATTTTGAGGAGCGGTCGTTGTTTTTTCTTTTGATGTGTTGATCTTGCCGACCAGCCCTTCGGCTACGGCAAAAGCAGCTTCGATCAGCCCGATCTCGACCAGGGAAACGGCCACCCCAACTGGCCCCATCTGGGCAACGTTGCGGGCCATCAGCTTCACATATTGGAGCCTGACAAAAGCCCTGGTCTCTTCAATGGCAATCTTGAGCATCCCTTTGGCAAAAACGGCTGCCGCTTCCTGGCTTTTGTCGAACATGGAGACAAACATTTCCCCCAACGATTGCCCTACCTTCTGCGCTATATCGATCTTTTTCTGCCCCTCTTCGAGAAGGATCAACTGCTCTTCGGTCATCGATTCCTTGATGTCGTTCAGCTCGTCGTCCAGGGTCTTTTTCAGGTTCTTTGCCCGGATGCGCCCATGCTTGACCTTTATGTTGTCGATCAGTCTTTCCTGTTCTTCAACGGTAAGTGCCTTGAACTGTTCGCTTTTCTTCAATTCGGCAATTTCGAGGGCCGCCAGTTGGTCGGCACTGTACAGCCCGGCCTGTTTTTTGTATTCCACCATGGCCTCTGCCTCCTGTTTCTCAAGGGCCGCCTTGGTCGTTTGGTACTGCTCTTCCGAAATACGTTCGCTGTTGTGGTACTGTTCGAGCAGGTTTTTCTTTTGGGCAAAATCTACCGCTTTGTCCGCCAATTGTTTGTCCAGGTATTTCAGGTTGATATCGGCCATATTTTGCAGGTGCGCCGCCTCTTCGTACTCGATTGCTTCGTCGTTCTGCCAGTATTTCCCGATCTCCTGTTCGTGGCGCAGGTTCTCTTCCGCCACCGCCTTTTCCCTTTCGTCCGCAATTGCCGAGATCCTGAGCTTCTCGACGTTGATCAGCTCTTCCCCAAACTCCTTGACGTCTTTGATCCGTCCCTTGGCATCTTTCTTCTCTTCTTTGTCCCCTTCTTTGCGGCCCTCTTTTTGCTGTGCCAGCAGCTCGTCCATAAGTGCCACCTGCGCGGAACGGTAATTTGCCTCAAATTCCCCTTCGGTGCGGTACTTGTCCGCCATATCCTGCAACTGTGCCCTGAGGTATTTTATTTTCGCGTTGCGCAGGTTTTCGTTCAGTTGTTCGTCTGTCGCTTTGGTCTTTAGGGCATTTTGCTTGATCAGCAGCTCCGTCTGTTCAAAATTCCGTTTCAATGCTTCCTGGCTGTCCTTGAACGATTCCTCTGTCGGAAAGTCCACGATCTTGTTGTCGATCTCGATCGTTTGTTTCCTTGGCGCAACGGCGGTGAATTCGCTCTGGAGCCTTGTGTATTCCGCCGCATAATCGGCATAGCTTTTCTCAAGCTTCTTGATCTTTGTGCCCATCTGGTCCATGGCATACATTGCCGAAACGTTGGCTTCGGGGTTCATCATGGCCATTTGTGCCGCTTTGGTCAGCTTGTAGGCATCCAGTTCCTCTTTGGCCAGTTTTATCTTTTCCTTGGTCCGGTCCATCTCGATCTTGATGTCGGCACCGGCCTTGCTCGTTTTTTCATAGGTTATTTTCCTGGCCAGTGCCTCCACCACCAGGTTGTACGATTTTGCAAGGTCTTCGGCAGACGCCCCTTCGTCGATTAACCTGGGAAGGTATTGCCCATACTCCGAATTTATCTTTTTGATCAGCATCAGCCTCTCTTCCTGTGAGATATTGGCATTTTTCAGCCTGTCCATCATCACGGTCAGGTTGGCCTTTTCGGTGAAGAAATCGTCCTGTACCTCTTTTTGCAGGGCCAGGTGCCTTTTCTCCGCCTCGGTCAGGTCATTTTTTCGAACGACCAACATATAAAACGCACCCGCCAAGGCGGCAATGGTCGCCACAACGGCAACCCCCGGAAGGGCGTACATGCTTACCGCCAGGGCTCGGATCGCGGCGATTGCCGGCCCGATCCCCTGTGTCAGGGCGATATGTGCAATGGTCAGGAATTTTGATTGGTTCATCAATACGATCTGAGCCCCGGTCAAGTTCCGTGTCCACAATATCTCCGCTTGCATCCAGACGATCCTGGCCCTCATCAGCAACAGGTTTGCCTTGGTCCATACCGATTCCAGTATCAGGTTGCTGATCCGCCAGATGGCCGGTGTCTTTAAAAGGAGATAGGCAAATGTCATGTTTTTTATTCCCGTCCAATGTTTTGCGATCCAATCTGTTGCGTTTCGGATGCCCACCACGAAACTTGCCCATAGGGTCACCAGGCGCAGCACTGCGGGTTCTGCCTCGCGGTTCATATGGTCAGTCTGGGCGCGGATCACCTTTTGTTGTTTCAGGACATTGGCGGTGAAGTTGTTGTTCATGATGTTATACTCGTCCAGGACGGACTGCTGCTTGTCCCATGCTGTCGCCGCGACTTCCTGTTGTTGTGCCAGCACGTCCAGGTTTTGTGCCATTGTCCCGACAACAGCGGTCATGTACATCCCTTTGGCACCGAAATCCTTTAAGCCTCCGGTCAGCTCCACCAAACCGTTCTTTGTCGTCACAAATTTGTGCAGCAGCCGGGTCATGGCCTGGTTTGGGTCTTTTTTCAGCAAATCGACATATCCATCGGCTGTCAG
>CAZGSQ010000175.1:0-2119 GCA_964528535.1 uncultured Tangfeifania sp. | reverse complement strand
TCATGGCCTGGTTTGGGTCTTTTTTCAGCAAATCGACATATCCATCGGCTGTCAGTCCCAGGGCATCGGCAAATTCCTGGATCTTTTTGGGGTTGGCCAGGGCGAGCATGATCCTTTGCATGGCAGTTGCCCCTCGTTCAGCGGGTACGTTCATCGCGTCAAGGGTCGAGCCGATGCCACCGATCTGGGCTATCGTAAACCCTGCAAGTTCGCCGACTGCACTGAGACGGGTCATGTAGTTCAGGATCGTCCCGGCTGAGGCCGCGCTGCTCTTGGCAAGTTCGTTCAGTACCGACCCTGTGGCCATCATGGCCTCGTCAAGGGTGAAGTTCTTCCCCGTTTTTTTGTTCTCCTTGGTGAGGACACGGTAAGCATTGGTCAGTTTCCCGATGCTGTTGACCGTATCTTCCACCGTGCCGTCCAGGTCGTCGCCGAGTGCGACCTGGATCATATTGGCCGCTTCGGTGAACTTCAAGATGTCGTCCTTCCCCTGGATACCGAGCTTGCCTGCCACGATTGCAAGTTTCAACAGGTCGTCCGTTTTGGTACGGGTGTCCCACTGGTCAAAAGCCTCTTTCATCTCCCAAACCTGGCCAACCGTCAGCTCGGTATTTTTGCGGACAACACCCATCAGGTCTTCAAGTTCCTTCATCCGGGTGATCACGTTGCCTACCAACCTTACCACACCAAAAACCGCCATCGCGAACCAGCCGACCACCGTACCGGCCTTGTTGATGGTCTGCTCCATTCGGCTCCAAGCCTGGCTCAACCGGCTGGCACCGGTCACCAGGGTGTTCAACCTGATCTGGGTCTCCCTTAGCTCGCGTTGCAGTGCCTGGAAAAGGGGCGTCCCCTGACTGCCCGACATGTTGAAAAGCTTGATCTGCAACTCTTTTATATGGTTGCGCAGTTGTTGGACGGTCATCCCCAACAGCCCGACTTTTTGCCGTTGCTGTTCCAGGGCCAGGGCATGTGCCCTTATCGTCTGGGTCAACTGGGCATATTCGGCCCTTTCGGTGGCCAGTTTTGAAGCATTGGCAACGGCGTTTTTCTCAAGGTTCTTGATCGACAAGGCCAGCTTTTTGGCTTTGTTTTCCAACGCGATCATCTCATGTTCCATCTTTCCCAGTTCGGCCACCATCTTTGCGCTCCCGCTGGCGAGCCCCTGGCCATTGAGGATCAGGTTCAGCCTCAAATCTTCGTCATAGATCTTGCGTCCCATATTGCGATTTTTAGGTGCTTAAAAGTTGATGTTGACTTGCCGTTTGGCTATTTTGCTGCTTTTCACAAACCGGATCACCTCGCCGCGAAGGTCGTTCATGCACCTGAAGGCAATTGTATTCATCCTGCCCCAGACCAACCGGTTGTGGATCCCCTTGCCCCTTGTTTTTGTCGTTTTTGGGGTGTGCAGGGCCGACTTTGTCCTTTGGTGCTTTATCCGTTTGATGTCCTGGTACCTTTCGTAATCAGGGTGGAGCAAACTTGCGATGATCTCGACCTTGTTGGTGGAGACCGAATACCTCCTTCCGGACCCTCCGGCATGGAGCAGGCCGGTATCGCGGTTCAACCGCTGGTCAATGGCAATATCCTGGCTCTTTTTGAATTTTCGCCACTCCTCGTAGGCAATCCTGCGGCATAGCGTCACGTCTATCGGGTTTGTGTTTGCCATATCAAATGATTGTCAAAGGTTTGTTTGTGCCATTTTCGATCCGGCTTTTTATGATCGGGATGTATTCCGGTTCTTTTTCGATCCCTATAAAGCCAAATCCCGATTGATGTGCGGCCAAAAGGGAGGTGCCGCTTCCCGCAAAAAGGTCAAGTGTCGTGCCTTGTGGAGGGGTGACGAGGCCGATCAGGTATTTCATCAACGACAACGGTTTTACCGTGGGGTGGTGGTTCTTGCCATGCTTGCTGTTCATCCTGTTCTTTAAAACGGACAGGTCGCAATACTCTCCGGCAAATGGTCGCATGTTGAAATGTTTGTCGTTTAGGCCGTTGCAGCCTTTGTTGCGTTCGCTTTTGCTGGCTTTGGCACAATAAAAAAGTGGGAGCAGGTCGTTTTCCGACCAGGGGCAGACTTTAAAGAACCTTGCAGATCGGAAGAGCACACGTCTGAACT
>CAZGSQ010000174.1:0-6569 GCA_964528535.1 uncultured Tangfeifania sp. | reverse complement strand
ATTACACAACACGATGAATCCTATCAACTTGAACAGGTCAAAGAATAAATTGGCTTCAAGGAAAAACTAATTTACTCCTTACTGTTAGCAGCTACGTATCCATTTCGAACCACTTTCTGCTAATCAATTTCTTTCTCCGTCAGAGCGGGTCGATCGGCTGCTTTGTATCCTATCCCAACAACTGAAAGCACTTCGAGATGTTCCGGAATATTTAGCAATTCACTTATAAACTCATTAGCAGTTTGATCGTCGTCGTGGTAACGGCGGTGAATCTGCACCCAACAAGAACCCAAACCAAGCTCCTCTGCAGCCAATTGTAAAATAATGGAGGCAATGGAGCAATCTTCAATCCAAACATCACTTTTTGTTTTGTCACCAGCAACAACAACTGCCAGTGGAGCATGTTTAAGAAGACAAGCTCCATGCGGCTTGGCCATTGATAGTTGTATCAACAATTCCGGGTGATCCACGACAATAAACTCCCAGGGTTGACTATTTTTAGAAGATGGTGACAGTAAAGCCGCCTTCAAAAGATGATGTATTGCCTCCTCTTCAACTTTTATCTCACTAAATTTTCTGGTACTTCTTCGGTTATAAAGGACATCGAGCATGGTTGGTTATTTTTTGCAAAAATAGAAAGCATATCGAAATCCCAACAACCATTTATCATTTTTTTTCAAAAACTTCAAAAATATTGACATAACATTCACAAACATGAGTTCATCCGAAAATAAGACACCAGAAATTCCAAGAAACGGATGTTTAGCGAGCAGTAATGTGCGAATGTTGAATTTTAAAACAAAACACTATGGAACTTGTTGAAATTTTTGTACCTCTTTCCTTCATTGCCATGGTATTTGGCATCTTATACCTGTTAACTACTGCGCGTAACCGAGAAAGAATATCACTAATTGAAAAGGGAGCAGATCCAAAATTATTGGAATCTATAAAGAGCAGTTCAAAGGGCGGAATCCTGAAAATGCGGACTGTTGCTGGTTGGCGCGGGATTGGGAATTTCTCTCGCCCAAATCCTCGTTCAAAGTGGTTTTCCTGAAGGTGTGGCATTTCCATCGATAATTTGCCTGTTTGGGGGTCCCGGTCTACTGGTCGCCTTCAAAATTGAGCCAAAAGCCCCAAAAGCAGATAACTTCTAATAATCAGATCGTTCAGAGTCAATCTTGCAATTTATTGGGTACATCTTAGAATGGCACGGCGAATTGCATCCTGACAAACTGGACAAAAACTGTTCGGTTTGTTTGATTTCATCCGACAGTCTTGCATAGGACTGAAAATTCCCTTTGAGATGTATCCACCTCCTTCAAACACACCAGTTTTACCTTCAAATTTCACTGTTCTTGGTGTGGGCACAGGTGTAGAAGAATCGATGAAGCTTATCCATTTAGATTTAAAATCGACCAAAGTAGTTAGGTTTGGCTCCCAAGGTTCAATATTTAGGTTGTAATAGTCCTGATAAGCAACTTCTGATGTATAATATTCATCGCCAAGCCCGGCAAATTCGTGCCCGAATTCATGAATAAATACCTGTGGAGCCAAACTATGACCTGCGGTACACACAGAAATATTGTTACAAAAACCTCCGCCGCCATATTCATTTGAATTTACCAGCACAATCAAGTAATCGTATGGGACTACTGATGCTTGGTCGTGTACAGTTTTTAAATCTGTTGTTGTTAAATACCTTGCTACGTCAAAGGTGTAGAAGGAGCTGTTATAGAGGGTATTTACATATATTTTCCGTCCGGGGATATCAGTGCCAGACTCTTTAGAAGGCGTCTTCAAAGCATAGATGTTAAAATTGTTTTGAAATGATGCAAATGGTTGAACCTGAAAAAGCGAATCAATCAGACGCCTTGCATCATTTTCAAATTTATCCATCTCCTCCAATTTGTACCCTTCGGCAAGTATAGCTATATCGACTTTGGTGGCAGGTTCACCAGATTTCCTAATGGATACAACTTCAGGCATTGAAGATGATTCATTGGAAATAAAATAATTTATTGGATCAATCATCGTCGAATAAATTTTCTCAAAATGGCCATCCCGGTTACGACACTCCAACTCAAGTTCCACTTTATTTTTGGGAAATGGGAAACGCAATACCTGGTAGAATGCTCTTTCCATTTTTTTAGCTTCTGCGGTTGACTGCCATTCCTGAAAAAGGGGCGAGAAACCTTTTTGATAGATTTGTTTCTGATTGGCTAAATCTCTGATAGTAAAACGATAATTTCCAAGCGTTTGCTCTTCTGAAACCAAGTGATTTGTTCCACCCCACAGTTGTTCTTTTTTTTGCTGAACTTCTATTACTCTAACGGAAGAGGATGTTCCAGTCAACAAATAGTCAAATCTAAAAACTCCTTCAGCAAAGTAATCAGCAAAATTTTCCTGAGCCACTAAAATTACAGGAGTAAAAAAGAGAATGAAAAATATCATTTTGATCTTCATAGCAAAAATATTAGTTTAGAATTTGAAAGAACGATAAATCCGGATACAATTGCTACGAACAGTGTGCCTAAATCCGGCATCTTTAATTAATTTTGCACACGCTTCAAAAATAATTATTTCTGAACATTTTTAATGAATCTGAGCATGCAAGTTTTTTATGATTATCTACGGGAATTCTTACTAAACGCCCACCTTCATCCAAGGATTGCGATTTATTTGGCAGCTATTGGTACATTCATCATTCTTTCTCTGATCTCCTTGATTCTCTTCTTTCCATTAAGAAAACTGCTTATTAAAATAATCGAACGGCTAACTTTGCATACAGAAACTCTTTGGGATGATGTTCTTTTCGAACACAAAGTTTTTCATGCGGCAGCTCACTTGATTCCGGCCGTATTTATCTATGCTTCTGCCGGTTTTGGATCTGAAGATTTGGTGTCTCTGCCAGAAATTATTCAGGGTATAGCTAAAATCTATATAACTTTTGCAGTTGTATTGAGTCTGATCCGATTTTTAGATGCTTCACACGATATTTACAATACTTACCCATTTGCCCACGAACGTCCCATCAAAGGATACCTTCAGTTGTGTAAAATTCTTATCTATTCTGTTGCCTCCATCATTTTGGTGTCCATTCTCGTCAATCAGGATCCTGGCAGGCTATTTGCTGGATTAGGCGCTATGGCTGCCGTTTTAATGTTCGTTTTTAAAGACCCTATCCTCGGATTCGTAGCCAGTATCCAACTCGCTGCCAACAAAATGGTAAAACCAGGTGATTGGATCACTGTCCCAAAATTTAACGTGGATGGAACTGTTGTAGATATCTCCCTTACAACTGTTAAAGTGCAGAATTGGGATAAAACTATCACTTCTCTGCCAACTTATTCATTGGTATCAGAATCAGTTACAAATTGGATTGGGATGCAGGAATCTGGTGGTCGACGAATTCAACGGTCAATATTCATCGATATGGCCGGAATAAAATTCTGTGACAAAGATTTTGTTGAACGTATTGCGAAGCTTCCCATCATCGTTGATTACATAAATCAAAAGAAAGCCCTCGATCCAACGTTTCCGGAATGGAGTCGACAAACAGGAAATCAACCAACAAACCTTGCCATTTTCAAAGCATATGTAGAGGCCTTTTTATGGACAAACCCAAATACACACAATCACATGACTTTGATTGTTAGATTTTTACAATCAACTGAACGTGGACTACCTCTTGAATATATAGTCTTTAGCAAGGAACAGCAAGCGGATATTTTTGAATCGATTCAAGCAGAAATCGTTGATCATTTGCTTGCGGTAATTCCTGAATTTGAATTGAATGTGTTTCAAAATCCTTCTGGAAGTGACTTTAGGCATCTTGTTAGGTGACAAAGAGGCATATGACAATAGTCAATGGGGTGACTTCCTAGTTAATTTCAAAATATTCATTCTAATTTGTAATAATAATTTGCCTTTAGCGTGAAAAAGTTATAATTTTGGCAAATAGATGTCGTTCTACTAACAAATTGAAAGTATCGTGAAGAAGAATAATCTTGAATTAGAAGAGGATTTTAAAGAGCAAGCAGTTCAGATAGATGATTTGGATCGTAAAATCTTAAAATTAATTACCAACAATGCCAGGGTTCCTTTTTTGGAAGTTGCACGTGAGTGTGGAGTATCGGGCGCGGCCATTCACCAGAGGGTGCAGCGCTTGATCGCCATGGGCGTTGTAACAGGATCTGAGTTCATAGTCAGTCCTTCGAGAATGGGGTACAACACGACAGCATTCATGGGAATCTATCTCGACAAAACGAGCTTCGACAGAAAAGTTCTAAAGCAACTCAAGGATATTCCTGAAGTTGTTGAATGTCACCACACAACTGGTCAATATGCAATCTTTATCAAAATCCAAACCAAGACGAATAAACACTTGATGAAAATTATTGATACTGATCTTCAAGCTATTGACGGCATTGCGAGAACAGAAACCTTTATATCTCTTGAACAAGACTTCAAAAGGCAGATCCCAATAAAATAAAAAGAGAAATCTTCCTTTTAAACCACCTATGAAGAGGTGATTTAAAAAGGAAGATCATCATTTTCTCCATCTTTTACCGGCATAAAATCATCCTCAATGTAAGGCGGTGGAACTTGTTGATCTCCTGTCGAACCCAATTTCTCCATCCGTTCGATCTTGAATGCATTCACATTGTGGTACCATTTGCCATTGTATTCACGACCCTCAAGGCTAAAGCTAACCTCCACTTCCTTACTTCTGTCGTTCTCTCTGATCATCTCTGTTTTGTCATTGAATAGCGTAAAACAAATTTTCTTGGGAAATTGATCATCAGGAACTTCCAAAACAAAATCCAATTTTTTCCACTCCCCTCTTGCACTGCTTCCAGTTTGAAGTGGCAAAATTTCTACGACTTTTCCTTTTACTTTGAAACTCATAATTTTCTGTTTAAAGAAACGAAACCCGGAAGATGATAGTCATCCATTCCGGGTTTTGTTCGAGAGGTAACCCTCTTAATTTTGTAAAATTTTATTTACTTGGTAGCCGGAGTAGCAGCAGGTGCTGGTGTAGGTTCAATACTGATAAGTTCAACTTCAAAGATCAGAACCGAATTTGGTTTAATCTTAGGACCAGCAGCTTGTTCTCCATAACCCAATTCAGAAGGAATGTAAATTTTCCATTTTGATCCAACATTCATCAACTGTAGTGCTTCTGTCCATCCTTTGATAACTTGACCCAATCCAAAAGTTACAGGTTCACCACGATCAACTGAACTATCAAATACTTTTCCATCGATAGTTGTTCCATGGTAATGGACTTTAACTTGATTTTCAGCTGTCGGTTTTGGCCCGGTTCCAGTTTTCAATACCTCATATTGAAGTCCTGAAGCAGTAGTTGTAACACCCTGACGTTTTCCATTGTCAGCCAAAAATTTCTTGCCTACCTCCTTGTTTTTACCACCTTCAAGCGATTGAGCCTTAACAAAATAAGATTGTGTGATAGCACCAGCTTTGGAAGAAGCGATAAGGCCCGAATCACCTTTCATGATTGTTGCAAATGCCTGCAGAATAATTTGAGAATCGAGTTCTTTGCCACCAGGAGCCTCTGGCAAATTTTTCTTGATATTGTTGCCCAAATCAACGCCAATTGCATAAGCTGCAGAATCAGCCATTGTCTTTAGCTTAACCTGTTGCGAATTAGAAGTGTTGCATGATGCCAGTACAATTGAGCCGACAACCATTGCGAGAAGTAAATTTTTAAATTGCATAATTGTTTCTATAAAAATTGAATGAATATTCTGAAAGTTGCGAAGATAACTATTTTTCAATATATTTTTATCTCATGTCTGTGTTTTTGAATAAAAGCATCTCTTGTATTTCAACAAATCCCTCATTTATAACCACTTGTTTCGATTAATCATTGAAAATTCTATCCTCTATTTCTTTAACAATTGTTCAAAACCGGCTGTATAATCAATATCCAATCCTCCATGCAGGTTGTCACTAATAAAATAGGCTTCCATTTCATGATGAAGCGAAAGAAACTCTTTTGATTTCTTCAATCCCATTACCATGAAGGCTGTGGCATAGGCATCCGCTGTAATGCAATCTTCAGCTAAAACCGATACACTGAGCAGATTGTGCCGAACGGGATATCCGTTGAAAGGATCGATCTCATGGGAATATCGGATGCCATTTTCCTCGTAATATTTGCGATAGCTTCCAGAAGTAGAAATAGCACTATTTTTTAGGGGTATAATAGTCTGAATTTTTCGCTCATCCTCAGCATTCTTGGCAGGAAGTTCGATTGCCGCACTCCAAATCTTTCCATCTGGTTTAGCACCTCTACCCAAGACTTCGCCGCCAACATCAATGAGATAGTCGCTAATTCCTCTTTTTTCAAGAAATTTCGCAAGCCAATCAGAGGTATATCCCTGTGCTATAGCATCAAAATCAATCCTAATTCTTGAATCTGCCTTGATGAGTTTGCCATTGACGAGTTGAATTTTTCTATATCCAACCAATGGCATCAATGAATCGATCAACGCTTGGTCTATCTTAGCCCTTTTGGAAAACCCGAAGCCCCATGCATTGACGAG
>CAZGSQ010000173.1:0-6622 GCA_964528535.1 uncultured Tangfeifania sp. | reverse complement strand
CCGCGACCCCCTGCGTGACAGGCAGGTATTCTAACCAACTGAACTACCAAACCAAGGTATTGAAGGAATTACATCTGTGACATCGACAAACGGTCCTTAAAAGCTGTGCAAATATACGACTTGTTTTGTTTATCTGCAAAGGAGTTTGGATAAAAATAGTACCATCCCCAATTGCCTGTTTTCTTATTCAGAAGAATTTTCGCCAATGGCTCCCGATAAGGGACGAAAGAATGAAAAATGAACACTTCCATAAACCCTTTGCTCGAAAAGATTGGGGTGCCTGGTGAAATCGTCACTCTTTCCATGTTCAAGAATAAATATCCCATCTTTGCTTAGGAGATTGTGATTCAGAACAAGATCAGGAATCTCCTTCAAGGTTTTCATCTGGTAGGGTGGGTCCGCAAAAATCAGATCATACTGTTCAGTACAACTCGGTATAAATTTAAGAACATCGTATCTTAATAGTCTGATAATCTTGCCAATATTAAGCGATTGTATGATAGAAGAGATAAAAGCATAATGTACATGATCCATCTCAACTGCGGTAACGGAAAGACATCCACGTGAAGCAAATTCAAAAGAGATACTCCCTGTTCCTGAAAAGAGGTCAAGTACCTTTGTCTCCTCAAAATCTATCCTGTTGTTCAAAATGTTGAATAGATTTTCACGGGCAAAATCAGTGGTAGGTCTGGCCTTGAAATTTTTTCCGGGGTTAAATAGCCGGCCCTTGAATTCACCTCCGATTATTCGCATTTGTAACTGTCAAAAAGTGTAGTGAAATAGTGATCTGGAATTTGGCTGAAGGTGTAGCTATAGGTAAACAAGGAGGTTGGACGAGCAAAAGCCAGTTTCCTAATATATTTTTTAAAAGTAAGGTAAAGTGGAGAAGTCTGTTCACACTGTCCATGAAATACAACCTCAGTAGTATCAGGTGAGAGCCTGAGCTCTTCAAAAATATAGAGGACAAAGTAGAGTACATCGCTATCACTGGCGTAACTAAACTGGTTACATAACAACAATTTAGTATTTGAAAGTGCAATGACTTCAAAATAGTCTCTAAAAAAATTCAAGTGAACTTGTTTTCGTTCAGGGAAATTCTTATTCTCTTTCAAGGCCTTGTCGATGAACGGAAATAGACTGTGTCGGAGGGTGGCTTTGGGGAATTTAAGTGCAAGAAATTCCCTTAGATTTTCAGGAACAGAGAAGAGGCACCAAGTATCAGCTTTTGGCAAAAATGTCTTTTCCAACTGGTAGCCCTTTTCGCTCTCCTGGTTAAAAGCGAAGAATTTATCACCGTATCCATTTTGGTAAAATGCTTGAGGTACCAGGGTGAATCTATCTGTAGAATAAATAATCTCTATGCTCTTGTATTTTAGGTTGAGGAATTCATCCTGAATCATCAACTCCCTCACCTTCATAAAAAGCAATCTGGGTCGCTTCAAAAATAAATTACTGAATTTCAATACAGTATATTTTCCTTTGGGGATATCCAGAATGGCAAATGAGAATCCATCCAGACTTATCTGGATGGAAAGATGGTATAAATTTGTCTGCTCGCGATCGAACGTTTTGTCGATAAAACAGATATCGTGCATGGGATCGTTTTATGGGTTCTGTATACAATGCACCAAGATCAACTTGCCTCCTTCGAAACAATGGCAAAGACCAATGTCAGAATTCGGAATTTTAAAAGAAAAAAGAGAACAAAAAATATTACTCGTTTTTTTTCATTTCCTTCGCAAGAAATTGGTGCACAGTCTACAAATTTAAATAATTTATCTGATTCTTGTCGACCTACATCCAAAAAAGCCTTACAAATGAAAAAATACATTTCAGATCTGATCATTCAAAAATTGGGGCATTTCCCTACCGAAGGTCAGCGCGAGATGATTGATACTTTGGCAGGCTTCGTTTCAATTCCGGAAACAGATGCACTCTTCTTGTTAAAAGGGTACGCAGGTACAGGAAAGACCTCTACAATTGGGGCATTGGTAAAAGTGTTGGATGAACTCAAAATCAATTGCATCCTTTTGGCTCCTACCGGTCGTGCGGCAAAAGTCCTCTCAAAACAGAGCGGAAAACCTGCCTCAACCATTCACAAGAAAATCTACAGGCAGCAGTCTGGGATCGACGGACAAAGCAAATTTTCACTGGATCGCAACCTTGGTAAAAATTGCATTTTTATTGTGGACGAGGCTTCCATGATCTCCAATCTACCACAGGAACATAGTCTCTTTGGATCCGGCTATTTGTTATCTGATCTAATTGATTATGTGACAGGTGGATTTAACTGCAAACTCATTATTTCGGGTGATACTGCCCAATTGCCGCCGGTTGGACTGGCCATAAGTCCAGCACTCGAGAAGGAGGAGCTCTCTCTTTTTGGACTGGAAGTAATTACCCAGGAGTTAAGACAGGTAGTCAGGCAGTCTCTTGATTCAGGCATACTTGAAAATGCCACCCAGATTAGGAATCGCATTCTGGAGGAAGCACCTACAGGATTCTGGCATTTCAACACAAAAGGATTTCAGGATGTGATTCAAATCGGAGGAGATCAATTGATTGAAGAGATCTCAACGTGTTACAGCCGGATGGGCATTGAAGAGACAATTGTCATTACCAGATCCAACAAAAGGGCCAATTTGTTTAATGAAGGGATACGCAAAACGATCCTGTTTCAGGAAGACCAAATCACCCGGGGTGATTTACTGATGGTTGTCAAGAATAATTACCATTGGTCGAAGCAGTTGGAGGAACTCGATTTCATAGCCAATGGCGACATTGCAGAGATCGTCCGGATCAAGAAGCAGGAGGAACGATATGGCTTTCATTTTGCCAATGTAGTGCTGCGACTGATTGATTACCAGAATATCGAAATCGAATGCAAAATCATACTGGAAACGCTGACAGTTGAAGCTCCTGCACTTTCGTCGGAGGCAAATAAAAGTTTGTTTGAAGCCATTTCGGAAGATTATCAGGAGATACGTAACAAGCGCGACCGATGGAAAAAGATTCGCGAAGATCCATATTTCAATGCACTTCAGGTAAAATATTCTTATGCCGTTACTTGCCACAAGGCCCAGGGGGGGCAGTGGAAGGCTGTTTTTTTAGACCATGGCTATCTGACTTCGGAGATGATCGACAGGGAATTCCTTCGCTGGTTATATACTGCCTTTACCCGCGCAGAGGAGCGCTTGTACCTCGTTAATTTCCACAAAGAGTTTTTCAGTGATCAGGAATAGTTGAGTAAAGAAATTGGATAATTTAGATTGCAAATAAATGCGAATGGACAATAGTTCATAAAAAATCCATTTATAACTCATAACAATCCCCGTCGTTGGCAGCATAAGTTTCCGGAAATATCGTACGGGCTTCGTTAACCAATTGTGAAACATCCTTGTACCTTGATGAGAAATGGCCAATGACCAGCTTCTTTACTTTTGCCAAACTGGCAATCCCGGCAGCCTGAAGTGAAGTGGAATGATAAGTCTTTGCTGCAAGGTCGGCCAAATCACCGCCAAAAGTTGCTTCATGGTAAAGCAGATCTACCTCTTTGACTGTTGGTACAATTTTAGTTAGCGCGCATGTGTCGGTGCAAAAGGCATAGCTTCTTGGTGGAGTGGCAGGCAGCGTTATTTCACTGTTCGGAACAATTGTCCCATCGTCCAAAACCAAATCTGCACCACCCTTTATATTGTATCTTTGAGATACAGGTATTTCAAATTTTTCCAAAGCCGATTTGTCGAGATGAAGGTCGGAAGGTAATTCCTCAAAGAGAAAACCACAGCATGAAATTCTGTGCTTTAGTGGAAAGGAACTTATCCTGATCTTTTTATCCTCATACAGAAGTGAATTTCGCTTAAAATTGAGCGGATGGTACTTTACAGTCATAACTGTTAACTCATTCATAAACCTCATCATCCCCTCCATCATCGACTGAAGGTCTGAATGAGCATGGATGTGAATTTCTCCTTTTTTCCCATAAAGCGCGAGCGAGGAGATCAATCCGGGCAAACCGTAAATATGATCCCCATGCAAATGAGAGATAAAGATATGGTTGATCCTTCCCATTTTAAATCCATACTTTCTCAGCTGAATTTGAGTCCCCTCTCCGCAGTCGACGAGGAACAATTGTTCATTTAGCCTGACAACCTGGGAGGTCGGAAACCTGTGGGAAGTAGGCAGGGCTGAACTGCTTCCAAGAATCGTAACGGAGAATGAATTCATGGGTTCAAAGATAAAAAAACCCGACACATTGGCCGGGTTTTTGGTATTTCAATTAAGTATTACTTGTCATGCAAATAGCTTTTCGGCCTCTTCCCTTGATTCAGAGGAAACAAGAAAAACGTCAAATTCTACAATTTCTATCGACTCTTTGAGAGCATTGGAAAGCCCAATCAATACAAACTTTCCATTGGCTCCACTACAAAGTCGATGGCCCAATAACAGTGCACTCATTCCTGACGAATCACATGAATCACAACTGCTAAGATCGATCAAAATGTTTTTTTCACCATTTCCAACGATCAAAACCAATTCTGATTTTAAACCGGGAGCGACCAGGGAATCAAGAAATTTATTGAGTACCCTGATGCTGGTATGCGATTCTATTTTTTGTATACTGAAATTCACGACAAGGAAAGAGATAAACTATTTCTTCTCGTTTTCTTCCATTTGAGTACGTAAAGCTGCCAATTCACTGATATCTCCAAGGGTTGTTTTCTCCATGGTATCTTTCACCGGTTTAACACTCTTGGGAGCAGTCGTTCTGGTAGCCGCCTTTTTCTTGGCGGTATCTTCTGTCTTCTTGACGTCCTCGTAGACACGGGAATGTGAAAGAATGATTCTTTTGGCTGATTTCGAGAATTCAATCACTTTGAATTCTAGTTTTTCATCCATTTTCACGTGAGAACCATCGTCTTTCACAAGGTGCCGCGGTGTTGCAAAGCCCTCAACACCATAAGGTAGAGCGATTACGGCTCCCTTGTCAAACAAATCAATGACAGTACCTTCATGAATAGAATCAACTGTAAAGATAGTTTCGAAAACATCCCATGGATTTTCTTCCAACTGTTTGTGTCCGAGGCTCAAACGACGATTTTCCTTATCAATATCGAGCACTTGAACTTCAATTTCAGAGCCAATTGAGGTGAATTCTGATGGGTGTTTGATCTTCTTGGTCCAGCTAAGATCGCTGATGTGGATCAGTCCGTCTACACCTTCTTCGATTTCAACAAAAACACCAAAATTGGTGAAATTGCGAACTTTGGCAGTATGTGAAGTACCAATGGTGTATTTGGTTTCGATCTGTGACCAAGGATCATTCTTCATTTGCTTGATCCCCAATGACATTTTGTGTTCGTCACGGTCAAGTGTAAGGATGGTAGCCTCTACTTCGTCGCCAACTTTCAGGAAGTCCTGTGCAGAACGAAGGTGCTGTGACCAACTCATCTCGGAAACGTGGATCAAACCTTCCACACCGGCTGCAATTTCAATGAATGCGCCGTAGTCGGCAATGACAACTACTTTTCCTTTGACTACATCACCCACTTTAAGGTCGGCACTTACGTTGTCCCAAGGATGTGAAGCCAGTTGTTTCAAACCAAGTGCAATTCTCTTCTTCTCATCATCGAAGTCGAGGATAACAACATTGATTTTTTCGTCCAGTTGCACGATTTCATTAGGATGTGCCACTCGGCCCCAGCTAAGGTCGGTGATGTGGATCAATCCATCTACGCCACCAAGGTCAATAAAGACACCATAAGAGGTGATATTCTTAACCGTACCTTCCAGTACCTGACCCTTTTCCAATTTGGAAATGATGTCTTTTTTCTGTTGTTCCAACTCGGCTTCGATCAAAGCCTTGTGAGATACGACTACGTTCCTGAACTCGTGGTTGATTTTAACCACCTTGAATTCCATCGTCTTTCCAACGTAGATGTCGTAGTCACGGATAGGTTTAACATCTATCTGCGATCCTGGTAAGAATGCTTCGATACCGAATACATCTACAATCATACCGCCTTTTGTACGGCATTTGATAAATCCGGTAATAATTTCATCATTTTCAAGGGAAGAATTAACACGATCCCAACTACGCATGGCACGAGCTTTTTTGTGGGAAAGGGTTAACTGACCTTTTTTGTCTTCGAGGGTCTCAACATACACCTCGACTTTGTCACCCACTTTGAGGTTTGGATTGTACCTGAATTCATTGACTGAGACAATCCCATCGGATTTGTAGCCAATGTTGACGACAACTTCGCGTTTGTTCATCGAGATAACGATACCATCTACACACTCTTTCTCCTGAAGAATGGAGAGTGTGTTGTCGTACATTTCAGTCATGGATAGTTTGGAAGATGCTCCTGCTGTGGATTTTTTGCCTTCGAAGGCATCCCAGTCAAATTCTTCTTCATTGGCGGCAGAGGCAGTCTCAAACACAGCCTTTTTTTCTGCTACGACCACTTTCTCTTCAACAACCGGCAGTTCAACCACGGCAATGGGGGCCACCACTTCCGGCTCTTCGACCACAATTTCGTCAACCACAGCAACAACTTCTTCTGCCACTGGTTCTACAATTTCCGAAGCTTCTTCTACTGCGACGGCCTCTTCTGCCAAG
>CAZGSQ010000172.1:0-6659 GCA_964528535.1 uncultured Tangfeifania sp. | reverse complement strand
CCTATCAGCCGAAAGGAGAGTGCCGTATTGGTAGCGTTGCACAATGTATCCATGATAGAGACGATCTCGTCCGGAATTCTGGAATCGATGTGCAGGACATTTTCGGCAGGAACAGAGACGTATTCTGCGAAGCCACCATCCCTGTTGACTCCTATTCCGATGGTATGGTCACAAATGTGTTTCCTGCCTCTGCGGCAGTTGCGACAAAATCCACAGGCGATGTGTCCTTCTACGGTAACGCGCTCTCCAATACCTACTTTTGTCACTTCATCCCCAATCTTCACAACGGTGCCCACATATTCGTGCCCAATGGTCATGGGGGTTTTGATGGTCTTCTGCGCCCAGGCATCCCACTTGTAAATGTGCAAATCAGTCCCACAAACAGCGGATTTACTGATTTTTATAAGTACTTCATTGACACCTGTTTCAGGGATCGGAACCTCTTCCATCCACAAACCTTTCCCCGGCCGACTCTTTCTGATTGCTTTCATCTCTGTTTGCTGTGTTGGTATGAAGAATTAATTTCAGTGGCTTGAGATACAAAATTACAACTTTCTGAGTCTTGAAATCCTAATATAAATCACCCTTTGCTAAGAATTCCTTCAATTCTCAGAATTGCTCAATTATTGACAGGGTTTCCCCAAGCGAATAAGATCATTACTTTTATCGAAAATATTGAATTTCTTTCCATGCACCCTACAGCCATTTCAGTCCATAACTCATAACTCATAACTAATTTCACATGCTCAAATACCTGATTCTTATCCTCTATGTTGCCTCCATGATCCTGATAGGAATCGTATCCTCCCGCAAGGTCAAGACCCCTGGCGATTTCATGGTAGCCGGGAAAAAGGGAAATGTTTGGCAAATATCGGGATCATTACTTGCAACAATTTTGGGAAGTTCGGCCATCCTTGGTAGTTGTGATCTTGCCTTTACACAGGGCTGGGCTGCCGCCTGGATGCTTTTGACAGGAGCGATTGGCCTTTTGTTGCTCGTTTTGGTAGCACCATTGGTGAAGAGGTTTGGAAAATACACCCTGCCACAGCTGATAGGGGATCTGTATGGAAAAGAGGCCAAAATCATCTCTTCTTTTGTCATTCCCTTGGCATGGATCGGCGTGATTGCGGCTCAAATCATTGGAGGAGCTAAAGTTATCAACAGCTTTTTTGGATTACCATACAGCTTGTCGGTTGGTGGTATCGGACTCTTGTTTATTTTTTACACGATCATCGGAGGTCAGATTTCCGTTCTGAAGACTGATTTGGTACAATCATTTATTATTGTTGCGGGTGTTGCTGCCATCGCAGGCTACCTCTATTTTGGCATCCCGGCAGGAAATGTGCAGGAATCAAAATTGAATTTTCCTTTCAATAATTCGTTTCATCCAATGGATCTGTTGGTACTTTTCTTGGTGCATTCTACAACTTATTTGGTTGGACCGGACATCTACACCAGGTTGTTTTGTGCTGATAGTGAGCGCGTCGCACGAAAGAGCGTTTTTATTTCGGCACTAATATTGGTACCCTTTGCCTTTTTGATCACTTATCTTGGTGTCTACTCGGCACAACATTTTCCTGATTTTGATTTCAACCAAGGTTCTTCCCTTATTTCTGTCATGAATCATCTCTTACCCGATTGGGGCATTGGAATATTGGTCGCAGCCATTCTCTCCGGAATCATGTCGGCTGCGTCAACAACGCTTTTGACATCATCCGTCATTGTTGCAAATACCTTCAACGAGGATCTTGATACCATGGTTTCGTTGCGCCAAACCAGGCTTATTCTGGCTGGAACAGGAGTTCTGAGTATCATCATGGCCTTGGCGGTGACCTCCATCGTACAATCGCTCCTGGTCGCACTGACTTTTTTTTCAGGGGCATTCATCCTGCCTGTCCTGGCGGGATTGCTGGGTTTCAGAAACAACAAAGTGCAGAGCAACCTGGCCATTTTATTGGGTGGTTTGCTGGCCTTGTCAGGAAAAATAATCGGGATGTACCTGGATCATAACATTGGTAATCTTCTTATTATTAGCGCCTTTATTCTCAATGCGCTCCTGCTTTTCCCAGGTGGAAAATGGATGAAAAATTCAAAGAATATTTTTTCCGTGCTAAATTAAGTAACGAATCTCCGACAAAAAGGATATTTTTGATCAAATTTTGACAGTTGGAACATTCACTCATAGTTTTACACAACGACAAAGAAGTATTTACAAATGATGCGCACTGGCTCTACCCACTTTTTGAGCTGGAGGTCTATCTTGAGCAATCGGCTATCCCGGTAGGTGAGCTTTTTCTCAGAGACAAGATCGCCGGAAAAGCTGCAGCATCGTTGATAGTCAGGATGGGCATTCGCAATTGTTTCATTGAATTGTTGAGTGAAAGAGCGATTCCCGTTTTCGAAGAGCATGGGGTCAACTATTCCTACCATCAGTTGGTAGATCACATCCAGTGCAGGACAGAAGATTTGATCACCGAGAAGATGAGTTTGGAAGACACCTACCTTTTTCTTCGGAAACGTGCCGGAAGAGTTCAAGGTATTTCTCTAAATATTGATGCATTAACTGTTAAAATTGCAGAAAAGACCATTCTCGAAAATCTTGATCTTTCGCTCGGAAGAGGTGAACAACTTGTGATACAAGGAGATAATGGTTGTGGAAAGACAACGCTGCTGCGATCCATCCTCGGATTGAATCTACCTTATCAGGGATCAGTAATGGTAGGGGAGGAGCTGGTTGGAAGTACTTCGTGGCGCAAAAACAGGGCACAAACAGGTTATCTTAACCAGGAAATTGTTAAAAATAATTTCCCCATCACGGCTGCCGAAGTAGTTGCCATTGGGGTGAGTGGAATCAAAATTACGGACAAGGAGCGTACCTATAAAGTCGAACTTGCCATGCGAAAAACTGGATGTTTTCATTTGCAAAACAACTTATTTCATCAACTTTCTGGTGGAGAAAAGCAAAGAATATCACTCGCAAGATGCCTGTGTCAGAATGCAAGGTTGCTGTTGTTGGATGAACCGACTTCTTACCTCGATGAAAAAGGGAAAGAAGAGCTTTGGGAGCTTTTGTACGATTTGAGCAGAAATGAGGCTCCTACCATGTTGTTGGTCTCACATGATACGATATGGGCAGGTAAATTGGGATGGCAAACCAAATTTTTGAAAGGCGGGAGACTATGTTAGAACTATTTACCTATTCTCCCATCCTGAAAGGATTTGTCGTTTTGGTCCTTACCGGCTTTGCATTTCCAATTACCGGAGTGTACCTTTTGCGGATGAATCTTTTGCCTTTGCGCTTCATGTTGATGCATGGAGCCATTTTGGGTGGAGCCCTTTCCTTGGCACTGGAGCTTAATCCATTTGCCGGCACCCTGGCAATTAATCTATTGTTGGTTCTGTTGATGACAAGAATGTCACGTACCCTGAAAGCTGATCCGGGCCAGTTGAGTGCATTTTTTATGGTGGTTTCCATCTCTCTGGCCTTCATCTTTATTTACAGGTTTCAGATTCCTGCCAAAGATACATTGAGTCTGATGTGGGGAAGCTTGTATACTTTAAATGGATACGAATTTTTTGGAACACTCCTCTTTTCCTTGCTGCTGATACTTTTTCAGGCGTCTTTCAGACACCAGCTTCGTGCAGTATTTTTTGACAAGGATATTGCCATCACTTCAGGCGTCCGGGAGACGGGATTTTATTATTTCATCATTCTGATAACGGCAGTGACAGTAGCCGCTGCGATGAAACTGATTGGTGCATTGTTACTTGATGCGCTCCTTCTACTTCCTGCCCTTATTGCCTCTTACCATGCAAAGAGCTACAAGGGAATGATACTTTGGTCATCCTTGTGGGGCGGCTTCTTTGCTATTGTTGGATTCCTTATCTCGCTGGCGCTTGAATTGCCGGCCAGTTCAACGATTGCGATCTTCGCTTCTATCGTATTTTTAATTCTTATTTTAACAAAAAGAAAATGAAACGAACCTCGAGTTTCAACACATCCAATAGCATGATAACAATTGATGCAACATGGAGCTCCATACTACCATTAAAAAACAAATTGTTAAGAGTGAAATTCAATCAATATATTGTCGTTTTGGTGGCAGTACTGATATTTTCAGGATGCAAAGAACCAGTCAGAAATGATTCGATGGTCGTAGCAACAAATTCCTGGACGGCCGCCTTTGCCCGAAGTGCGGGAGCAAAAAATGTAGTTGTTCTCGCCCCTTTTAACATGGAGCATCCTTCGGAATATGAGTTGAGACCCTCAGACATTGCATTGATCATGCATGCGAAAGTGATCATTTTTGCCGGATACGAGACAATGGTCAAGAGGTTGCAAACCGGAATGGAACTTAAAAAAGAGGTGCTTTTGAAAATTGATACAGACTACAACATGTCGACCATCGAAAAATCGGTCATGGAGATTGCTCAACGTCTGGGAACCGAAAAAGTGGCACTTCAGAATCTTGATTCCATTCGATATTTACTGACTGAAAGTAAGGCACAATTCGACAAATCAGGGCTGAATGCCGCTCCCGTCCTTGTCAATTTCTTCCAGCAATCCATCGCGAAAGAGCTGGGATTTGAAGTTGCAGGCATCTTTGGACCTGCTGCATTGGAGGCTGTTGATATTGAAAAAATGGCCAAGGTAACTTCCGGATTGATCCTAGACAATGAGCATAATCCTGTAGGTTTGCCTTTGGTTAAAATCAAATCGGACAATGTTTACAGGAAGCTGCTTAACTTTCCAGGTATGCATCAAACTTCAAGCCTCATGGATGTCATAAGGTACAATGTCCAGCAACTTAACTCAACAGGCCTGTATCATCCACAATAATGAAGGAGTTGCTAAACATTCCTTCAAAGTCAGGTTTCTTTTTGGTAAAATCGATTAAATTTGCAAACCGAAATTTAAATTGATTCAAAATATGGGACGCGCATTTGAATACCGAAAGGCCAGAAAGATGAAACGATGGGGAGCGATGGCCAAAACATTTACCAGAATTGGCAAAGAGATAGCGATTTGTATCAAAACCGGCGGACCAGACCCAACCTCCAACTCGCGATTGAGAGTTTTGATGCAAAATGCCAAGGCTGCAAGCATGCCCAAAGAGAATGTGGAGAGGGCCATCAAGAAGGCTACTTCCAAGGATCAGGCAGATTACAAAGAGGTTGTTTATGAAGGATACGGGCCGTTCGGGATTGCCATCCTGGTTGAAACAGCAACGGATAATCCCACACGCACTGTTGCCAACGTGAGGAGTTATTTCACAAAAATGAATGGTTCCCTGGGAACTACGGGTTGTGTGGATTACATGTTTGAACGCAAATGTCAGTTCAAGATTGTTGGTAAAGCCGGTTTGGACATTGAAGAGTTGGAACTTGAGATGATTGATTTTGGCGTTCAGGAAATTTTCGAAGAGGAGGAGAACGTCATTATTTATGGCGATTTTGAGGCCTTCGGACCAATTCAGAAGTACCTTGAAGAGAATAATTACGAGTTAGTAAGTGCCGATTTTGAAAGAATTCCTTCTGAAACCAAAGAATTAAATGAAGAACAGATGGCAGCCATTGAGAAACTTCTTGCGAAATTCGATGAAGATGAAGATGTTACCAATGTGTACCACAACATGAAAGAATAAAAAATAATTAACATTTTTTACAAAATTAATTGAAAGAAATATTTGGAATTCCCTGAAAAATGAGTTATACTTGTATTGAAATTGATACGATCAATTAAAAATATTAAACGTACCCTTTCACACTTTGAAAGGTTATTTAGGTTAGGTTTAGGTTAGGTAAAGCAGGGAGGTTTTCATACTCCCTGCTTTTTTCTTGCTATTTCTGCAACTTTCTTTGGTCACGGTGTTCAAATGAATTAAATTTGGGACTTTCCAAGTTAATTACCATGACAGATTTCCACCCTACAAAATACCACCTCCGATCTCTTTGCTGTGGCGAAGAATTTACTGACAAATACTGGGAGTTACAGTGTCCTCAAGCACATGCTCCTAGTCTGATCAGGACAATTTATGACAAACATAAAATAGAGTTGCATCCTGAGCATCCTGGTTTGTACCAATTTTCAGACTGGTTGCCTGTCGAAAGAGTACTGGAAGGTTCAGGAGCACCTGTTACCTATCAGAGCAGGGGAATGGCTGAATACCTTGGCATGGGCCGTTTGTACGTTACTTTTAATGGATATTGGCCCGAAAAGGGAGCTTTCATGACATCGGGTACCTTCAAGGAGTGTGAAGCTTTCTCTGTTTGTGCAAGGACCAATGGTACAAAAGGAGTAATGGTTGTGGCTTCTGCAGGCAATACTGCAAGGGCCTTTGCCAGAGTCTGTTCGGAAAACAAGATTCCATTGCTCCTGTCTGTTCCCCTGGATAATATAGAAGCCTTGTGGTTTCAAGGAGTGCCAGACCCATGCGTGAAAGTGATTGCGTGTGAAAAAGGAGGTGACTATTTCGATGCCATCCACCTTTCCAACATTGCCGCTGAGTTGAAGGGGTTTTATCCGGAAGGCGGCGCAAAGAATGTAGCACGACGGGATGGAATGGGAACTACTGTCTTGTCTGCAGTTACCACAATTGGCAAGATTCCGGAATATTATTTTCAGGCAGATCGGAAGAGCACACGTCTGAACTCCAGTC